>CAZYPO010000018.1:9581-38266 GCA_964649225.1 uncultured Gemmatimonas sp. | reverse complement strand
GGATTGCTTCGCCGCGCAGCACCGGCAGCAGCGCCTCGAGCTCCTTGGCGGGCGCCGAGAGCGGCTGGATGGCCGCTCGCTGAAAATCCGATTTGCGGCGCGCGTACTCGAGCGCGTCGTCGAAGAGCCGGCGTACCCGGGCCATCGTGCCGCCGCGGCTGCCCCCGCCCGCCTGCTTGCTGCTGCTCGTGAGGTCGAGCACCTGCGCGGCGTTACGCCGGATCAGCATGTCCTCGATCCGCTCGCCGGCATAGTTGACCGCCGGGACCTGGCCGGGGAAGAACGGTCCGCCGGGCGGCAGCAGGGCGCTGGTGATGCCGCCCGTCCGCGCGATCGGAATCGTGAACGCTGCCGGATCGATCCCCTCCGCGGGGTTGAACGACGGATTGACCTCGCCCTGCACGCCACCCTCGCCCTGGCCGTTGAGTCCGGCCACGCCCAATCCGGCGTTCGCGTTGGCGTGAATGAATCCCGGGGTCACCCACTTCCCGCTCGCGTCGACCCGGATGGCGTCGGCGGGAATGCTGACGTTGCTGCCGACCGCCGCGATTTTCCCGTCGCGGATCAAGACCGTTGCGTTGGGGAGCTTCGGGCCGGAGACCGGATACACCGTCCCGCCCGTGATCGCGATGGTTTGCGCGTGGAGCGGCGCCGCGGCAAGCAGGACGATCCCGACAAGTAAGCGCCTCCCGACTGTAGTCATCGTCCCACCCCCGGCGCGGTCTGCCCGATATTGAAGTCGGTCTTGTATTGATGCTTGGGATCCAGCCGGTCGAACACCAGCCACCCTTCGTTCCATACCTTTTCCGCTTTCGAGTACACCGAGAAGGGATCACCCGACCAGAGCACCACGTCGGCCTGCTTGCCCGCTTCCAGCGTCCCGGTCAGCTGGTCGATGCCCAGGACCCAGGCCGGATTGGCGGTGATCCACCGGATGGCCTGGTCGCGCGTGAGCGTGATGCCCGCCCGCAGGCCGCCGTAGTAGGCCTTCGCCATGTCCTGGTTCATCCGCTGGATTCCATCGGGGCTGTCCGTGTGAATCACCGCGCGCGCCCCCGCCTGGGTGACCAGCGCGGCGTTCTCCAGGATCTCGTCGAAGGCTTCCATCTTGAAGCCGCCCCAGTCCGACCAGACGGACGCGGCGGTTCCGTTCGCGGCAAGCAGGTCCGCGACCTTGTAGGCCTCGATGGCGTGGTGGAACGAGCGGATCTTGAATCCGAATTCCTTAGCCAGGTCGAGCATCTGGGCCATCTCGTCCCCTCGATAGCAGTGGTTCTGCACCGAGATCTCCCCGCGCAGCACGCCGGCCAGCGTTTCCATCCTGAGGTCGCGCGCGGGTGGATCGCCTTTCCTGTCCTTGAGCCACTTGCCCCAGCGCGCGCGGTACTCCTCCGCCTGGATGAACGCCGCACGATCTCCCGCCATGTTGCCCATGCGCGTCGAAGGACCGCGAGTCTGATACACCCGCTTGGGGTTCTCCCCGCAGGCCATCTTCATCCCGTAAGGCGCGCCTGGAAACTTCATTTCCTGCACCGTGCGCGCGGGCACCAGCCGCACCGTGGCCGAGCGGCCCCCGATCAGGTTGGCGGATCCGGGCAGCACCTGCATCACTGTGACTCCGCCCGCGATCGCCAGGGGAATCTGCGGATCCTGGGGCCAGATCGAATGCTCGGCCCAAACTTCCGCCGTCACCGGATTGGTGGCCTCGTTGCCATCGCTCTCGGCGGCCGTGCCTGGCGCGGCGTAGACACCCAGGTGGCTGTGGGTATCGATGATGCCCGGCGTGACGAACTTCCCGGTCCCATCGACGATCTGGGCATCCGACGGCGCCTGCACGCTGGTGCCCACCGCGACGACCTTGCCGTCACGGAAGAGCACCGATGCGTTGCTCAGCTCCTGGCCGGCGGCGGTGAGCACCGTCGCGTTACGGATCAGCACCGGCGGATTCACGCGCCGTTTGTAGGTCGACGGGTATTGGGGCCGGTCGATGCTGAGTGTGTCCGTGTACGCTGCCGCGCCGGGTGGGGCTGGCGGTACCGGCGTGGGCGCGGCCGGAGCCTGCGCCTGCCCGCTGGCGCACGCGGTGAGCAAGCCGGTCAATAAGACTGATCGATTCATGTGCGAGATTCCTTGGTTGGGTGACAGCGACTCCTCACTCCTCACTCCTCGATCACGGCACCAACAAAAACTCCACCGGCTGCCCCGCTACCGCGATCTTGACCAGGCGATGCGGTTTGGCGGTGCTGACCCACAAGACCAGCGGGGCATCTCCGCCGCTCAGCTCGGCGCGATAAGCGTCCACGGCGGCGGCGCCCAGCTTCACTGAATCGGTGCCCACCACCGTGAGCGTCCAGGGCTTGATCTCGGCCTGCCCCGCACTCATCACGTTCACGGTCCACCTGGCGCCCGGCTTCCAGCTCAGGGCGGGGAGCAATGCCGTGATCGCGTTGTCGTCGATCGTGCCTGGGGTCAGCGCGGTATCGATCGTCACCGCTTTGACTTGCCGCGTCTTCGGATCGGGCGTCTTTGCGCTGCCCTTGGCGCGGCCGCCCGCGTAGCTGACGTCGATCATCACGTCCTGTCCCTGTTGTTTGCCGGTCTGCTTGACGCTCCGCATGTTCCCCGCGCGATCGAGCTCCAGCGTCGTGCTCTGTTCAACCAGACCTCCCAAATGCAAATCCTCGCTGTAGCGGAAGCCGTCGCTGATCGGTTCGAGCACGCCACGCTGCCAGCCAATCTTGTTCCCGGCATAGGAAACGGTGAAGCTGTCGCGCCGGGCTGCCAGCGCGCCGAGGTCCAGCTCCAGCGCCGCCGCCTTCGGGGCAAGATCCGCCGGAGTAAGCGGCACGCCCTCGGGATCCACGATCGTAATCGGAGCGATGTCCTTGATCCGCTCGTAGATCTTTGCGCCATCACCCACCACCACGATGACCGCACTCTGGGGCCGGATCGTCGCCGCGGCCGCGGCTTGCACCTGCGCCGTGGTGACCGCGCCGAGCCTCACCCGATAGGTCTGCACATAGTCGGGCGCCAGACCATAGAGGCGAGCGGTCGCGACCGCATTTGCCACTTGATCGGCCGACTCGATCGAGAGCGGATAGCGCCCCGTCAACGCGCCCTTCGCCGCCTCGAGCTCCGCGGTGTCGACCGGCTCTGCGCGGAGGCGCTCGAGCTGGCGAAGCATTTCCTTGAGGGCGGAATCCGTGACCTCCGTCCGCACCTCGGTGCTGGCCTCGAAAAAGCCGACTCCTCTGCGCCGGGCGTAGCGCGCGTACGCGCCGTAGGTCCAGCTCTTCTGCTCCCGCAGGATCATGAACAAGCGGCTCGAGGCGCCGCCGCCCAGCACCTGATTGGCCACCGTGGCGGCGTAGATCCGCGGATCGTTGGGGAGAAAAGTGAGGTTGCCCGCCAGGATGTTCGACTGCACTGAGCCGGGGCGGTGCACCAGGATCAGCTCGGTCTTGGCCCGGGCCGGCGGTGCTGACGGCGTGGCAGCCGTGGGTGGGGCGCCCTGCCAACCCTGGAAGGCGCGCGCGGCCTGGCGCCGAACGTCTGCGGCATTCACGTCCCCCGCGACCACCAGCAACGCACCGGATGGCCGCAGCCGGCTCCGGTGGAAGGCCGCCAGGTCGGCGCGGGTGAGGGAGCGCACGTTGGCCGGCGCCGCGCTTCTGGCATAGGGATGGCTGCCGTACAGCGCCAGGCGAAAGGCGCGGTCGGCAATGACTTCCGGCTGGGTAAGCGCGAGCTGCAACCCCGAAAGCGTTTGGGTCCGCAGCAGCTCCAGCTCCTTGTCCGGGAACGCCGGTGAGAGCACCGCGTCGCGAATCAGCTCTAATGCCAGCGGGAGGCTGGGTGTCAGGACGGTCGAGTTGACCGAAAGAAAATCCGAGCCGGCGCCGGCGCTGAGGCTCCCGCCGGCGCTCTCGATCGCCTCCGCCACTTGCTCCGCCGTGCGCTTGCCCGCACCCTTGGTCAGTAACCCGGCAACCATCTCCGCCAGGCCCTCTTTGCCGGCGGGATCCACGCTCGTCCCGGCGGCGAAATTCAGCGAGAGGGAAACCACCGGCTGCTCGTGCCTCTCCACAACCAGCAGCCGCAGTCCGTTGGGAAGCACCGCCTCGCGGAATGGAGGGAAGGGGGCCACGGTGAGCGGCCCCGGCGCCGGCGGCGTTTTGGGGTACTCTTGCGAAATGGCAAGGGCCGGCAGCAACAAAACGCCGGCGGCCGCGAGCAGAACCCGTCCGCCAGGCCTCACCTTCCTCACTGTCTTCACTTTGCCCCTCCCGCCGTAATCAGCAGCACCAATGAATTCTCCGGCCGGAAGTAGCTGCCCGCGACCCGCTTGATGTCGTCGGCGGTGACCGCGAGGAACCGGCGCCAGTTGGTGTTCACCGCCTCGGGATTACCCAGGAAGAGGTCCGCGGACTGCAGCGCCTCGGCCTTTGCGAGCGCCTGCTGCTGCTGGGTGATCAGCTGGGTGCGGTAGGCGTTCTTAGCCTTGGCGAGCTCCGCCTCCGTTACCCCCTCCCGCACCACTCGGGCAAACTCTGCCGCCAGGCCGGCCTCGAGTGAATCGGGAGACACGCCCTGGTTGGTGATCCCGAGGGCCAGCAGCACACCGGGACCGCGCCGCGGGCTGGCCGGATTGGAGAGCACGATGGCGAACTGCGCCAGTTTGTGATCCCGCACCACCGACTTGTTGATCCGCGAACTCTCCCCCTGACCCAGGATGGTGGCAAGGAGATCAATGGCCGGCATGTCCGCGTGACGATACTCCGGCACCCGGTACGCCAGCAGGACGGCAGGCAGGTTGGCTTTCGGGTCGGGCCAGGGGCGCCGAATCGCGCCCGAATTGAACTTGGCCTCACAGCTGACCGCTGGCGGTTCTTTCCCCCGCGGGATGTCGCCGAAATACTGCTGCACCAGGGCTTTCGCCTGGGCCAGCTCGAAGTCGCCCACGATGGTCAGCGTGGCGTTGCTGGGCGCGTAGTAGAGGTCGAAGAAGGCCTTCACGTCGGCGGTCTTGGCCGCGTTGAGATCGTCCATCGAGCCGATGATCGAATGCGCGTAGGGGAAACAGCCGCCGCTGTCGGCGAGCGAGTACATCCCCTCGAAGATGGCCGCCGCGTAGGGCTGGTTGTCCACCTTCAGCCGTCGTTCCTCCTTCACCGCCTCGCGCTGATTGGCGAAGGTGGAATCAGTCACCGCGAGGGAACGCATGCGGTCCGCCTCCAGCCAGAGCCCCAGGTTGAGGCGGTTGGAGGGAAGCGCCTCGTAATAGTTGGTGCGATCCTCCGCCGTGCTGCCGTTGAGAGATCCTCCGGCCCGTTCCACCAGTTGATACTGTTCGGCCTTCTTCACGTGGGCCGATCCCTGAAACATCATGTGCTCGAAGAGATGAGCGAATCCGGTTCGCCCCTTTACCTCATCGCGGGACCCGACGTGATACCACACGTCGACCGCCACCACCTGGGAAGAGTGGTCGGGAGCCAGGATGACCTTGAGCCCGTTCGGCAGCGTGTAGGTCTCGAAGCTGATGCGAGCCGGCTCCTGAGCTCCGAGCCTGCCCGCGGCCGCGGCTACCAGCGCGAGGGGCCACAACCATCGGGATGGATGCATCGCAGGAGAATCCTTCATGGTGAGCCGTAATCATCAACCAATGCCGACCGCCGGCAGCCGAGCATTCTAAGTCTATCGCAGCCGCTCTGGAAAGTTCCCGCAGAGCGCGTCTACGCCCAGCGCGCCCAGACGGCGGGCGGAGGTGGCCTCATTGACGGTCCAGGCGATGAGCTGGCCGCCGCTACGATGTACGGCCGCGACCAGTGCCTCGTCGATTAGACACCACTCTTGCCACAGAGTGTTTGCGCCCGCAGCCGTCATGGGGCCCACCGGGTCGAGCGGATAAGAAGCCGAGAGGATACCGCGGCGAAGGGCGGGGCGCTTGGCCCCCAGGCGCGCCACAATGCGGTGATCGAACCCGTGAACGCCGTAGCGTTCCGGGGCCGGTCCCTGCTCGAGGGCCGCCAGCAGCGCCTCGTCTGCGGAGGAGGGCAGGGACTTGAGTTCGACCCACACTTCGAGGCTCCCCAGCACCTCGAGCGCCTCGGCTAGCGTTGGTACCAGCTCGCCTCCGGCCAGCCGGACCCCCCGGATCGCTTTTAGCTCCTGAGCCGGGATAGGCCCCAGGCCCGGAATGTTCGCATCGTGGTGGACCACCAGCGCGCCATCCGCCGTCCCGTGGACATCCAGCTCCACGCCGTCCGCGCCGAGGCGGATTGCTTCGCGGAAGGCGGCAAGCGAGTTCTCCTGGCAGTGCCCCGAGGCGCCGCGGTGGGCCAGAACTCGCGGTAGAGCGGGGCTCATTGTTTGTAAGTCACTCGATATGTGATCAGGTAACCCTATGTTTGACAAACGAATTGAGCGATTATCAACACGGCTGGACTTTGTCGATTGAATGCCTGTCGAGTCTGTGTCCAAGCCGGCTTCAACTTAACGTGAGCCTTGAGTTTGCGTCCTCTGCACGACCGGATGCCGCTGCCGCCGCGGCGCATCCGGATCCCGCTTCGTTCGACGAGCTGGACGCCAAGAGCCTGGAGCGCTTGCTGCGCTCCCTGGAGGGATAGATGAGATTCATTGGATTACTCGTGCTTGCCGTGCTTGGCGGCGTGTCCACGGCCGGGGCACAGGACACCCTGATGCCCGATCCGCTCCTCGCCGAGCGGCTGCGCCTGCAAATCGAGCAGCGCTTCGGCGAGCGCCTCAAGGAAGAGCTGGGGCTGAGCGAGGATCAGGCGTCGCGGCTGCAGGTGTCGCTCGGAGCCATCGCCGTCCGGCGGCGCGGCATGGAACGCGACGAGCGCCGCTTGCGCCAGGCCCTGTCCGCTCAGTTGCGGCCCGGCGTCGCTGCCAACTCCGATAGTGTCGCCAAGCTTGTCGAAGCGCTCACCAATCATCGGGTCGCCTTCGCTCAGACCTTCAAAGACGAGATGCGAGAGCTTTCCGCGATCCTCAATCCGGTGCAGCGCGGCCAGTACTTGCTGCTGCGGGATCGCCTGATGCAGCGTGCGCAGGAGCTCCAGCAGGGAAGGCTGCTGAATCAGGGAGGTTTGCCGCCGGCCAGGCGGCCGCGCCCGTAGCCCTTTTACACCATTCCAGCGGGCCTCGTCGCGGGGCCTGCTTCGCCTTAGACTTCAAGCACGGCCCGAGTGGCGGAATGGCAGACGCAGCGGACTCAAAATCCGCCGGGGGCAACCCCGTGCGAGTTCGACTCTCGCCTCGGGCACTCCCCCTCGATACGACCGTAATGCCAGCGCCACGGGGCCCGCCCGACTATGGACTCCCCGCAACATCACCCGACTGAGCGCGCAACCTCTTTGTGGCTGGCGGGGGAGATCGCGCCACAATGGGCCAGCCGGCCCCGGCGGTGCGGGAGTTGCAGTGGCTCCGGAGCTCTCAGGGTGACGGTTCGGCGGGAGCATTAATCGCGGTCCAACGGGCGGCGAGGTACCATGCAAACGCGTGGTTGGTATAACCGGCTCTACGCGGGAATCAACAACCGGCTGCGCATCAGCGCGGGCGGGCGCTTTGCGGGGTGGTGCCGCCCCACCTCGGTGCTGTTTCTCATCACCGAGCGCTGTAACGCGCGCTGTTGCCATTGCGACATCTGGCAGAATCGCGGCCAGGAAGACTCACCCTCGACGGAACAGTGGAAGGCCGCCTTGAGTGACATCCGCGCCTGGCTCGGGCCCGTCCAGGTCACCCTCACCGGCGGCGAAGCGCTGCTGGTCCAGTCTACTCCCGAGCTGGTGCGCCATGGTTCCTCGCTCGGGCTTCTCATGGAAGTACTTTCGCACGGGTACTGGAGGGACCAGTCCCGCGTGGAGGCCCTGGCGGCGGCGCGTCCCTGGCGGGTTACCATGTCCCTGGACGGCCTGGGCGAGCGCCACTCGAAGATCCGTGGCCGCAGCGAATTCTTCCAGCGCACCATGACCTCGTTCGAAACGCTGGAGCGTTTGCGGCGCGAGCGGGACCTGGGCTACCGCATCCGCTTCAAGACCGTGGTGATGCGGCACAATCTCGACCAGCTGGTTCCCTTGGCGCGGTTCGCCACCCGGGACGGGGTGGACATCTTCTACCAGCCGATCGAGCAGAACTACAACACGCCGGAAGATCCCGAGTGGTTCCTGGCCTCGGACAACTGGCCCGAAGATCCCGCCGAGGCCGTCGCGGCGGTACGCGAGCTGATCGGGCTCAAGCGCGCCGGGCTCCACATCGCCAACAGCTTTGCCCAGCTCGAAGCGATGATCCCTTACTTCCAGAATCCCGCGGCTTGGCGGGTCTCGACCCAGAGCCACGCAGCGCATGAGCGCAGGCTGCCCTGTGAGGCCCTCGAGCTGATCCAGGTGCAATCCAACGGCGACGTGCGCGTCTGCGTTTCGCAGCCGCCCCTGGGCAGCATCAAGCAGTCCGCGCTCTCGACGATCTGGAAGAGCCGGCCGGAATGGTGGAAAGCAGGTTGTTGCCTGGAACGACGCCTCACGCCGGAAGAGCGCTTTCGGGTCCGTCCTGGTGCCCCTGGGGCGGCCCAGGATTCGCCGGGGGCGACCCCGTCCGAGTTCGACTCTCACCTCGGGCATCGTTAGCTTCCCGGTCTCCGCCCATCTCGGATGTCCATGACGTTTGAGACCCAAGTCGTCCCCGCGGCACCCGAAGCGCACGTCACTCCGCTTCTCATCGTCGTCGTTCCCCAAGGCGGACAACCTGCGTCGCTCGCCGGCCTGGATGCGGCGAGTCGCGGCGCCATCAGCCGCTGTTACGCCGCGGGAGACTTTGCGGGCAAGAAGGACGAGACCGCGCTGCTGTATCCGGAGGGCTCCCGTCCGCGGTTGTTGCTCATAGGAATCGGGGCAACCGAGGACCCCCGCACGGCCGTCCGTCGCGCCGCCGCGATCGGCGCGAAACGCGCGCGCACCCTTGGCGTGCCTAGTGCGGCCCTCTTCGTCGCGCCCGAAGCACTCGGAAAGCTCTCGGCCAAAGAGTTCGGTCAGGTGGTCGCGGAAGGCGTCGCTCTGGGAGGCTGGTACTTCGCCGAGCTGAAGCAGCCCTCCGAGGAAAAGAAGCCGCCCTTCGAGCGCATGGAGCTGCTCGCCACGCAGGACGTCGATGCGGTGCGTGAGGGTCACCGGATCGGCGCGGCGATCGCGGCGGGCCATCTCGTCTGTCGCGGTCTGCAGGTTCTGCCGGGTAATCACCTCCCGCCCCGCAAACTTGCCGAAGCCGCGGCGGAGCTTGCCCGCCGTCACGGTCACACCATCTCCATCCTCGACAAGTCGGGGATCGAGCAGGAGGCCATGGGTGCGCTGCTCGCGGTTGCCCAGGGCAGCTCGGAAGAGCCCCGCTTCATCGCGCTTGAATACGCGGGGGACGACGGCGCTCCCGTCGTGCTGATCGGGAAGGGCGTTTCCTTCGATACCGGCGGGATCTCCATCAAGCCGGCGCAGGGAATGGAGGACATGAAGTACGACATGTCCGGGGCCGCGGCGGTGCTGGGCACCTTTGAGATGCTGGGCCGGCTCCGCCCGAAGCTTCGGGTCGTCGGCCTGATTCCCTCCGCCGAAAACATGCCCTCGGCCAGCGCCATCAAGCCCGGCGACGTGGTGAAGAGCCAGCTCGGAAAGACCATCGAGATCGCCAACACCGATGCCGAGGGCCGCCTGCTCCTCGCCGATGCGCTCTCCTATGCGCGCCGCTACCAGCCTGCCTGCGTGGTCGATATCGCCACCCTGACCGGGGCGATCACCATCGGGTTAGGTCACTCCGCCGCGGGCCTGATGGGCACCGATGCCGCGCTGGTGCGGGATCTCCTCGCCGCGGGCGAGCGGGCCAATGAGCGCGCCTGGGAGCTGCCACTCTGGGAGGAGTATCGCGAGCTCAACAAGTCCGACATCGCCGACGTGAAGAACACCGGCGGACGTGCTGCGGGCAGCATTACCGCGGGGTGGTTTCTCCGTGAATTCGTCGACGGATTCCCCTGGGCTCATCTCGACATCGCCGGAACCGCGTACACCGAGCGGGAGGACGCCACGATGGTGAAGGGGCCCACCGGCATAGGGGTCCGGCTCTTCAGCGAGTTTCTCCTCGCCCGAGTGTGAGCCGAGCTTTCTTCGCGGCGGCGCTGCTCCTCGCCGCGGGGGCCGTCCGGCTCTCTGCACAGGTCGTGGACACCACGCGAGCCGATTCATTGGCACGTCCCGATACCACCGACTACAGCGCGCTCTTCCTCAAATCGCAGCTGGATGCCAAGCGCCTCATCCCGGTCGCGCCCCGCGTCGGGGCCGGCGCCCTGCTTCCGGCCGGCACCCGCATCGTGCTCGATCGCGATTCGATCCTGTGGCATGGGGCCGAGACCGTGAGCGATCTCCTGACCCGGGTGCCGGGAGTGTATCTGCTCCGCGGCGGCTGGGCCGGGCGTCCCGAGCTGCCGGCCTATCAGGCCCACGGCGCGACCTCGGTGAGCTACCTGCTCGATGGCATGCCCTACCTCCCGCTGGGTCAGGACAGTGTAATGGTGGATCCTTCCATGCTGCCGCTCAGCCTGATCGACCGCGTGGAGATCGAACGGTTGCCCGGCCAGCTCAGGGTCGGGCTCTTCACCCGAAGGAATGACCGCAGGGCCCCGTACAGCCGGATCGGCATCGGCAGCGGAGACCTGCAGATCGCCCGCTACCAGGGCCAGTTGGAAAAGCGCAGTGCCAAGGGCCTCGGCTTCGCCGCCGCCTTCGACCATTTCGCGGTCCCGGTGCAGCAGGGCGAGCTCGGAGAGTATTCCAACACCCAGGCCTTGCTCCGGCTCGACTATGTGCGGGACGGGCGGCGCGGCGCCGAAGTACAGTTTCTTCGCAGCGGTCCCGATCGCGAGCCCGTTCTCTCCGGCGGCACTTCGGGCGACACCCTGAGCCGGGCGCGCCACGGCTCGCGCCACGAGCTCAGCGCGCGCGTGTTCTTCGCGCCTCGCGCCGATGGGCTCGGGCCCCGCCTCGATCTCCTGGCCAACCGCGCGGACTGGACCGATGAGATCGAACAGGACTCGACCCGGGTCATCACCGATATCAAGGACTCGCTGGGTGTGGTGACGGGGCAGGACACGACGCTCGATATCCATAATCATCAGCGTGGCATCACCCAACTGGGCGCGCTGACTTCCTACCGGCTCGCGGCGGCCAGTCTCGAAGCCTCGCTCTTCTGGCGCTCGGCTTGGACGCCGGTGGAGCTCCGCGTCCGCGGGGCAACAGCGCTGGTGCGCTGGGTGACGCTGAGCCTCGACGCGGCCTACCTGCGGCACGAGGGCTCCCGCACCAGTCGCTGGATCACCGCGCGCGCCGGCATGACGCTGCGCCTCGGGTTCTCGGCGAGCGCGGTCTGGCGCAAGGGGAACGAAGTATTCTCGCCGGCCATCCTCGCGGATTCCGCGCAGGGCGTCGACGACCGCAGCGTGAGTCTGGCGTGGCGTTCCTCCCTGGCCGAACTGGAAGGGACCTTCACGACCAACGCAGGCTTCCACCCGGCGGGTTATGCGCAATACCCTGCTCTGGTGAGTCTGGCTCCCAGTGCGCGCACCGATTGGCTCAGCCTGAGCGGCCGGATCACTCCGCGCCAATGGCTTGTGGTGAGCGGGTGGTACAACACGCCGCTGGCCGGGCACCCCGAGGGACAGCCGCCCAGCCACGCGCTGGTGAACGTCACTATCCAGAGCAAGTTCCTCCCGACCTTCAAGAGCGGGATCTTCAACCTAAAGCTGCAGGTGAGTCTGGAGCATTGGGGCGCCGGTGTGCTGGGGCGGGACAGCGCCGGGACGCAGTCCACGCTGGAGGCCGCCACGTATTATCGGGGCTACCTCGGGCTCCAAATCGGCAGCTTCACCGCCTATTACGATCGCTACAACATGCAGGGAAGCCTGCTGGCCTATGTGCCTCGTCTTCCCATCCCCGGGTACGCCAGCACGTTCGGGGTGCGCTGGGAGTTTGCTAATTAGGGATTCCGTCTCTTCCATCCACTACCCCTAACGCGTTATCTTTCAAGGCTATGCCGCTGAGCATGACGGGCTTTGGGGCGGCGGAAGGACCGGTCGCCGGCGGGATCCTCCGGGTGGAGATCCGCACGGTCAATCACCGGTACTTCAATCTGGCCGCTCGGCTCCCGGCGGATCTCGCGGCCTTCGAATCGGATCTGCGGGATCGTCTCCGGCGCGACTTTGAGCGCGGCCACCTCGCCGTGCAGGTCCGCTGGACCACGCCACCTACCGCCGCGGTGGGAGTCCTGGCGGTGAATGCTGTGCGGGCGCGCGAGGCGGTGGCGCGGCTGCGCGAGCTCCAGGTCGCGGCGGGGCTGAGCGGGGAGATCCCGCTGGACCTGGTCGCGCGGCAACCCGATGTTTTTGTCGCTTCGGATGCCGAGATCAGCGCGGGACAATGGGCCGAGCTGGAGCCGATCGTGGCCGAGGCCGCCGGCCAATGCCGGGAAGCCCGGCTGCGGGAAGGCGCCGTGCTCGCCGAGGAGCTGCGCCTCCGGCTCGCCGCCATCAGCGAAGAGCTCGCCCGCCTGGCAATTCAGGCGCCGCTCAGGCTGGTCAAGGAACGCGAGCGCGTGCGCCGGGTAGTGGGAGAGTTGCTCGAAGGCCGCGCCGTGGATGAGCAGCGCCTGGCCCAGGAGATCGCCTTCCTGGCCGAGCGGCTCGATGTCACCGAAGAGCTGGTGCGGCTCGGCGCGCATGTCGCGGCCTGTCGGGAAGCGCTGGAGAGCGAAGGCCCCGTCGGCAAACGCCTCGGTTTTCTGGCCCAGGAGCTCGGCCGCGAAGTCAACACCATCGGCTCGAAGGCCAACGACGCCACGATGCAGCACGCGGTCGTGGCGATGAAGGGAGAGCTGGAGCGATTCCGGGAACAGCTCGAGAACTTGGAGTAGCCCCGTTCCTGCTCGTGCTCTCCTCGCCCTCCGGGGGCGGGAAGTCCACGATTGCCCGCCACCTCCTCGAGGCGCGGGAGGACGTGACCTACTCGGTCTCGGCCACTACCCGGCCCATGCGCGCGGGCGAAGAGAATGGCCGGCACTACCATTACCTCGACCGGCCCGAGTTCGAGCGGCGCGTGGCGGCCGGTGAGTTCGTGGAGTGGGCGGAGTACGGCGGCCACCTCTACGGAACCCTCTGCGCCGAGGTGGACCGGGGGCTCGTGGCGGGCCATCACATCGTGCTGGACATCGATGTCGAGGGCGCGCGGCAGGTGCGGAAGCGCTACCCCGATTCCGTCCAAGTCTTCGTGCTGCCGCCCTCGGCCGCGGTGCTGCTGCAGCGGCTGCGTGGGCGCAACACGGAAGACCTCGCCTCCGTGGAGCGGCGCCTGGGGATTGCCGCCGGGGAGCTGCTGGCCGCCCAGGAGTACGATTACGTCGTCGTCAACGACGATTTCGTCGAGGCGGTGGCGCACGTCGCGGCAATTCTGGATGTCGAGGTCCGGCGGGTGGGACGCCTGACCAACCTCGGCCAAGTGATCGATAACCTCCGGCGGGACCTCGCCGGGTTGCAACAACGTCTGCGGAAGGAATAGGCAATGGAGATCTTCACCCCGGCCGATGCCGCGAAAAACGCCGGCACCAAGTACCGCTCCATCCTGGTAGCGGCGCGCTTCGCGCGGTACTTGAATGAGTTTCCCAAGGATCGTCAGGTGCAGTGGGCCGAGAATGAGCGCGCCATGAAGCTGACCACGCTTTCCATGCGCAAGCTCGTGTCCGGTGAGTTGAACTTCCGCGAGCTCCGGCGCCGCCGGTCGGAAGTCTGATTCGGCCGGTCCTCGATCGCATCGAGGCGCGGCTTGGCTGATCCGCGGAGCCGCTACCTGGCTATCCAGCGCGAGCTGGGAGGGAGCGAGGTGATTCTCTCTCAGCCGCTGGAAGCGCTTCGGGCGAAGCCGGACCCCCCGTCCCCCCCGCCCTCACCCTCCCCACCGTCCGACTGGCGCCGCAACGCCCCGCAGGTCCCCGACGCCCCCGGCCTCCGTGTGCTGGCGCCCTCTCGCGGTCTCCTGGACGTGCCGCCGTCCTGGGAAACCTTGCAGGAGGTCAGCAGCGCCATCGCGGCCTGCCGCAGCTGCTTCCTCTGCGAGGGTCGCACCAATACCGTCCCCGGCGAGGGGAATCCCCTGGCCAAGCTGTTGTTCGTTGGAGAGGGTCCGGGCCAAGTGGAAGACGAGACCGGGCGCCCCTTCGTGGGCCGCGCGGGTGAGCTGCTCACCCGGATGATCGAGGCGATCGGGCTCAAGCGGGAGGACGTGTTCATCGCCAATGCGGTCAAGTGCCGGCCGCCGCAGAATCGCAAGCCGCTGCCCGACGAGCTGGCCGCGTGCTGGCGCTACCTGGAGCGGCAAATCGAGCTGCTCGGACCCAAGGTCATCGTCGCGCTCGGGGCGACCGCGGCCGAAACGCTGCTGCAAGTCCGCCGTTCTCTCGCGGACCTGCGCGGGAGAGTACATTCCTATCGTGGCATTCCGCTGGTCGTGACGTATCATCCGGCGGCCCTCCTCCGGAACCCGAATTGGAAGAAGCCGACCTGGGATGACATCCGTATCGCCCGACAGCTTCTCGACCGTTGAGCACTCGCTCCGGGCCGCGCCCTGGAGCCCCGAAGCCGAGCAGGCCGTGCTGGGGGCGATGCTGCTCGACCAGGATGCCGCGCTGCGCGCCGCGGAGTTGCTGGACTATGCCATGTTCTACCGGGAGGCCCATCGCCGGCTTTTCCGGGCCATGGTGGTCCTGACCGAGCAGCGCATCGTCATCGACCACATCACCCTGCGCGACGAGCTGCTGCGGCGCAACGAGCTCGAGGCGGCGGGCGGGGTCGAATACCTGGCGGAGCTGGTAGACGTGGTCGCGACGCCGGCCAACCTCGAGCACCACGCCCGCATCCTCCGGGAAAAATCCATTCTGCGCCGGCTCATCGAGGCCGGCACCGGCATCATCCAGCAGGCCTATGACGGCCGGCTGGGCGCCCACGAACTGCTCGACGAGGCCGAGGGAAGAATCTTCCGGATCTCCCAGGAACGCCGCCAGGACGGCTTCATCCGGATCAAGGAGATGCTCTGGCCCACGATGGAGCGCATAGAATCGCTCCATAAGAGCGGCTTATCGGTTACCGGAGTTCCCAGCGGATTCAGTGATTTGGACGGGTTGACTTCGGGCTTCCAGCGCTCGGAGCTCATCATCGTGGCGGCGCGGCCCTCCATGGGGAAGACCGCGTTCTGCCTCAACATCGCCACCAACGCCGCCCACAAGGGCACCGGCGTCGCCATCTTCTCGCTGGAAATGTCCAAGGATGCCCTGGTGCAGCGCATGCTGTGCGCGGAAGCCATGATCGACAGCCAGGCGGTGCGCCAGGGCCGCATCAAGGACTCGGACTATCCCAAGCTGGCCCGCGCCTCGGGCATCCTGCAGCAGTGCCCCATCTGGATCGACGACACGCCGGCGCTGACGCTGCTGGAAATGCGGGGCAAGGCGCGCCGATTGCGCGCCGAGGTGGAGGTGGGGATGATCATCGTGGATTACCTGCAGCTGATGCGGAGCCCCGACTACGCGGAAAACCGGGTCCAGGAAATCTCCGACATTTCGCGCTCGCTCAAGGCGCTCGCGCGCGAGCTCCAGGTGCCCGTCATCGCGCTCTCGCAGCTGTCGCGGGCGTCCGAGCAGCGCGGGGGCGATAAAACCCCTATGCTCTCCGATCTGCGGGATTCCGGGGCCATCGAGCAGGACGCGGACATCGTCATCTTCATTCACCGGCCCGAGATGTACAGGGACCTGCGGGAAAAAGCGGAGAACGCCGGCACCAACATCGAGGGGGTGGCGGAAGTGCACCTCGCCAAGCACCGCAACGGGCCCACCGGGAACTTCAAGCTGCACTTCCACAAGCAGTTTACCCGCTTCGACAGCCACTCGGACCGCGAGGGCAACTGAGGTGGCGCGGCCCCGCTCGGTCTATCGCTGCGCCGAGTGCGGCCACGACCACCCGAAATGGGCCGGCCGCTGCGAGGCCTGCGGCGCCTGGAATACCATCGCGGAGGAGCCGGTCACCGTGCGGCCGCCTGCGCGTCGGGAAGTCGGGAAGTCGGGAAGTCGGGAGATCGGGACGGCCATACCCCAGGCGCTTGCCGACGTCGAGCAATCCCGCCTCGTCCGCTGGACCACCGGCATCCCCGAGTTTGACTTCGTGATGGGCGGGGGCATCGTCCCCGGCTCCATGGCGCTGATCGGCGGCGAGCCGGGCATCGGAAAATCCACCCTGCTGCTGCAGACCGCGGCTCGGCTGCGGGCTGCCGGCCGCCACGTGCTCTACGCCAGCGGGGAAGAATCGCCTGAGCAGATTCGCCTGCGGGCCGACCGCCTGGTGGAAGACGCGGGGCCGGTGCTCGTCCTGGGAGAAACCCGTCTCGAAGCCATCATGGACGCGGCGCAATCCTGCGGGACGGAGCTGCTGGTGCTCGATTCGATCCAGACCGTCTACACCGACACACTGGAGAGCGCGCCGGGCAGCGTGGGGCAGGTGCGCGAATGCGCCGCGCGCCTGATGCGCTTTGCCAAGGAGAGCGGGACGGCGGTATTCGTGGTGGGCCATGTCACCAAGGGCGGGGCGATCGCGGGCCCCAAGACCCTGGAGCACATCGCCGACACGGTGCTCTACTTCGAGGGAGAAGGCTCGCTCGATTACCGGCTGCTGCGCGCCACCAAGAATCGGTTCGGGTCGGTGGATGAGCTCGGCGTCTTCTCCATGACGGAGCGCGGTCTGTCGGCCGTCGCCAATCCGTCGGCCCTCTTTTTGGCCGCGCGATCGGAAGGCACCTGCGGCAGCGCGGTCACGGCGCTCATGGAAGGCACCCGCCCGTTGCTCGTCGAGGTGCAGGCCCTCGCCGCGCCTTCCGGCTACGGCACTCCCCAGCGCGTGGCCACCGGACTCGACCCCAAACGGCTGGCGGTGCTGCTTGCGGTGCTCGAGCGCCGGGGCGGGACCAGCTTTGCCCAGCTCGATGTCTTCGTCCAGGTCACCGCGGGCGTGCGGCTGCGCGAGCCCGGAGCCGACCTCGCGGTTGCGGCGGCATTACTGTCCAGCCTGCACAACCGGCCGACCCCCACGGACGCGCTCTACCTTGGAGAAATCGGGCTCGGAGGAGAAATCCGGCCCATCGGTGGCATCGAGCGGCGTTTGGCCGAGGCTGGCCGGCTGGGTTTCAAGCGCGCCTTCGGTTCTCCGCGCCAGGGCGCCCAGATCCCCGGGCTCCGGCACGTTCCGCTTACTCACGTTGACGAGCTGGTCCGCGCCCTTGCCGCCTGACGTTGGGGTGGTGGTCGTCGCTGCCGGGCGCGGACAACGCTGCGGCAGCGGACCGCCGAAACAGTTTCGTCCGCTGGCTGGCGTCCCGCTGTTGTTGCACGCGCTGCGTCCCTTTCTCTCCCACCCGGCCGTTGAGGTCGTCATCGCCGTACTGCCGGCCGCCGACGCGGTGCATCCGCCGGAGTGGCTGGCCGAGCTGCTGGGAAATCGGCTTCTGGCGGTGGCCGGCGGGGCGACTCGAATGGACTCGGTCGAGGCCGGCCTCAAAGCGCTTCCCGCTTCCTGCGCGATCGTCCTCGTCCACGATGGCGCGCGACCCTTTCCGGAGTCGGTGGTAATCGATGCGGTGATCTCGGCGGCCCGCCGCGGTTCCGGGGGCGTGGCCGCCGTCCCGCTCTCGGATACGCTGAAGGAAGGGGGTGCTCGCGACGCGGCGGGGCTCACCCCCATCGCGCGAACCGTTCCACGCGCCTCGTTGTGGCGGGCCCAGACTCCCCAAGGATTTCCCCGGGCAATGCTGGAAACAGCCTACGCCTCCGCGCGGGCGGCAGGCCTTGCGGCAACCGATGAGGCGGAGCTGGTCGAGCGGACCGGTGAACAAGTGCTGCTGGTCCCCGACCTCAGCACCAATCTGAAAATCACCACTGCTGACGATTTCCGCCTGGCGGAGGCGTTGGCCGGCGCCCGGCGATGATGCTGCTCCCGTTCAAGTCGCCCGCCGATGCCGAGCGCGCCGCTCCCGCCGTCGCCGAGCACCTCAGTCGCCACGGATTGCTGGGGTATCCCACCGAGACCGTGTACGGTCTCGGCTGCGCCCCCGATACGAGCTCCCTCTCGCGCCTCGCGGCGCTCAAAGGCCGAAAGGCAGGGAAGCCGTTCCTGCTCCTGGTGTCCGGTCGGCTCATGGCGGAAGCCGTGGGGTTGGTGTTCACCCCTGCGGCCCATGCGCTCGCGAAGGCTTTCTGGCCTGGTCCCCTCACGCTCGTGCTGCGCGGCGGGGAGGGGAAGCTGCCCGACGGCCTGCGGGGTCCCGAGGGTGGAATCGCCGTGCGGCACACCTCGCATCGCGCGGTGGAAAGGCTCATTGCCCTGCTGGGCCGACCCCTGACCTCGACCTCGGCCAATATTCCCGGGCAGCCACCGGCTCCCGGCGCGGAGCAGCTGGTCGCTCTCTTTCGCACCGCCGGCGAAGCAGGGGATCTTCTGGTCCTCGACGGCGGTACCCTGGGTAACGTTCCGCCGTCGACGATCGTGGATTGCACCGGCGGCCAAGCGGCGCTGATTCGCGAAGGCGCCTTGCCACGCGCGGAGCTTCGCGCGGCAGTAGGCCGCTTCGCCCCCTGACCTCTGATTTCTAACCTCAACCTCTGACCGCTGACTTGGCACCGAAACGCGTCCTCTTCGTCTGCAGCGGCAACACCTGTCGAAGCCCCATGGCCGAGGCAATGCTGCGCCGCGCCCTCGAAGCAGCGGGCGTGCAGGGCGTCAGTGTGGAATCGGCCGGCATCGCCGCGTGGGACGGTGCGCCCGCCTCGGAAGGCGCCTATCTCGTGCTGTTGGAGCGCGGCATCGACCTCTCGGCGCATCGGGCCCGGTCACTCACCGGCGAGCTGGTTACTCAGGCTGATCTTGTTCTCACGATGGGTCGTGTCCAGCTCGGCAGAGTCCGGGAGTTGGGCGGGGGTGCGCGTGCCCATTTGCTGGGCGAGTATGCGGGGCGCGAACCGGAAGCGGCCGAAATCGCGGATCCCTATGGAGGCGAGCTCGACCAGTATCGCGAAACCTACCGCCAGCTCGACGAGCTCCTCCCCGTCGTGGTGCGCCGGCTGGGGGGCGCGGCTTGATGGAAGTAAGCGGAGCCACTCGCGTCTTCGCGCTGCTGGGCGATCCGGTTGCCCACTCCCTCTCACCCGCGATGCAGAACGCGGCCTTTCATGCGCTGGGACTGGACGCGGTGTATGTGCCGCTCCGCTGTGCGGCCGCGGCGGTCGGGCCGCTGATGGAAACTCTGGCGCTGCAGGGCGGCGGCGGCAACGTCACCATCCCTCACAAGGCCACGGCCGCCGAAGTGCTCGCGCGGCACGGTATCGATGCGGCGTCGATTTGCAACACCTTCTGGGGTCGCGACGGCAAACTCGAGGGCACCGAAACCGACAGCGCGGCCATCGTGCGCGCCCTCGCGCGCCTCGACGTGTCGGGGGGTGACTGGCTGCTCATCGGCACCGGCGGCAGTGCCCGCGCCGCACTGCTTGCCGCCAGGCAGAGCGGAGCCCGGATCGCGGTCCGCTCGCGACGGGCCGATCGCGCCGAGCAATTCCTCGCGCTGAGCCGCGCGGAGGGGGTCGAGTTCGCGCCGGACGGCGACTATGATGTCATCCTCAACTGCACCCCGCTCGGACTGGGGGACAACGATCCGCTGCCGCTCGCTCCGGAGCGCGCACCCCAGAGTCGGGTCGCGCTCGACTTGGTGTACCGCCGCGATGAGACGGCCTGGGTCCAGGCAATGCGCGCCAGCGGACGGCGCGCCGCCGATGGCCGGGACGTGCTGTTCGAGCAGGGAGTGGCAGCTTTCGAGTGCTGGTTCCCCGGCTGCGCCGCCCCGCGCGAGGTTATGCGTGCCGCTCTCGTTGCCGCGCTGGGGTGAGCTGGGCACGGTGCTCGAAGCGGTCGAGCGCTGGCTGCTCCCCGGCGAGTGCCTGCTCTGCCGCGCGCCGGTCGAAGCCGACGCCCGCGATTCGCTGATCTGTGCTCCCTGCTGTGCTCGCTGGGCCCCGCTTCCCGAGCCGCAGTGCCCGCGCTGCGGCCAGCCGCTGACCCCGGGCATCGCCTGCCGGCTCTGCGCCGACTGGCCTCCCGGGCTGCGTGGTATTCGGAGCGCGGTGTGGCTGGATGCCCCCGCGCGCCGCGCCGTGCATCTGCTCAAATACTCCGGCTGGTGGCGGATCAGCGAGCCCCTGGCGGCGACCATCGGCGGCCGGCTCCGTTTCGATGCCGGCATCACGCTGATTCCGATCCCGCTGGGTCCTGCCCGGCTGCGCAGCCGGGGTTATAATCAGAGCGCCGTGCTGGCCGCAGCGCTGGGCCGGCGACTTGCCGTGCCGGTCGCGGCGAATGCGCTGCGGCGCCGCCGCGAAACGACGACCCAGACGGCACTCACACCGGAAGCGCGGCGGGCCAACCTCGCGAGCGCGTTCGTGGCGCCGAGCCGGGCGCCGGTGCACCCCGTCCTGGTGGACGACGTGTTCACTACGGGAGCGACGCTGGCCGAAGCGGCGGCCGCGCTCTTCGAGGCCGGCGCCCAAACGGTCTCCGGCGTCACCTTTGCCCGCGCGGCGCGCCCCCTGGCCGACGCAGCGGCCGCCCCCGAATCGGGCCTCAGCGCGTGGAGTGGAGCATGACCAAGCGGATCGCGATCAACGGATTTGGCCGCATCGGACGCAATGTGATCCGGGTGGCGGCGCTCTCCGGCGGCGGCGACCTCGAATTTGTCGCGGTGAACGATCTCACCGATACCAAGACGCTGGCGCATTTGCTGAAGTACGATTCGGTCCATGGACGCTTCCCCGGGACAGTGGAGGCGGCCCCGGACGGGCTGCACGTCAATGGCAAGCTGCTCAGGGTGCTTTCTGAGAAGGATCCCGCGGCGTTGCCTTGGAAGCAACTCCAGGTGGACTTCGTGCTGGAGTCCACCGGCCGCTTCACGGATCGCGAGCAGGCCGCCAAGCATCTCACGGCGGGCGCGCGCAAGGTGGTGATCTCGGCGCCGGCGAAGCAGGACGACCTCACCGTCGTCTACGGCGTGAATCACACGGCGTACGATCCCGACCTGCACCACGTCATTTCCAATGCGAGCTGCACCACCAACAGCCTGGTGCCCGTCGTCAAGGTGATCCTGGACCGCTTCGGGTTTGTGCGCGGTTTCATGTCGACGATCCATGCCTACACCAACGATCAGCAGATTCTCGACCTGCCGCACCAGGACCTCCGGCGCGCGCGCGCGGCGGCCCTGTCGATCATTCCCACCACCTCCGGTGCGGCCAAGGCGACGTCGCTGGTCATCCCCGAGCTCAAGGGCAAGATCGACGGCGTCGCGTTCCGGGTGCCCGTTCCGGATGCGTCGCTGATGGATCTGACCTGTGAGGTCGAGCGGCCCACCAGCATCGAGGAAGTGAACACCGCGTTCCGGGACGCGGCCAGTGGTCCCTACAAGGGTGTGCTGGATGTCAGCGAGGAACCGCTGGTCTCGGTCGATTACATTGGCAGCCTGATGTCGAGCACCGTCGATGCGCTGTCCACCAACGTCATCGAAGGCACGCTGGTCCACGTCTCGAGCTGGTACGACAACGAGATGGGGTACTCGGCGCGGTGCCTGGACCTGCTGCGCTATCTGGGAGTGCGGGACGGATGAAGCGCAGTCTGGCGGCGCTCGAGGGAGTCCGCCTGGACGGCCAGCGCGCGCTGGTTCGAGTCGATTTCAATGTGCCGGTCAAGGCGGGGGTCGTCACCGACGACACCCGGCTGCGTGCCGCGCTTCCCACCATTCGCTATCTGCGGGAGAAGGGCGCCCGCGTGGTGCTGCTCTCCCATTTTGGCCGCCCGCCCGATGGTCCCGATCCAAAATTCTCCCTGAAGCCGGTCATCCGCCCGCTCGAGGCGCTGCTCGGTGCGCCGGTCAGCTTCATCGAGGACCCGGCCTCCGACGCGGCGGTCACCTTCACCAGGCGGATGCCGCGCGGCAGCGTCGCGCTCGCCGAGAACACCCGCTTTGCCCCGGGGGAGGAGCGCAACGACCCGGAGCTCGCGCGGCGCTTCGCCGCGCTGGGCGATCTCTATGTGAACGACGCCTTCGGCAGCGCGCATCGCGCCCACGCGAGCACCGAGGGGGTGGCTCACCTGCTCAAACCCGCGGTGGCGGGCTTTCTGCTCGAGCGCGAGCTCAGCTACCTGGGCGCGGCCGTCCAGAATCCCGAGCGGCCCTTCATCGCCGTCCTGGGCGGCGCCAAGGTCAGCGGCAAGATCGACCTCATCGAGGCCCTGCTGCCCCGGGTCGATGAGATTCTGATTGGGGGAGCGATGGCCTGCACCTTTTTCAAGGCGTTGGGCCTCGAGGTAGGGCGTTCCCTGGTCGAGGACGACCGGATCGAGCTGGCGAAAGCCCTCATCCAAAAAGCCGGCAAGAAGCTGGTGCTCCCGATCGGGTGCGTCATCGCGCCCGAGCTGCGCGAGGGCATCACCAGCCTCACCGTGCGGCGCGAGAAGGTGCCGGCCGGATTCGCCGTCTACGACATCGACCCCAACACCGCCGACGACTACACCGCCCGCATCCTGGCGGCGGGCACCGTCCTCTGGAACGGGCCGATGGGCGCCTTCGAAACTCCGCCGTTTGACTCGGGCACCCGCACCATCGCGTTTGCCATGGCGGAAGCCACCGACCGCGGCACCATCACGATCGTCGGCGGCGGCGACTCGGCCGCGGCGGTGGCGCAAGTCGGGGTGGCCGACCGCATGACCCACGTGTCGACCGGCGGAGGTGCCTCGCTCGAGTTCCTCGAAGGACGCGAGCTGCCCGGCGTCGCCGCACTCGACGACGCCTGATGCGCCGGCTGCTCTTCGCCGCCAACTGGAAAATGAACGTGGGGCCCGAGGAGGCGCGGGCCTACGCGGCGCGCTTCCGGGAGCGCTATACCCCTTCGGATGATCGCGATACCTGGTTCTTCCCTCCCGCGGTGAGCCTGGAAGCGGCGGCGCAGGCGTTCCGCGGTCTCCCCAACACCCTGGTCGGCGCGCAGGACATCCACTGGGAGCCGAAGGGTGCTTTCACCGGAGCCGTGTCCGCCGGTCTCGCGAAGGCGGCGGGAGGGGGCGCTGTGCTGATCGGGCACTCCGAGCGTCGCCACGTGTTCGGGGAGAGCGATGTGGACACGGCGCGAAAGCTCCGCGCCACGCTGCGCGAGGACCTGATCCCGGTGTTGTGCGTGGGGGAGACGCTGGTTCAACGCGAGGCGGGGGAGACCGAGGCCGTGGTCCGGCGCCAGTTGCTTGCCGCGGTCGGAGGGCTCGGCGGGAACGACCTGACCCGGTTGGTGGTGGCCTACGAGCCGGTCTGGGCCATCGGCACTGGGCGCAACGCCACGCCGGCCGACGCGGCGCAGGTGCACGCGGGATTACGGAAGCTCCTGATTTCGGAGGTCGGAGTTGCAGGGGTTCGGATCCTCTATGGCGGATCGGTCAATCAAGGGAACGTGGCGTCGCTGCTCGCCGAGCTGGAGATCGAGGGGGTGCTGGTTGGTGGGGCGAGCCTGGATGGAGAGGGGTGGGCGGGGATCTGTGGGGTGGGGTAGGCTCGCAGCGCGGCGGGTCGCGGTGATCGTTCGGACTGCAATGGATCGCGGGGAGGGATGTTGTCGCGAATTAGGTGGCGACAGCCACAGTGCAATTACTAGTCAGGCCACACACATGAACGGATCAGATCACCGCTCGTGGATCCGTGCGCTTGTTCTTGTTGCCGTGTCGTATGTGGTCATCGGCATCGTTTTCGGTGCGCTCGACAACTCCGCTGACGCCAATCGTGTCCGACTGTGGCGGCTGGCAGCGTGGCTGGCCAGCGGCGTCGTGGCCGCGGCGCAGATCGGGTACGAGCACAATCGATTGGGCAGTTCGCCCCGTCGAACCGCGCTGCGTGCGGCGGGGGCGGTCGCGCTCGGGGCTATCGGCCTCGCGCTCGCGGCGAACATTCATTCGCTGGTCGTCGCCAGACACGGCCAACGCTCGCTGCTCGTCGCACTTGTCGCTTGGCCGGTCATCACTGCTCTTCCGGCGTTTTTGGCTGCCCTTGTCATAGCGTCCGGGCTCGCTCGCTTTTCGCGGCGCGCCTAGCTATGCAACGCGGCGGTGTGTGGCCTAACCCGCGCTTGCAGGTGACGGGGCGGCGCCTGAAATCGACATCCCTGTCACTCGCCTGGCTCGAGGTACCCGATCAGCATCTTGCCGCCAACCTCGACCACAATGACATACAGCCGCAGGCAGTAGTCGAGCAGCGGGTCCCCGCCCGGTTCGGGAATGAAGTCCAGCCATAGCCACTGCCGGAAGTTGTCCGGCGTGACGGCGTCGTGGATGGTCGCGATGTGTCGCAGTTCGGCGAGCGTGGAGTCATTGCCGGTGATCTGAAAGTCGACCGGCTTCACGTCGGCAAAGCGGCTGGTGCGAACCAGGTCGACGAGCTGTTTCGCCGACATGGCGTTCTGCACCCATGGCGCGAGGCACACGTGCGCGGCCGCGAACGTGCCGTCCACAATGGCCTGCGCGAACGTGGCCGCCGACTTCTCGATGCGCTGCTCGGCGCTGCCACCGGCGCTGGGCGGTTGTGCGCGTTTGGCGGGTTTCTCGACCGCCGGCACGACATCGCGGGAACGCACGGGCGGCGCTTCCTTGAGCCGGATCTCCCAGATCACCGGCAGCTCGCCCGCATTCACCTCGTAGCCGCTCTGCATTACTGCCTGGATGGCGGTCCCGATCACCCGCAGCGTCGTCCCCTCGGCGTGCAGATCGAGTGCTGACGACGCCGTCCACGGCTCGGGCAGCGCGGCCTGGAGATCCAGGTAGTCCTGGTCCGAGCCCGTCCACAGGACGGCGCGGCTCAGCATGCCCTGGTCCTTCTTGATGATCCAACCTACCTGCATGCCGTAGCCGCACCGGATCGGCCGCGACTGCTTGTGGCCCTTCGGGGCGAGGTTCACGTAGGAGTCGGCCGTGCCGGTCCAGAGCGCGGCGCGCATCGTTCGCGTCTTCTCGTCCCACACGATGCCGACCTGCTGGCCGTGCCGAATGGCGGTCGCCTCCGAGCCCATGAAGCCAGACGGGTGGAGGTCCACGAAACTCCCGCTCGTTCCGTGCCACAGACACGCGTGCGACCGGCCAGATCCGCCGAACCCGCCGACCTGCATGCCGTCGTCCACGCCTTGCGCGTAGCACTCGCGCGAGGCATCCGGTCCCGTGAGCACCACCAGGCTGTCGCGCGAGCCGCTCCATAGCAGCGCGCGCCTCGGCTGTTTGCTGAACTGCTCGTATCCGTAGCCGACCTGCTGCCGGCCATCGCACGCCATCGCGTAGCTCTTGTCCCATCCCGGAGGGTGCAGCTCGACGCTCTCCATCCCGTCACCCACGCGCGTCCACACCAGCGCCCGCTCGTCGTGCTTCGGCGAATACCAGCAGCCGCAGATTTGCGACTCGGAACCTCCAGCGGCTGCAAGCTTGCGCACGTCCTCATGCGTCAGCGGGACCGCCTCGCCGTTGATCCAGCGATGGGGTGTCGCGGTGTCCCCCGCGCCTTCGATCGAGGCCAGCGGGTCCGCACCGCAGAAGCCGATGGCACGGCCGCGTTTCCGGCCCTTGGGCATCGGAAGAAATGTGACGGCGATCGGCGCGGCGTCGAGGCGTGCGTTCCTGGATGGCACCTGGCAATACTAGGCGCTTGACAATAGCGAGAGAAGGGGAGAGGCGGGGCAGCTACGGTCTAGGCCACCCCGATAACCTGTCGGCAACATTTCCTGGCTTGACATCGCCCCGGCAACTCGCAGATTGGCGCACGTGGTTCGCACGGCCGGACCCGGCTCGCGGTCCCTCCTCAGCAACCCACCAGTCGCCGGAGGATTCCATGGCCTCGCTGCTCCTCAATGGCAAGACCGTCACCGTGGATGCCGCGCCGGACACCCCCCTCCTCTGGGTGCTGCGCGACCATCTTCAACTCACGGGCACCAAGTTCGGCTGCGGCGCCGCGCTCTGCGGCGCGTGCACCGTGCACCTCGACGGCGTGGCGACGCGATCTTGCGTCACGCCCCTCTCGGCCGTGGCCGGTAAGAGGGTCACCTCGATCGAAGGTTTGCAGGGGCGGGTCGGCAACGCGGTCCAGGCCGCCTGGGACAAGCACCAGGTCCCGCAGTGCGGCTACTGCCAGTCGGGCCAGGTGATGACCGCCGCCGCCTTGCTCGCGAAGACCCCGAAGCCCAGTGACGCGCAGATCGTCGAAGCGATGCGGGGCAACCTCTGCCGCTGCGGCACCTACGGGCGCATCCAGGCTGCGGTTCGCGACGCGGCCACCACGCTGGGGGCCCGGTCATGACCCCGACTCAGGTTTCTCGCCGCGATTTCCTCAAGGTCTCCGCGCTGGCCGGCGGGGGCATGCTGGTCGGGTTCCGCCTCGACCAGGCGGCCGCGCAGCAGGCCGCGCCGTTCAAGCCCAACGCCTGGATAACCCTCGCCGGCGACGGCACCGTCACCCTGACCTGCGGCCGGAGCGAGATGGGCCAGGACGTCTATACCTCCCTCAGCATGCTGCTCGCCGAGGAGCTGGCCGTGGATCCCCGCCGGGTGAAGGTGGTGCATGCCCCCGCCGACCCGGCCTACGTCAACACGATGATCGGCGCCCAGATTACCGGCGGCAGCACCAGCGTCCGCGAGGCCTGGGTGCCGCTCCGGCAGGCGGGCGCCACGGCGCGCGTGATGCTCGTGAACGCCGCGGCCGCGCTGTGGAAGGTGCCGGCCGCCGACTGTCGCGCCGAGAACGGCGCCGTCCTGCATGGCTCCCGCAAGGCGCCGTACGGCGCGCTCGCCGCCGCGGCGGCGAAGCTGCCGGTACCGCAGAACGTGCCGCTCAAGGACCCTGCGCACTTCACGGTCATCGGCAAGGCGCTGCCGCGCCTGGATGGAGCCGACAAGGTGCGCGGCCGGGCCACCTACGGCCTGGACGTGAAGCAGCCCGGCATGCTGTACGCCGCGCTGGTGCCCTGCCCGGTGATCGGCGGCAAGGTCGCGTCGTTCGACGGCGCCGGCGTGAAGGCACGACCCGGCGTGAAGGCCGTGGTGAACCTGGGCGAGGCCGTCGCCGTGGTGGCGGATCACTACTGGACCGCGCGCACCGCGGCCGACGCGCTCCAGATCCGGTGGGACGAAGGCCCGGCGGCGACGCTCGACACCGCCGCGATTTTCGCGGCGCTGGACCGGGCCCGGAACCAGCCCGGCTTCGTCGCCAAGAAGGTGGGCGACGTGAGCGGCTCGCTCGGGACCGGCGCGGTCCAGGCCGAGTACCGCTGCCAGATGCTCTCCCACGCCACGCTGGAGCCGCAGAACTGCACCGCGCGGGTTAGCCCGAACGGAGTGGACGTGTGGGCCAGCGTGCAATTCCCGCAGGGTGCCCAGGGCGCGGCGGCCGAGGTGGCGGGCGCTAAGCCGGAGCAGGTGCGGGTCCATTGTCAGTTCATCGGCGGCGGCTTCGGCCGGCGGCTGGAGAACGACTTCGTGGCGCAGGCGGTGGCGATCGCGAAAGCGGTGCCCAATACACCAGTGCAGCTCATCTGGACCCGCCCGCAGGACATCCAGCACGACTTCTACCGGCCGCCGAGCCTGCATCTGATGCGCGGCGCGGTGGCCAACGGCCGGCTCGTCGCCTTGAGCGCGACGCTGGTATCGCCCTCGATCACTTCGCGGGCATTCCCGACGTTCGTGCAGAACGGGAACGATCCCTTCATGACGGAGGGGCTGGTCAACCTGACCTACGACATCCCGAATGTCGAGCTGCGCGCCATCATCGAGGAAGTCGGCATCCGGGTCGGCTTCTGGCGCTCGGTGAGCCATGCGCTGAACGCCTTCGCGGTGGAGAGCTTCGTGGACGAGCTGGCACTGGCTGCCGGGCGGGATCCGCTCGCCTTCCGCCTGGCGATGCTCGAGAAGGTGCCGCGGCAGCGGGTGGTGCTGGAGCGCGCGGCTCGCGCCGCCGGCTACACCGCCACGCCGGCCCAGGGCCGCGGGTTCGGCGTCGCTTCGATGGAGTGCTACGAGACCCACGTCGCGGTGGTCTGCGAGGTGTCGGGGGCCGCCGAGCGGGTGAAGCTCGAGCGCATCAGCGTCTGCGCCGATTGCGGGCTCGCCGTACATCCGGACCAGGCAGTGGCCCAGCTCCAGGGCGGCATCGTGACCGGCCTCATCCAGGCCATCCGCAGCAAGATTACAGTCAAGAACGGCCGCGTGGAGCAGAGCAACTTCCACGACTTCCCCCTGCCGAGAATGAACGAAGTGCCGCCCGTGCAGGTCGAGCTCATCCAGTCCGGTGGCAAGCCGGGGGGCATCGGCGAGGTCGGTGTGCCGCTCGCGGCGCCCGCCCTGGCAAACGCGGTGTTCGCGCTCACCGGCAAGCGGATCCGCACCACGCCCCTGGAGGATGGAGGTGTGCGCTTCGCCTAGGCGACCCCTGGGGCGTGGCACCCTGTGGATTTCGCTGAACGGTTGCTGGCCAAACCCACCACGATTGACCCAGGCCCCC
>CAZYPO010000018.1:0-9481 GCA_964649225.1 uncultured Gemmatimonas sp. | reverse complement strand
GTGGATTTCGCTGAACGGTTGCTGGCCAAACCCACCACGATTGACCCAGGCCCCCAGCGCAACTAGAATTCCCCGAATGCTTTACAACTTTCTCCTCGTACTGCTTATCATCGACGGTCTGGTCCTGGCCATCGCGGTTCTGCTGCAGGCCGGGCAGGGCGGCGGGCTGGCTTCGATGGGTGGCAGCAGCACCGATCTCGTTATGGGTGGCCGCCAGGCGGTGACCATTCTGCACAAGGCAAGCTGGGTTACCGGCGGCATGTTCATGTTTCTGGCGGTGCTCTTGTCGATCGTCGCTTCCCAGCGCACGGTGAGCCAGAGCGACGTGCAGCGCCAGTTGCGGCAGCAGGCACCCGCGCAGCAACCCGTACCTAATGCGCCGCTGCAGACCACGCCTGCGACGGGCACGGCCCCAGCACCGGCAGCCGTGCCGGCACCTCCTCCTCCGGCCGGCAAGCAGCCGTGAGCCAGCACGTCGAAGCGCGGGGCGTCCGGGATACCGGACGCCCCGCTTTTGTATTGCTGGAAGACGGCGCCTGCTTCCCGGGTATCGTGCGGCGACCGCTCGACCCAGCTGTCGGCGAGGTCGTCTTCACCACAAATCTCACCGGCTACCAGGAGACCTTCACCGACCCGAGCTATCTCGGGCAGATCGTGGTGATGACCGCTCCGATGATCGGCAATTACGGCATCAACGCCGAAGACCTCGAATCGGAGCGGCCCCAGGTGAGCGGCGTCGTCGTGCGAGAGCTCGCGCGAACGGCCTCGAGCTGGCGTGCGACCGGGGGTCTGCCCGAATGGCTGGACCGTGCGGGGATTCCGGTGATCGAGGGCGTCGACACCCGACGGCTCACCCGGCATATCCGGTCCCGCGGCGCCATGCGTGGCATGCTCGCCGAAGGCGCGACTCCCACACCGGCGCTGCTCGCGCGGCTGCTGGCCGCGCCTTCCATGGAGGGGCTCGACCTGGCTTCCCAGGCTTCGACGCGATCAGCGTGGAGCGTAGGCGAGCGGGGATGGCATGTGGTGGCCTACGACTTCGGGATGAAACGGAACATCGTACGGATGCTTTCCGCGGCGGGCTGCCGGGTGACCGTGGTGCCCAGCGATACCAGCGCCGCCCAGGTGCGCGCGCTCGAGCCCGATGGAGTGTTCCTCTCCAACGGCCCGGGCGACCCCGCGGCTCTTGGCCCTGCCATCGAGAACATCCGCGAACTTGCGTCGAGCGGCGTTCCCACTTTCGGCATCTGTCTCGGCCACCAGTTGCTGGGCCTCGCCTTCGGAGGTCGAACCGTGAAGCTGCCCTATGGGCACCGGGGGGGAAATCACCCGGTTCGGGAGCTGGCGACCGGGAAGGTGCTGATCACGTCGCAAAACCACGGGTTTTCGGTCGAGGGAACCCCCGAAGGCATCCCCGGCGCGCCCGATTTGGAGGTCACCCACCTCAATTTGAACGACGGAACCGTGGAAGGCCTTCGGCACAAAGCACTTCCGGTTTTCGCCGTCCAGTATCACCCGGAAGCTTCGCCAGGACCCCACGACGCGCACCCCCATTTTGCCGAATTCCTGGAGCTGATGGCCACTGGAATGAGCCCCAAGCACGCAACCCCTTGACAGACAAGGGGTAAGCTCCTACTATCGGCTGAAGGGACGCTCTCCCGCTGGGGAGATGGCCAGTCCGGTGAGCCTATTGGGGGGAGCATGACCAAGGCCGACCTCGTCGAGCAGGTAACCGCCGCGATGGCTCGCACTTCGGGGCCGCTGATCTCCAAGAAAGACTGCGCGCGCGTCGTGGATTCGTTCCTCGATGCGATCAAGAGCGCCTTGAAGGAACAGCACAACATCGAAGTTCGGGGTTTTGGCACCTTCAAGATCCGCCGCCGGAAAACCCGGATGGCCCGAAATCCCCGGACGGGTGAGCCCGTCGAGGTTGCGGCCCGTCCAGTACCCGTCTTCAAGCCCAGCAAGGAGTTGCGGGCGCTGGTTGCCGACGAGCCGCACGAGGGGCTCGACGGCCCCGACGAAGATACGGCCTGACCGCCGTACACCGGGCGCCCGGCGAGGGCGCCCGGCTTATTTTGAAACCATGCCTGCCGTCCGCACCGTCCCCACTGTGATCCGCGTTCAGTTGTTCGCGCGCTACGCCGAGCTGCTGGGCGGGGAGCACATCGACTTGCCGGCCGATGGGATCCACACCGTGGCAGATCTCCTGGCGCGGCTTCGCGACTTGCCGGGCGGATCAGGAATCGGCGCTTCGACGCTCGTCGCCGTGAATTTGCGGCAGGCGCGGCTCGATGCCCCTGTGTCCCCCTCCGACGAGATCGCCGTCCTCCCGCCGCTCGCCGGTGGATGAGCGTGAGCTTTCTCTCCCTAATCCCCCTTGACCTGGCTGCCTTGCTCGCGGAAGTGACCGCTCCGGAGCGGGGCGGGGTAGCGAGTTTTCTCGGACTGGTTCGTGACCATCATGATGGACGCGGGGTAAGCGCGCTGGCCTATAGCGCCTACGAGCCGATGGCCGACTCGGTGTGCGGTGAGATCGTGGCCGAAGCGGAGGCGCGCTGGCCGGTCCGGGTCGCGGTCCGTCATCGCGTGGGAGAACTGAGTATCGGCGACGCAGCCGTGGCGGTCGCGGTGGCGGGCGATCACCGTGACGAAGCGTTTGCCGCCTGCCGCTATGTCATCGAGGAGCTCAAGCGCCGGGTGCCCATCTGGAAGCGGGAGACCTATGCGGATGGCAGCGTGGAATGGGTGGATCCGACGCAGGAGGTAGCAGGTAGCAGGGAGCAGGGAGGAGCGGGCTCCCCGTGAAAACTTCCTCCCTCCTACCTGACGCCTACGGCCGCCCCCTCGGCAGCCTGCGGTTGTCGGTCACCGACCGCTGCAACATGCGCTGCGGCTACTGCATGCCGGAAGAGCATTACGTCTGGCTCCCGCGCGCGTCGCTGCTCAGCTTCGAGGAGCTGGACCGTCTGGCCGGAATCTTTCTGAGCTTGGGCGCGGGAAAGGTCCGGCTCACCGGCGGTGAGCCGCTGCTCCGCCACGATCTGCCCACGCTGGTCGGCATGCTCGCGGCGCGGCCCGCGCTCGCCGATCTCGCCCTCACGACCAACGGCATCCTGCTCGGGCCCAACGCGGCGGCGCTGCGGGCCGCGGGATTGCGCCGGGTGACGGTCAGCCTCGACACCCTGCGGCCCGAGCGGATGCTGGCCTTCGCGCGCAGCGCGCGGCACGCCGATGTGCTGGCGGGCATCGCCGCCGCCCAGGCGGCGGGGTTCGAGCGGATCAAGCTCAATAGCGTCGTCATCCGCGGATTCAATGACGACGAAACGCTCGAGCTGCTGGAGTATGCCCGTGGACACCAGCTCGAGCTTCGCTACATCGAATACATGGATGTGGGCGGCGCTACCCGCTGGCGCATGGAGGATGTGGTCACCCGGGCGCAACTGCTCGATCGCATTGCCGCTCGCTACGGCCGGCCGGAGCCGCTGCCCGACCCTTCCAGCCCGGCCGCGCCGGCCGAGCGTTTCCGTCTCTCGGATGGCACCGTCTTCGGCATCATTGCATCGGTGACCGCGCCGTTTTGCGCGAGCTGCGATCGCAGCCGGATCACCGCCGATGGAACCTGGTTTTCCTGTTTGTACGCCGAGCGGGGCGTGGATCTCCGCGAGCCGCTGCGCCTGGGCGCGCCGGACGCCGAGCTGGCGACGCTCATCTCCTCGGCCTGGCGCCGTCGCGACGACCGCGGTGCCGAGCGCCGTCTCGCGACGCCGGGCCGCGGCGCGCTCTACCAGGTCGAGCGGTTGCGCCAGGATCCGAGACAGGAAATGCACACGAGAGGAGGGTAGTCTGCTCCACATCGCCCTCATCGAACCCAAGATCCCGCCCAATACGGGCAACATCGCCAGGCTTTGTGCGGCGACCGATACCAGTCTGCATCTGATCGAGCCGCTGGGATTCTCCGTGGGAGACGCCGCCCTGAAGCGGGCGGGACTCGACTACTGGGACTCGGTCGATATGTGGCTGCATCCTGGTTGGCGCGCCTTCCGGGATGCGATGAGCCGGGAGCGCTGTCTCTATTTCTCCGCCAAGGCCACTCGGCCGCTGACCGAAGCGCAGTTCTTGCCCAACAGCGTGCTGATTTTCGGGAACGAAGTCGACGGTATGCCGGATCGGATTCTGGAGAAGTACCCGGATCGCTGCTATACGATCCCGATGCAGAGCGGCAAGGTCCGCAGTCTCAATCTGGCCACGGCCGCCGGCATCGTGCTCTACGAGGCGCTCCGCCAGCTGGGCAGCGAAGCGGCGGCTAATCGCGCGGCCGCCATCGCGGAGGAGGGAGCCGACCCGGCCCCCAAGCCGCGGCGTCGCGGGCGGCCGCGCCGCGGGACGAAATGACCTCGCCAGGATTGCCCAGCGCGCTAGATTCCCCGCCTATCTCTGACCTCTGACCTCTGACCGCTGAATCTCATGCTCAACAAAGTCACCGTCGTCGGGGCTGGGAATGTGGGGGCCACCGCCGCCCAGCGCCTCGCCGAAAAGAACCTGGCGCGCACCGTGGTCATGGTGGACGTCGTCGAGGGCGTTCCCCAGGGCAAAGGCCTCGACCAGTGGCAGTCCGGTCCCATCGAAGGTTACGACACCCGCGTGGTCGGCACCAATGACTACGCCGCGGCGGCCGGCTCCGAGCTGTTCGTGGTGACCGCGGGGATCGCCCGCAAGCCGGGCATGAGCCGCGACGATCTGGTCAAGACCAACGCGGGCATCGTGCAGGCGGTGGGGAAGGAAATCGCCCGGGTCGCGCCCCAGGCGATCATCATCGTGGTCTCCAACCCGCTGGACGTGATGTGCTACGTGGCCAAACGCGCCAGCGGGTTTCCCCGCGAGCGCGTGCTCGGCATGGCCGGCGTGCTCGACACGGCGCGCTACCGCACCTTTCTCGCGGAAGCGCTGGACGTCTCCGTCGAGGACATCCAGGCGATGGTGCTGGGCGGGCACGGGGATACCATGGTGCCGCTGGTGTCTTACACCACGGTCTCGGGAATCCCGGTTTCGCAGCTGCTCTCCCAAGACAAGCTCGACGCCGTCGTCACCCGCACCCGGAACGGCGGCGCCGAGATCGTGGCCCACCTGAAGACCGGCTCGGCCTACTACGCGCCCAGCGCGGCCGCGGTCCAGATGGTCGAGGCCATCGCGCTCGACAAGAAGCGCGTCCTGCCCTGCGCCGCCTGGCTGCAGGGAGAGTACGGGCTGCGCGACATCTTCTGCGGGGTGCCCTGCAAGCTGGGGCGGGGCGGGCTGGAGCAGATTCTGGAAGTGCGGCTCACCGAGCAGGAACAAAAGGACCTGCAGGCCTCCGCCGAGTCGGTTCGCAGCGTCCAGGCTTCGCTCGCGCTCTGATCCGGAATCTGGATGAGCGCCCACCCGCCTCGTCCCCGCCTGGTGGTCCGGGTCGGCATCACCGGACATCGCTGGAATAAGCTTGCCCACGAGGACGAGGAGCGGCTCCGGCTGCGAGTCCGCGAGGTGCTCTCCGCAGTGCAGGACATCGCGGCCCGGATCGGCAACGCGCCCAGCTCCGGGTATCGGAGCCCGGATCCCGCTGGAGCGGAGGAGCCAGTCGTCCCGGAGCTGCGGCTGGTGTCGGCGCTCGCCGAGGGCGCCGATCGGATCCTGGTGGACGCCGCGCCCCCGGGCTGCCGGTTACAGGCCATCCTTCCGTTCTCGGTCGAGACCTACGCACGCGACTTCACGGAACCGCATTCTCTCGAGCGGTTGACGTGGTATCTCGAGCGGGCCCGAGGAGAGGCCGGGGTACTCATCCTCGACGGCAATCGCGAGGCAAGCAACTCGTTCGAGCCGGTCGGTACCGCCATCTGCCTCAACTCCGATCTCCTCATCGCGATCTGGGATGGACTCCCCGGCAAGCGCGGGGGTACCGCCGGGGTCGTGGACTTGGCGACGCGGATCGGTCTGCCGATCGTGCGCATTGCGCCCGATGGTGAGGACTCCCCCTGGCTGCACCGGCCGGGGCCGGCCCCAGAGGCCAAGGCGGAACGCCTCGAGAAGCTGGAACCGGCGCTCCGGCGCTTGTTCCTGCCGCCGGTCCCGCCGGAGGATGCCGACGACGCTGAGCGGCACCAATGGCAGCGGCTCGATCTGCGTGAGGCGTTCTTCGGGGAAAGCCCCCGCAACTGGCAACGCGGTCAGGGCTATTCCTTCGTGCTGCGGCTGCTCTCGTTCAGCTGGAAGCACCGCGCGCTGTGGTGGCAGGAGGTACGCCGCGCGGGACTGCCGCTGCCCCGCCGGGCGCCCCCGCATTACGGCGAGGCCGTCCGGATGCGCTGGACCCGCAAGTGGAAACGCGAGCTGGGGCTGCCGGGAGAGTGTGTCGACGGGATGCTGAATTCAGCGCTGCCGGAGCATTACGGCTGGGCGAGTTATCTCGCGGGCTACTATGCCGGCCGCTACCGTAACAGCTTTCTCCTGGGCTATCTGCTTTCGGTGATCGCGGTGGCGTTCGCCGCCGCGGGCGAGTTCCTCACCTGGGACACCGCGGGTGCGGAGCTGCTCACCCTGGCGCTGATCCTCTATGTGGTCTGGATGGCGCGGCACAACCGCTTCCATGAGCGCTGGCTGGCCTACCGTAGCCTCACCGAAGGCTTTCGCTCCCTGACCTATACGCTGCCGTTTGCCCGCGCCTCGACGCTGGACGCGAGCGGGGGTTGGGGGGATGAGAGCTGGGTCGACTGGTTGCACCGCGCGATCATCCGCGAAGTCGGGCTCCCATCGGCGGTCCTCAACTCGGCCCACCTTGGTGAGGCGCGCAAGCTGCTGCTCGAGGACATCCTGCCCGAACAGATCGACTATCACGCGAGAAACGCCTACACCCTGTCGGCGGTGTACCAGCGCCTACACCGCTGGACCAGGTATTTCTTCTTCCTGGCCATCGGTATCGCCGCGATCCACGTCTACGAAGCGCTGAGCGATCTGAGCGCCACGCCGGGGGGATTGACGCTCGAGCTGGCGATCGCCGGGCTCGGGGTGCTCGGCATCACCATCCCCGCCGCGGCTGCTGCCGCACACGGTTTTCTGAGCCAGGGTGAGTTCGAGACCAGCGCGGATCGATCCCGGCGGACGCGGCGGGCGCTCGAACGCCTTCGAGTACGCGGAACGCAACTGCCACTCACCAGCGCCGCGCTCGGCGAGCTGGCCGCCGAGACCGCGCAGGCCATGCTGAGCGAGCTCGGGGCGTGGTTCGCGGCATACAGCGGGAAGGGAGTGAACTACCCCTGAGGCTCCCTAGTGGCTGGCCAGCCACCCCTGCGCCGCCTGGCGGCGCGGCTGGAATTGCGGATCGGCGTGCTCCCAGGCACGCACCACCTCGCGGTAGTGTGCCGTGGCGCTGTCCCGCCCTCCGCTCGCCGCGAACGCCTGGGCCAGCAGCTCGTGCAGCTCGGTGCGGGTTATGTACAAGTTCGATCCCTCGATCCCACCTCGGAGGGCCTCCTGCAGTGGTGCGAGCGCTTCCAGGGGACGGTTCAGGGCAATCAAGCTCCTCCCCATCTCATAGTTGATCCGGGTGTAACCCTCGGTGGTGGAGAACATCGAGCGCTGGTAGGCCTCGACGGCCTCGCCGTGGCGGCCCGCTGCCGCCAGCAGCAATCCGCGCAGGAAATAGTGCAGCTTGGCGCTGCGGCCGTAGAGGCTACGCGGGCCGATGAGCTCGACGCTGTCGGCCAGGCGGCGCACCGCGGCGGTGTCCCCGGCGGCGGCGTAGGCGGCCCCGGCGTGCGTCAGATTCCATGACACCCCGCGGGCCCGATGTCCCGCCGATGGTATCGTGTTGGCCTCCGACGCCTGGGCGCGGAAGCCGCGGATCGCCGCGAGGTAGTCGCCGCTCTCGAAGGCAAGAATCGATCGGGTGAGTTCGTCCTCGGCCAAAGCCATCGCTTCACGCAGACGTCCCTGGTTCCGCAGAGCGATCAGCCAGACCCAGCGTGCATCGATCCGGCGCTCGGGATCCGAATCGGTCAATGCAACGGCGACGGCCTTGCCCAACTCGTCATACCTCCCTCGGCGAATCGCCGCCCGGAAACGTGGCGCGGAGTTTCCCGGTCGCAAACTCAGGGAATCTGCACGCCGCATTGCGGCATCGGCCTCATCCCAGCGCTCTTGCCGCCAGCGAATTTCCGCCAGAAGGAACCACGGTTCCGACGCATCAGGACGAAGCCGGGCCCAGGCGAGGTTCGCCCGCTCGGCGGCGGGCAGGGAGTCCCACGCCGCGTAGGCGGTGAACAGGTGTTGGAGGCTCGCGCACGCGCGGCAGACCCCGCCCGGCTTGACGCTTGCGGCGGAATCGAGCGCGATCGCACGCTGCAAGGCGGAAACCGCGCGGGCCCACTCTCCCCGCGCTCCCTGCATCAGCCCATACATCTCCTGGCCGTCCGGGTCGGACGGGAAACGAATTGCGAGTGACTCGGCCGGGGCGAGCGCTGCAGGATCCTCCAGCTGTGCGTTGGTCATTCCGAGGATCAGCAACCGCTCCCGGTCGGTTGCGCGTGGGGCGAGGCGGACCACCCGCTCGCGCTGGGCCGACTCGGTGCGCGGATCGACTGAGATTCCGCTTCGCCAGGCATAGTAGGCCGCCATGGCGAAGGTCGAATCCTCCTCGAGCGCTGCCAGCATGAGGCGATAGGCCGCCGGCACGTCGTACTGGTAAAACGCGCGCAACCCTTCCTCGTAGAGGCGATAGGCAATCGGCGAGGCGGTACTGACCTCGGCGATCGGTTTGGTGGGAGCGGACAGGCCGAAGTCTTCGGCGATAGCCGCCGTGGCGCTATCGACCGCGGCGTAACGGTCGAAGGCCCGAACCGAATACCCGTGACGCACGACGCCGGTGACTAAGTCGATGCGACGCAGCTCGAGTCGCAAGCCGCCATCGGGCGCGAAGGCGAGCTCGCCCTCGAGGATTTCCTTCGCTCCCGCCTCTCGGGCCGCTGCCGGCAGGCTTCCCGGCACCGTGTCGGTCCCTCGCGGGAGCAGCTCGAGCAAGCGCGAGTTGGCCACGACCTGGAGTCCGGGAATCCGGGAGAGGCTGGTGGCGAGCATGTCGGTGAGCACTGCGCCGTTTCCGGCCGAGTCCCGCGCCGCGCCATCCCGCAGTGAGCCGACGGCTAGGAGGGGAAGGGCGGTAGAGCTCCGCACCAGCGTCGAGCGCCACGCGAGGAAGGCCGCGACGGCAAGGACCGGCGCCAGCACCGCGACGAGTCGCACCCGGCGCCGCCCGCTTGGTGCGTTGACGGCCGCGATGGAGCGTGCGGTGGCCGGGCCCAGAACCGCCGGCGCGGCCGGAAGCGCGGCCGCGGGTTCTCCGCGCTCGGCCCGCAGCCGGTCGGCCAGCCGGGTTACTTCCGCGTCGGGTGACGCCTCGAGCTCCCGCCGCACCCTCACTTCATGGGCGCGGGCGTGCGCCAGCGCGCCG
>CAZYPO010000017.1:0-46973 GCA_964649225.1 uncultured Gemmatimonas sp. | reverse complement strand
CTGCGGTTGATCGCGATCCCGTACCCACCGCCCCCCCGGCGATGCAGGTCGCAGTTGTCGCGCGCTCCGCCCATTCCACCACGAATGATGATCGCTGGATCCCGGCTATGCTCCACCGGCGTCGCCCGGCGATCGAAGTCGCCACTGCTCGCCAGCGTTCCCAGCCCAGGTGCCGGAGCCACCGGCAGGGGCGCCATGGCCATATGGTGCAGGGCCTCTGTGGTGGAGCTGATGGTCGGCCGCACTTCGGGGACCAGCTCGGTTGAGACGACCTCGGCCGCCGAGACTCCCGCCGCTGCCTTTTCGGGGCTCCGTACCGCTCGCGGGACCGGCTTCCGGACCAGGGCCAGCCTGGACTGCCCCGCTTCAAGGTCGGAAACCACCGGAAGGTCTGAGCGGCCTCCGTCCACAAGCAGGATCTGTCGGGCGGTTTGCACCGGGTGAGAATCGGGGGTGGGCTTGGTTCGTGCAACGGCCCAGATGCCGGTCACCAAGAGGGCCGCGATGAGGATTCGTCCGCGCACGGGTCGCTCCTACTTTACAGGTGATACCTAATTCTACTCGGGGCAGGACCCGTGCGTCAGCGGCATTTGCCGGGCCACGCCGATAGAGCCGGTTCCCACGGGGTAGCGCTCCCCGATCGCGTGGCCGGCTGTCACCCCCGTGGTACAACGGTGTCTGACTGGGAGGTCACCCTGATTCGGTTCTGCCTGCTCCTCGCGGCCCTGACCGCGTGTAACGCGCCCCCGCCCCGGAGCGGTGGAAACGACCCCGCCTTGGCCGACACCCTCAAGGCCCGGATCGAGGATGCCTACGACTTCAGCCGACCCGGGGTCGTCGAGCGCATGAACGCGCTCTATCCGGATACCGGACGGGTGATCTCGGCGAGCGGCGGGCAGCTCACCACCTCCCCCGACTCGCTTCGGGCGGGGATCGCGGACTTCTGGCGCAACGTCGGGCAGAACATGCGCGACCCCAAGTGGGTATGGGGTGATGTCTACGTGGAGAGATTGAGCGATGATGCGGCTGTGCTGACCGCGACCTGGTCCATCCCCCACATCGCGCCGACCAACCACCCGCACGTGATTCGAGGCGCCTGGACCGCCGTCTTCCGGCGGATCGGCGGGAAATGGCTGATCGTGACGGAGCACCTGTCGGCGCCGCCGAGTTAGCCCTCAGTTCCCCGTTTCTCCCGGTTGCTTCCATCGCGGCCCCGGGCGAGTTTTGGGCGGGCCTTCCTGAACTCCCTCGCCGAGTCCGCGTATGCTGACGTCCCGCACGCTGCTGATCCTGTCGGTTCCTGTAGCGCTGGGTCCGACCCCGAGCTCGCTCCGGTATTCGCGCACCACGGCCCCCGCCGCGGTGGCTCTCGATTCAGCCCTGCTCAGCGCTTACCGCTGGCGCAGTATCGGTCCCGACCGGGGCGGCCGCTCCATCGCGGTGAGCGGCGTGAAGGGTCGTCCGGGCGATGCGTACTTCGGCGCGGTCGGAGGGGGTCTCTGGAAGACCACGGATGGCGGAGAGGGCTGGACACCGGTCACCGATGGGCTCATAACGAGCGCATCCGTCGGCGCCGTGGCGGTAAGCGAGAGCAACCCCGACATCGTCTTCATCGGCACCGGCGAGACCTGCATCCGCGGCAACATCATGCCCGGCGATGGGGTCTACAAGAGCAGCGATGCCGGCAAGACCTGGACCCACGTGGGTTTCCGCGAGTCGCACGGCATCTCGAAGATCCGCATCCACCCGACCAACCCGGACATCGTCTTCGTCGCCTCGTTCGGCAAGTTCAGCGTGCCCAGCGCGGAGCGTGGGGTCTTCAAGAGCACCGACGGAGGCAAGACCTGGCGGAAGGTGCTCTACCGCGACGACAAGACCGCCGCCATCGACATCGCGATCGACCGCGGCAACCCCAACGTGATGTACGCCGCCCTCTGGGAGGCCTACCGCAAGGAATACCAGATGTCGAGCGGGGGGCCGGGGAGCGGTCTGTTCAAGAGCAGCGATGGCGGCGAGACCTGGACCGAGCTCACCCGGAATCCCGGCATGCCGTCCGGCGTCGTGGGCCGCATCGGGGTCGCGGTTTCCGGGGCCAACTCGAGCCGCGTCTATGCGCTGGTCGAGAACGAGAAGGGCGGGCTCTTCAAGAGCGACGATGCCGGCGCAAGCTGGACGCTGATCAACCAGAACCGGGCCATCCGCCAGCGGGCCTTTTACTACACCCACGTCTTCGCCGATCCCAAGAACGAGGACGTGGTGTACCTGCAGAACACCTCGCTCTTCCGCTCCGCGGACGGGGGGAAGACCACCGCGAATGTCGGCGGCGGCACCCACGGCGACTTCCACGATCTCTGGATCGATCCCGATGACCCTGCCCACCTCGTGGTCGGCAACGACGGCGGTGGCGCGGTATCGACCAACACCGGGGGACGCTGGACCGCGCAGGATTACCCGACGGAGCAGTTCTATCACGCCATCACCACGAAACACATTCCCTATCACGTCTGCGGATCGCAGCAGGACAACTCCACCCTCTGCGTCCCCTTCAATTGGAACGCCGGATTTGGCGGGGTTCGGCGGGGCGGGGGCGGCGGAGTCCGGCCGGGGACAGGTGATCCGACGGCGGGAGGGATGGCGGTCTCGTACCAGGCCGGAGGTGGCGAACCCGGGTACATCGCCGCCGACCCGCTCAATCCCGACGTGTTCTACAGCGGCACCAACAATGGGGGCTATGTCGACAAGGTCGACCGGCGCACCGGATCCTCCCGCGAGGTGAACCCCTACCCGTGGTTCTACTCGGGAGAGCCTTCCAAGGACATTCGGGAGCGCTGGCAGTGGACCTTTCCGATCATCTTCTCGCCGGTCGATCCCAAGACGCTGTACGTATCGTCGCAACGGCTCTGGCGGACGGTTGACGGGGGCCGGACCTGGACCGCCTTGAGCGGCGACTTGACTCGGCACCAGCCCAGTACCCTGGAAAAATCCGGCGGTCCCATCACCGGTGACATGAACGGCCCCGAAGTCTACGCGACCATCTTTTCCGTGGGACCGGGGAAGCGGGACGTGAACGTCATCTGGACCGGGTCGGACGACGGGCTGGTGCACGTCACCCGGGACGGCGGCAAGACCTGGAGCAACGTCACCCCGAAGGAAATGCCCGAGTTCGGCCGGGTGAGTCAGATCGACGCCTCGAGCTTCGCGTCGGGCAGCGCCTACCTCTCGGTCCGCCGTCCCCTGCTCGACGATTTTGCGCCCTACATTTTCAAGACCGTCGATTACGGCCGCAGCTGGACCAGGATCGTGAACGGCCTGCCCGCCGACGCATACGTCCATGCGGTGCGCGAGGATCCCACGCGGCAAGGCCTGCTCTATGCCGCGACGCAACACGGGGTGTTCGTCTCGTATGATGACGGCGGCTCCTGGCAATCGCTCCGGCTCAACCTGCCGGACGTGCCGGTGGCCGATCTGATCGTCGAGCAAAACGAGCTGGTGATCGCCTCGCACGGCCGGGGCTTCTGGGTGCTCGACAACATCGCACCGCTCCGCCAGGTGACAACTGAGGTGCTGGCGAAGCCAGGGCATCTCTTCACTCCGCCCGCCGGAGTGCGCTCCGGCCAGGGGGTGACGATCAGCTGGACCCTCAAGACCGCGCCGGTAACCGCGCGGCTCGAGATCCTCGATTCGGCCGGCGCTGTGCTGCGCACTTTTGAGCCCGACACAACTCGGCCGGACTCCACGCGCTCTGCCGCAGACGGTGAGCCGCGCTTTCCCGTGACGTTTCTCCCCAAGGGGGCGGGCCTGCAACGCCTGACCTGGGACCTTCGCACCGAGGGAATCGCCAGCTTTCCCGGGATGATTTTCTGGGGCGCGAGGACGGCCGGGCCCGCCGTGCCCCCGGGGCGCTACACCGTGCGTCTGGTGGCCGACGGTCTCAGCCTGACCACGCCGGTCGCGGTCCGCCGGAATCCCTGGTTTACGGACGTCACCGACGCCGACCTCAGGGCCCAATACGCCTTCTCCCGCCGAGTCCGCGACAAGGCGGACCAGGCCAATCGGGCGGTGATCGCCATTCGACGGGTCAAAACCCAGCTGGCCGATCGACTCAAGCGATCCGATGACGCGGTACTGAAAGCCAAAGGTGCCACGCTCACCGCCAACAGCTCGGCGGTGGAAGAGAACGTGTATCAGGTCCGCAACCAGAGCGGGCAGGACCCGCTCAATTTCCCGATCAAGGTCAACAACCGGCTGGCCAATCTGCTCTCGATGGCGGAGCGGGGCGACGGGCCGCCCACCAACAACATGGCGGAGATTTTCCAGATTCTTTCGGGGGAGTTCAAGACCTACGCGGATCGGCTTGCCGCGGTCTGGGCCGCGGACCTGGCCGCGGTGAACCGGGAGCTGGCGCGGCTCAGTCTGGCGGCGATCGATCCGCAATGCGCCAGGGCTGAGGGCTGCTCGGCGGTACCATGAAGGGGACCTTTCTGGTCGCGGCCGTTGCCCTTGCGGTCCCGGTGCAACGGACCTCCCTGCTCGTCAATGGAAGCTTTGAGGAAGGCCCTCCTGCCGGCCGGTTTGTGAACGTCGCGGCCGGATCGGCGGCGATCAAAGGCTGGGTCGTGACCGGAGAGGGCGTCGACTTTATCGGAACGCTGTGGCGCGGCTCCGAGGGCGTCCACTCGATCGACCTGGACGGCAGTGTGCGAAGCGCGACGACTCCGCCCTATGCCCACGGCGGCGTGGCCCAGGCCTTCGCGACCACCCCGGGAACCCGTTATCTCGTGAGGTTCGACCTGGCCGGTAACCCCTACGCCCCGCCGGTGAAGAAGCCCCTGCGGGTATCCGCGGCCGGCCAGTCCCAGGACTTCAGCTTTGACGTTGCCGGTAAGAATCCCTCGAGGATGGGCTGGGCTCCCACGCGCTGGACCTTCACCGCGAACTCCGCGTCCACTACCCTCGAATTCCTCAGTCTCACCATCCCGCGGTCCACGGGCTGGGGAGCGGTCATCGACAACGTATCGGTCACTGTACTGGAGGATCGCCAACAGCTGGAGGTGACCGAGAGCGAAAAGGAGATCGCGGTCAGACTCGGCGCCGAGGTCCTGTTCGCGACGGGCGAGTACGCGCTGCGGCCCGCCGCCGCTGAGGCGCTGGGGCGGGTGGCAGCGCTCCTCAAGAGCCATCCCGACCTTCCCATCTTGATTCAGGGACATACGGACAATGTCGGGAGCCCCGAGTCGAACCGGATCCTTTCCGAACGCCGTGCGCAGGCCGTGAAGGACTGGCTGGTTTCCCGAGCGGGGATGCCGGCGACAGGAATCACGACCAGGGGGTTCGGGGAGACCGTGCCGGTCGCCGGCAACGCCACTGCCGAGGGTCGCCAGAAGAACCGGCGGGTCGAAATCAGACTTACGAAGGTCCATCCGGATCCGGCCGAGCCTTGGGAAACCAGAGCCCGCCAGGCACGCAACGATTTGACATTCGGAGGTGTCTAACCTATACATAGACGTGAAAGGCATAGCGAGGACAGCCATGGACGACCCGCGCTCCGACGTACTGCCCGGCACGCTCGACCTCCTCATCATGAAGACCCTGTCGCTGAGTCCCCTGCATGGCTACGGGATCGCCCAGAACATCCAGCGCCTGTCGCGCGACGCGCTGCGGGTCGAGGAAGGCTCGCTCTATCCCGCCCTGCAGCGCATGCAGGTCAAGGGCTGGGTCTCCTCCGAGTGGAAACAGTCGCCCACCGGACGGCGAGCTCGTTACTACCGGATCACTCCGGCGGGGCGCCGGCAGCTGGGTCAGGAAGAATCGGAGTTTCACCGTTCGGTCGCGGCGATCGCGCGCGTGCTCCGGGGAGCTGAATCATGACGCTCGCCGAGATCTGGCGCCGCCTGCTGCGCTGGCGCCGCCGCGAGGTCCTGGGGCGGGAATTGGCCGAGGAGCTGCAGGCGCATCTCGAGCTGCTGATCCGGGACTACCAGCACGCCGGGATGACGCGGCCCGAAGCCGAAGCGGCGGCACAGCGGCAACTGGGCAATGTGGGGCGCATCCGGGAATCCAGCCGGGACCATTGGGGCTTTCCCTGGGTCGACGCTGCATTGCAGGACCTCCGCTACAGCTTCCGCGGTCTCCGCAAGGCGCCGGGCTTCGCGGCCGCCGTCATCCTCACCCTGGGGCTCGGCATCGGAGCCAACGCCGCGATGTTCGGCGTGGTGGACCGGCTGATGTTCCGGCCCTATCCCTACCTGCGCGACCCCTCCCGCGTGCACCGGGTGTACCTCCGCTCGACCGACCGGACCCGGGAGCAGACCAGCAGCAGCATGGAGTACGCGCGTTACCTGGATCTGGCGCGCTGGACCAACTCGTTCTCGGAATACGCCGGATTCACCGATCGGCCCATCGCGATCGGCCTCGGGGATGCCGCGCGGGAGCGAAAGGTGGCGATCGTGAGCGCCGCCTTCTTCAACTTCTTCAATGCCCGCCCCGCGCTGGGCCGCTTCTTCGTCGCGGCGGAGGACTCCACCCCGCGCGGAGCCGACGTGGTGGTGCTGGGGTACGCATTCTGGCAGACTGAGTTCGGCGGCCGCGATGTGATCGGCCAACCCATCCAGGTCGGCCACCTCACCTGTAGAATCGTGGGGGTCGCCCCGCGCGGGTTTACGGGAGTCACCGATAACGAGGCGCCGGCGTTGTTCCTCCCGATCACGACGTTCGCCGGGGCGCAGCCGAATCGGAACCTGGCCACGACCTACTTCACCCGCTACAACTGGGGCTGGATGGAGGTGATGCTGCGCCGCAAGCCCGGCGTGTCCCTGCAGCAAGCCTCGGTTGATTTGAGCGGCGCCTACGTGAAAAGCTGGAACGCCGAGAGCGCCATCGATCCGCTCCCAGCGGTCACGGTCGCCAAGCCGAATGCCCTCGCGTCAGGCATGAAGCTGGGCGCGGGGCCGGATCCGGGCCTCGAGGCGCGCACTGCGCTCTGGGTCTCGGGGGTTGCGGCGATCGTGCTGCTGATCGCCTGCGCCAACGTGGCCAACCTCTATCTGGCGCGCGCAATCCGCAGGAAGCGGGAGATCGCCGTGCGGCTGGCGCTCGGCATCAGCCGGCGGAGGCTGCTCGGGCAATGCCTGATCGAGGCCCTGGTCCTCTCCACAGTGGGCAGCGTTGCAGGCCTCTTGATCGCGCAGTGGGGCGGTGCCGGGATTCGCCGCCTGTTCGCGCCCGGCGGGACCTCGCTCGACGTCCTCACCGATTGGCGCACCCTCGGCGTGGCTTCCGTGATCGCTCTCGTTGCCGGGCTGCTCACGGGGTTGGCGCCGGCGCTGGTCGCCGCGCGCGGCGATGTCGCGGGGTCGCTCAAGGCCGGCGCGCGGGAAGGCAGCTACCATCGCTCGCGCACGCGGTCGGCGCTGCTGGTCGGGCAGGGAGCCCTGTCGGTGGTCCTCCTGGTCGGAGCCGGCGTATTCGTGCGCAGCCTCGAGCGGGTCAACGCGCTGCGACTGGGGTACGACGTGGAGCCGGTGCTGCTCGCGGAGCCGAACCTGCGGGGGATGCGCAGCGAGAACGGCGAGCAGATCGCCCTCGGCCGCAAGGTGCTGCTCGCGGCGCAGGCGATTCCGGGCGTCGAGCACGCCGCGTGGGTGGGCAGCATTCCCTTCTACAGCATTTCGGGCACCGGGTTGCACGTAGAGGGGATCGACTCGGTCCGGAGGCTCGGACGATTCAGCTACGAAAACGCGACCTCCGACTACTTCGCCACGATGGGAACCCGGATTGTGCGGGGGCGGCCATTCACCGCTCTTGATCGCGCCGGGACGCCGCTCGTCGGGGTGGTGAGCGAAAGCATGGCGCGAGTGCTGTGGCCGGGCCGGGACGCACTCGGCCAATGCATGCGGGTTGGCGCCGATACGATGCCGTGCACCACGGTCATCGGCATCGCTGAGGACGCCATCCAGCGGAGCCTGATCGATGACAAGCGGTTCCACTACTACCTGCCGATCGAGCAGTTTCGCGAGAATGAAGGATTCGCACTTCTGGTCCGCATGACGGGCGACGCGTCGCGGCAGGTCGAGTCGGTGCGACGCGAGCTGCAGAAGCTGATGCCTGGACAGGCGTATGTAACGGTGCGGCCGCTTCGGGAGCTGGTGGACGCCCAGCGCCGCTCCTGGCAGTTCGGGGCGACCATGTTCGTGGCCTTCGGGGCGTTGGCACTTCTGGTCGCGGCGGTGGGTCTTTACGGAGTGATCGCCTACAACGTCGCCCAGCGGATGCACGAGCTCGGGGTGCGGATCGCGCTGGGAGCACAAGCGGGCGACGTGATTCGTCTGGTGGTGTCGCAGGGACTGCGTTTCGCACTCACCGGAATTGCGGTGGGAGCGACCCTCGCCTTCTTCGCCGGAACATGGCTCCAGCCCCTCCTGTTCCAGCAGTCGGCGCGAGACCCGCTGGTGTTCGGCGGAGTGGCGACGCTGCTGCTCGCCGTGGCACTACTGGCGAGCCTGTTTCCCGCTCGGAAGGCGGCGCAAGCCGATCCGAACACGGCGCTCCGGACCGACTAGTCACGAGTTCCGAAGGCTCACTAGACGACCCCTGCGCTAGGGCAGCCGGCCGTACTTCCGGAGCGCCGCCAGCAGGCGGTCGTGGGGCAGGGCGTAGACCCGCAAACCGTTTGCGCCGGTCATGGTCTCCGCCGCCAGCATCGCGTTGAGGATCGCCTCGGAGGTCGCGTCCACGGTGGCCTCGAACAGCCGATCGATCTGCTCGTTGGGGATCGCTTGCCACGCCACCAGGCTGTCTACGCGGTCGGCGCCGGAATTCGCGGTGGAGAACGCCACGAAGATATCGCCCGAAGAATTCCCACCGAGCCCGCCCATGCGGCCGATGCCGAGGGCGGCGCGCTTGACGACGCGCTTGAGCTGATGCGGCAGCAGCGGGGCGTCGGTGGCGACGATCACAATGATCGAGCCCACTTCGCCCCGGCCTTCCCCGGGACCCTGCTCGCAGTGCCGCCTGCCGGCGTAACTCCCATCCTCCAGGGGCGTAGAACACGGGAGCAAGTCGGGAATCTCCTGGCCCACCGGGACCCCCGCGACCGAAAACCTCGCCCGGCCCCCGTAATTGCACTGCACCAGCACGCCCACCGTGTAGCTCTGCCGGAGTACCGTGACGCTCCGGGAGGAGGTCCCGGTCCCGCCCTTGAACTGGTTGCAGACCATGCCGGTCCCGCCCCCGACGTTGCCTTCCGCGACGGCGCCGCCCTTGGCCGCATCGAGCGCGGCGAGCGCGTGCTCCTTGGTGACGTGGAAGCCGTTGATGTCGTTGAGGCCGCCGTCCCAGGTCTCCGCCACCACGGGCAGCGACCAGTCGAAGGCCTTGCCGCGGCGCACCACCCATTCGATCACCGCGTCGTGCACGATCCCCACGCTGTGGGTGTTGGTGATCATGACCGGCCCGCCGAGGAATCCCGACTCCTCCACCCAGGTGGTGCCGGTCATTTCACCGTTGCCGTTGAGGGTGAACCACGCGGCCGGCACGGCGTGGGAATCGCTCTTGCCGCGCGGGAGGATCGCCGTCACGCCGGTCCGGACCGGTCCCTTGCCCTGCACCAGTTTGCCCTCGCCGGAGATCAGCGTCGTCATGCCGACTTCCACTCCGGCGACGTCGGTGATCGCGTTGAGTGGGCCGGGCGTTCCGTCGAGCGGGATCCCCAGCTCCCGCGCGCGTTTGCCGCTCTGTGCGGAGACGGTCGGCGCGAGCACGATGGCCAGCAACAGGCAGCGACAGAGCGGCGAAATCATGGCGGGGGCCTCAGAAAGTTTGTGTGGAGCGGGTTTGGCGAAGATAACTCCCGGGGCTAGGTTGGAGGATGGTCCCCGATCGAGCCGAATTCGACGCCGCCCGCCGCAGGGTGAGCGCCCACGCGTACCACACTCCCCTCTACACCTCACGCACCCTCAGCGAAGCGAGCGGCTTCGAGGTGCGGCTCAAGGCAGAAATGCTGCAGCGGACCGGGAGCTACAAGATCCGCGGACCCCTCAACAAGTTCCCGCAGTTGAGCGAGGAGCAGCGCCGGCGCGGGGTGATCTGCTCTTCGGCGGGGAATCACGCCCAGGGCGTCGCGCTCGCGGCCGCGATTCACGGCATGCACGCCGTGGTCGTGATGGCGAGCAACGCCACTCCGTCAAAGGTCGCGGCCACCCGAGGTTACGGCGCCGAAGTGATTCAACATGGCACCATCTGGGACGAGGCCAACGAAAGAGCCTGCGAGCTGGTGGTGGAACGCGGCCTCACCTACATCCACCCGTTCGACGACCTCCAGTTGATCGCGGGGCAGGGCACCGTCGGCCTCGAAATCTTGGAAGACTGGCCCGAGGTGGACGTGGTCGTAGTCCCGATCGGGGGCGGAGGGCTCATCTCAGGGATCGCCCTCGCGCTCAAGAGCCGCAATCCGCGGGTCCGCGTGATCGGAGTGGAATCCTCCGGAGCGCCCGGCATGCAGCAGAGCGTTGCCGCCGGTCGCCTCGTCACGCTCGATCGAGTGGATTGCATCATCGACGGACTGCGGGTCCGCCGGGTGGGCGCGCAGACCTTCGAAATCGTCCGCCAGTTTGTCGACGAGGTCGTGACCCTGCCCGACCAGGAGATCTTCGACGCGATGCTCTGGATCATGCACCACGCCAAGCTCGTGGTGGAAGGTGCCGCTGCGGCACCGGTCGCCGCGCTGCTCAAAGGCCTGATTCGCGCCCCGCCCAAGGCCAGGGTGGTCTGCGTGTTGAGCGGGGGGAATGTGGATCTGGAACAGCTGCGGGGATTGCGCTGGAACTAGTCCGGCTTGTACTTCACCGTCACCGGTACCGCGATCGTCACGCGCAACCTGGTACCGGCGGGCAGCACGATCTCATTTCCTTTGGTGGCCACCGCCACCCCGGTTCCCAGCACCGCGCCGATCAGGGCGCCTTCGATGGTCTTGCCGGCAATCGCCCCCACCACACCACCGACGACCGCTCCACCGCCGATCTCGGCGGCGCTCTCCGCCGCGTCATTCTTGCCCCTAACCCGGAATGGCTCGGCGCTGATGGGATAGGTCCGCCCCTCGATCTTCAGCTGGGTGAACCGCAAGCTCAGCTCCGGGGCGCCCGCGATCCGCCCACCCCCCTCCGAATGCGTCACCTGGCCCTCGATGACGGCTCCTTCGGCGATCCTGGCCCCCGCTCCCAACTCGATCGGAGCCTTGGTGGTGAGCTTGATGCCCTGACCGACGTCACTGCTCTTGGTCGAGACCGTACTCTGGAGCGCGGCGACGATCCGCGTGCCTGCCGGGATGGTTCCTTTGCGCAGCGCCGAGCGGGTTACGGCGGCTGCCGCAGCGACGCCCGCGGCCGCCACGATCAGCGCACCGAGAATCCAGCGGGAGCGGCCGGTCCAGAACGGCTTATCCGTTATTGCCATAGTTCCTCCGTGAGCGAGTCTTCAGCCAGTTGGGACGCCCGAGTGGCCGAAAATTGCACAGGGGAGGGAACCAAGGATCATTCTCCGAGAGGGCGGAGCTGCGAGTCGAGACGCTGTGCGGCGCGCCTGCGGCTCTCCGGATCTCCGAAAATCTTCTCGCCGTCGTAGCGGCCGTTTTCGATGAACACCTCTGAGATTTGACGACCCGCGGTGATGCTGCCGGCAAGGTGCACCCCGGGTACGTTGCTCTCGAGCGTGTCGGGATTCAGCGTGGGACGCCCCGACTCCGCTTCGAGCTCGATCCCGAGCGAGCGAAACAGCTCGAAGTCGGGATGATATCCCGTCAGCAGGAACACCCTATCCGCCGGGACCCGCTCCGTCCCCGTCTGCGCCTCGACGGTCACCGTGTCCGGATCGATCCGGGTGACCGTGGCGCCGAAGCGTGCGGTGACCTCGCCGGCCTTGATCCGGTTTTCCAGATCGGGCTTGAGCCAGTACTTGACGCTCGGCTTGAGCGCGGCGCGGCGATAGACCAGGGTGACCCGCGCGCCGGCGCGGTAGCAGTTCAGCGCCTGCTCCACCGCCGAGTTCTTGCCCCCGACGATGACGATGGAGAGGCCGGCCGAGAGGTGGGGCTCGTCGGAGTAATGCGAGACGTGCGGCAGGTCCTCTCCCGCGATGCCCAGCGGGTTCGGATGGTCGAAATAGCCGGTGGCGAGGACCAGCCGCTGGCAAAGGATCTCTTCCTGGCCGAGCCGCGTGCTAACCCGGCAGTGGAGAGTCCCGTTCTTGCGCTCGACGCCCACCAGGCGGACGAAGGTTCGGACCCGCAGCTGCTCAGCCCGGCTGACCCCCCGGTAGTACTTGAGCGCTTCTTCCCGCGTGGCCTTGGGCCCGGCGCAGACCAGGGGATGCCCGCCGATCTCCAGGCGCTCCGGCGTCGTGAAGAAAATCATCCCAACGGGATAGCGAACGATGGAGTGCGCGATTGCTCCGGCGTCGATGACCAGCGGATCGAGTCCCCGGCGCCGGGCCGAGATGGCGCAGGCCAGACCGATGGGTCCCCCGCCAACAACGAGAGTCTCGGTGCTTTGCATGGAGCTCCCCACCAAAGGTCACATAATCTAGCCCCGCGCCCTGTTCCTACTTAGTCTTACAGGCGATGAAAGACTTCCCGGAAAACTCCATGGCCGCGCCGGCGCAGGCCGGAGCCGACCAGCTGCTGGAGCGCTTGCGCGCCGCGACGCTCGGGGAGTACGACCTCTACGGCGAGCTGGGCCGCGGGGGCATGGCCACGGTGTACCTGGCGCATGAGCTGGCCCTCGATCGCAAGGTCGCGATCAAGGTGATGGCGCCCGCGCTGACCTATGGCCCCGGCATGATCGAGCGCTTCAAACGAGAGGCGCGCACCGCGGCCCACCTCTCCCATCCCAACATCATCCCGGTCTATGCGGTTCGCGAAGCCGGCGCGCTGCTCTTCTTCGTCATGAAGCTGGTGGAGGGCACCCCGCTCGATTCGATCATGCGGGAGCTCGGCAAGCTGCCGATTCCGATGGTGGAAGCCATCCTCGCCCAGATCGGCGGTGCGTTCGGATACGCCCACCGGCGGGGGGTGGTGCACCGCGACATCAAGCCCAGCAACATCCTGATCGATGAGGAGGGCTGGGCCGTCGTCACCGATTTCGGGATTGCGAAGGTCCAGGAAACGGAGGCGCTCACCCAGACCGGGACCGCGGTGGGGACTCCCACCTACATGAGCCCGGAACAATGCGGCGGCGGCACGGTTGACGGGCGCTCGGACCAGTACTCACTCGGTGTTGTGGCGTACGAAATGCTCACCGGCCGGCCGCCGTTCGCCGGGTCGATGATGGCGCTCATGTACAGCCACTTTCACGAGACCGTGCCGCCGATCGCGCTCAGCCGTCCCGATTGCCCCGAGCCGCTGCAGGCGGCGGTCATGCGCATGCTCGAGAAGGACCCGGCCAATCGCTGGCATTCGATGGAGGAGGCCGTTGCGGCGCTGGGAGGGCGGCAGCTGGCGCATGACGATCCGACCCGGAGCCAGCTCATCCTGCTGGCCCGCAGCGGCGTGACGCACAAGATCGTTTCGCAGGTGCAGACTCCGCGCAGCCCCATCCCGCTCGCCCACACCACCGGCTCCGCTGGACCGCCGCCGGGTAGCCTGGTGCCCCCACGGCGGCGCGGCTGGCTCATCGCGGCCGGCGGGGCGCTGGCGCTGATCGCCGCGGCGCTGGTGCTGCGTCCCCGCGCCACGCCGCCGGCGCCGGCACCGGCCCAGGTCGTGGATTCTGCTCCGGCGGCGCTGGTAGCGGCCAACGCCGCACCGCCGCCCTCCCGGGCGAGCGATCAACCCGGTGGAACTCCAGCGCGGCCCGAGTCCCCGGCGGCGTCGAGCCGAAACGACGAGCGGCTCTCTACCGTGAAGCCTCCCACGAGCCGGGAGGCCGCCACCTCCGCGAGGGATACGTCCACGCGCGTGGCAGCTGTGGCACCGCCTCCTCCGCCGGCGCCGGAACCGACGACCGCTGCCGCTCCGCCGACTCCCAGGACCGAGACGGCTGCATCCAGTACCGCGGTGGCCGCGCCCCGCGTGGTCGACGAGAAAGCCGAGGTGGTGGCAGCGATCATGGCCTATGCCCGGGCGCTGGAGGCCGGCGACCTCGGCCAGGCGCGCCGGCTCTACCCGGAGATGCCGCCCGAGCAGCGCCAGGGGCTGGAAGCGTTTTGGAAAGCAGGGGGCAGCATGCGTCCCCGCTGGAGCGTCAGCGACGTCGCGGTCAGCGGCGATGCCGCGACGGCACGCGTGCAGGGCAGCAACAGCGTCAGCACCACCCGCGCAGGAGCCTCGGAGCAGCGGGTCAGCCTGCGGGCCCGGCTGGAGCGGCGCGGCTCGGAGTGGCGGCTCGTCGCACTGGTCAACTGAGTCCAACGGAGGTCCGATGTCCGGCCGCCGACTCGCGTCCGCCCTCGTCCTGTGCCTGTTAGCCGCGCCCCTCGCGGCCCAGCGGCAGCCGCCGCTGCGCGACAGGATTCAGCAGCTTTTCAGCTTCGGGAATTGCGGCAAGCCGCTCTGCCTCGACGGCTCGGTGAGCGCCGCCAATGGCCATGGGGCGCATTTTCTGCCCGACGTCGCGGCGGGGAACTCCACCATCATCGGCTTCCTCACCGACGCCATCGCCGTCAACGCCTCGAATCTTCCGCTCTCCGCCTCGGGAAGCGGCCAGACCTTCAAGTTCGTGGGTGGGCTCCCGGTCAAGACGTCGGCTTCTTTCGGGCCGGTGTTCGGTGAGCGGGCGCAAACGGTCGGCAAGGGGCGCTTCGTCGTGGGGGCGAATCTGAGCGGGATCAACTTCAACTCGCTCCGCGGCGTTCCGCTCGACAAGCTGATCCTCAACTTCACCCACCAGGACGTGCCGGGTGTGGGTCGGCCCGGACTCGGCGATCCCGAGAAGGAAAACGACATCATCCAGGTTCGGCTCCAGCTCTATGTCAACCTGCTGGTGTCGACCTTTTTCGCGACCTACGGGCTGGGCGATCAGGTGGACCTGAGCATCGCCGTGCCCCTGGTGCACACCTCCATGCAGGGGCGCAGCGACGCGCAGATCTATCCCTTCGGCGGGCCCACCGCGGTGCATTTCTTCACCGGGACGCCGGACAACCCCGGGCTCACCGCGAGTGCCGCCACCTTCGGCTCCCACACCGGGCTGGGCGACATCGCGTTGCGGGCCAAGGCCAACCTGCGGCGGGACGAGCGGTTCGGGCTGTCGCTGATGGCCGACGCCCGGCTGCCTACCGGATCCGAGGAGGATTTGAGCGGCGCGGGTCACCTCGCGCTGCGCGGGATGGCCATCGCGTCGGGGCGCTTCGGCGACTTTTCCCCGCACCTCAATGCGGGTTATCTATGGCGCGGTGGCCGGCAGCGTAACGACGCACTGCTGCTCACCGGCGGCTTTGACCAGCCGGTGTCGGGCTGGGCCACCCTCGCGGTGGACGTGATCTCGGAATGGCAGATGGGGAGAAGTGGACTCCAACTGCCCGGCACAGTGTTCTTCCAATACCCCTTCGCGCGCTCCGTCGAGCCCACCAACATCCCCGACATGAGGGACCACCGGGTGAACGGCTCGCTGGGCTTCAAGTTCCGCACGCCCGGCGGGCCCATTCTGGTGACCAACGCGCTGGTCCCGCTGCGGCGCGGCGGGTTACAGGCCAGCGTCGTCTGGACGCTCGGACTCGATCTGAATTTCTAGAACTGCCTTCCGAAGGCAAAAATGAAGCGGGTCTTGCGACCCTTCTCCAGCGCGCGCGCCACTCCCACCGCCAGGGCATCGCCGAAGAAACCCACCCGCAGATCGACCGAGGTGCGGAGCTTGTCCGTCACGATGGAGGCCGGCAGCGGATCCCCGGTCACCGGGTCGGTCACCAGCTCGCCGGTCTTGTAATCGTACCGGTCGCCCAGGGCGCGCACCGCGACCGTGCCCGCCGCGTTCCGGGTGTCGGTAAAGCCGCCCTGAAAGCCGATCGAGATGGCCGGCGCGAGCGCGGGCAGGGTCAGACGGGAACTGACCCGCCACGGCAAGTCGAGCACCGCCAGCGGATAGGTCAGCCGCGTGCGGAAAAGCACCGCGCGGTCCCCGGCAAATTCCTTGTACTCATAGCCGGGAAGCCCGGCCGGGCCGCCCAGCTCGAATAGCTGCTGGGGCGGTGGCGCATCGGAAATGACGGCGCCGGCGTGCACCCGGGCGATGAAGTACAGCTTGGTCAGGTTCTTTCGCAGCACCACGCGGCCTTCGACGCGGGTGTAGTCGAGATCGCCGCTCCCCTGCTCGATATCGGCTTTGAATCCGATCCCGTCGTGTGCAAAGAGCGGGCTCACCTCGGGATTCCAGTCCACCGTGAGCTTGCCCCGCCAATAGGTCCCGGGAACGATGTTGCGGTTGGGCCGCAGCTTGCCGCCGAGCAGGGCGTTGGACATGTGGCGCGAGACGGCAGCGTCCTTCACCCGCGCGAGCTCGAGCTTGAAGATGCTGCCCTGCGACTCCAGCGACCGCGTCACCGAGGCGCCGGCTTCATACCGATCGACGTAATCCCAGGCGTCCCGCCCAACCAGCGCCGTCAGCGCGCGGCTGTCGAACTGATTGCGGAACTTGTTGGTGACGTCGAGGTTCCGGCCCCCGCCTGCGTCCAGGGTCCACCGCTTCGATTCCCACCCGATGCCGCCCGAGCCGCGGAAGGTCTTTTCCCACCAGGCATACCCGCCGGCGGTGTGCACGAAGCCCCCCGGGGCCGCATCGCGCAGCCGGACCATGGTCGCGAGCCCCGTGAAGAGGCCCTCGATGCGGTTGACGCGGACAAAATCCCTTTTCGCGAAACCCTGGATACGGAATAGCGGCTTCCCCGTGGTCCGCAGGTGGTCGGGGCGGTACCGGCTGAAGTCGCTCCCCAAGACGTTCTCGGTGGCGTGTCCAGCCCGGTGATACCAGCCGTGGAAACCATGCAGGGAGTCCCGCGGCGCGCTGGTCACCTGATAGCCCATGGTCGAGGCGCCGATGCCGCCCCCGCCAGGTCGCGGTGCCAGTGGTTCCACCTGGTAAAACCGCGAGATAATGCGGCGGGCGGCCCCCGAGCCGGCCTCGCTGGACGAGGCCGTCTCAACCTCGAAGCGCTGAACCTGAGGCACCCAGTTGCCGTTGGGAAGCCGCTGGTTGACCAGGTCCACTTCGGTGGCGTCCGGCTCGAAGTCCGGCAGCCGCAACATCCCGCCGCGCTTGGCCCGCCCTACTATCCGGAATCGCCCCAGCATCCGCACCACCGCGTGACTTTGCGGGTCGAGGTCCAGCTCCCCTTCGAAGAGCGTTTCCTCGCGGGTCAGGTCGGTGCGTGCGATCACCTCGACCGCCAGCACGTCGCGCTCCGTATGATCGATGGTCCGCCGCGCCGGCTGGCCGCCCTCATAGCGGTAAAAGGTCTCCCGATCGGTGGCGAGCGGGTGCACCACGATTTGCGGCGCGAGGGCCCCTGTCAGCGTCTCGGAATACCTGGTGGATCCACTGCCGGTGATCAGCAGGAGCCGCGTGCCGGCGAGCGTGGGCACCATCCAGCCGACCCGCAGCAAGGCGAGCCTGGAGAGCGGGATCGCGCCGGAATAACTCCGCGACCCGACCACGTGATAGTAGAAGCCGGCGTCGTTGGACCAGCTCGCCAGCCCGCTGCTCTGTTGTAGCAGCGTGGCGGCCTCCATGCGGCCTTCCCGGCGGCCGAGCATGGCGCTTTCGGTCTCGACCGTGGCCCGGTAGCCGCCCGAAGTGAGCATGGCCTGCCGGTTCACGGTTTCGGCGTGTTCGAGTAGCCCGCAAAGGGCCGGGGTGGAGCAGGACGGTGTCGTGGCGGTCTGGAAAACGAGGAGAACGCCGAGCACGCGAGAGGCTCTGGGTGGAGGAGTGGGGGAATATAGCCCTACACTGGGTCGTCAGGCGGCTCGCCACTGCCGGATGGCGAAGACATTGCCCTCCGAGTCATCGAAGAAGGCCATCCAGAGATTCTTTTCCCCCGCGCGATGGACGATGTGCGGCTCGTCGCGAAAGTGCGCCCCGCGCTCGATCAAGGTCCGGTAGGCCGCCTGGACGTCCGCGACGTCGAAGTAGAGGATCGAGGCAGCGTGATCGAATTCCGGGGTCTCGGCGTCCGGGCTCAGCATCAGCATGATGCCGCCGCATTGGAAAAAGGCCAGCGAGGGGGCCTCAAAGAGATAGATCAATCCCAGAACGTCGCGGTAGAAGCGCACGGCGCGGGGCAGCTCCCGGGCGCGAACGGCAATCTGGCCGATGCCCTGGAGCAGGGCGGGGGTGGTGGGGGTCGGAGTGGGCGCGGACATGGGTGCCTCCCTTTCCCGGCGCGGGCCGATTATATTTAGTTAGCCTTGCTAATCAATTCTACCATGCCCTCGCGCTCCCGTCAATCCGAGCCCGCCCCCGCCGCCTTTGCCGCGGCCGACCGGCTCCATTCGGCCGCCATCCACTTGCTGCGCGCCATCCGGGTGGAGGACAAGGCCAGCGGGCTTTCCGGTCCCCGGCTTTCGGCGCTGTCGGTCCTGGTGTTCGGGGGGCCGCTGCCCATGTCGGCGCTCGCCGCGGCCGAGCAGGTGCAGCCGCCCACGATTTCCCGGCTGGTCCGCGAGCTGGAGCGCGCTGGGCTGGTGGAGCGGGTGCGCGACAGGGACGACCGGCGGGTGTTGCAGGTGCGAGCCACCGCCCTGGGCCGCCGTCTTATGGAGGAGGGCCGCCGCCGGCGGGTGGCACGGCTGGCGGCGGCCCTGGAGGCGCTGCCCGCCGCGGATCGGAGGCTGCTGGCGCGCTCGGCCGAGCTGATCGAGCGGCTGGCAAATCCACCACGTACGCCTCCATCGCGAAGTACTCCGCCAGCCCGAGCCGATTGAGCACTTCCGCGGTCTCTTTGTTCCGGGTTTCGACCCGCTGCCAGAACTCCCGGTCGTCGAGTCCGGGAAAGGGGGCCGAGTCCTTCTGGGATTGGTGCTTGAAGATCGCCTGGACCTTGACCGCCAGCTCCTCCTGCGAGAGGGGCACCAGCCAGGTCGCTTCGGTGACCGACCACTCCTGCCACGCACCCCGATACAGCCAGACCTCCGGCCGCTGGGCCAAGGCTTCGAGCGCCCGATCCACCGCTTCCTTGCACATGCGGTGGGTTCCGTGCGGGTCGGAAAGATCGCCGGCCACGAAGACGAGATCGGGGCGCTCGTCCTCCAGCAGCTTGCGCACGATCGCGACGTCCACCGGCCCGATTGGCTCCTTCTTGACCTTCCCGGTTTGATAGAAGGGCAGGTTCAGGAAGCGGGCCTCCGCGCGGGACAGTCCCAGGGTTGCGATTCCGCTCACCGCTTCCGCCTCACGAATCATGCGCTTGATGTCGAGCACCGCGGGGATGTCCACCTCGCCTGGGGCTTTGTGCTTCAGGAACCGGCGCACTTCAGTCGCCAGGCTCGAAACCCCGGCGCCATCCAGCCCGCGGGCCGCATCGAGCCGCTCGAGGAAGTCCACGTAGCGAAGCACATCGTGGTCGAACACGGCGATGTTGCCGCTGGTCATGTAGGCGACGGTAATGGCGTTCCCGTTCTGAACCAGCTTGTGGAGCATTCCGCCCATCGAGATCACGTCATCATCCGGGTGCGGCGAGAAGCACACGACCCGCGCCTTGCGCGGCAGCTTGGACCGCCCGCGGATCTTCGCGCCGAGCACGTTGAACACGAATCCGTTCACTGCGCCGGGGGAGCCGAAGCGGGCCAGCAGTGCGGAGAGCTTTCGCTCCACGTAATCGCGATGAGTGAGCTTGAGGATCGCGCGACCCGTGGTCTGCGAGAGCCAGACCACCGCGCGCACCGCGAGGGCATCGGTCCACTCCACCTCGTCGACCAGCCATGGCGTGGCGACCCGGGTGAGCTCCGCGGCGGCGGGGCCGTCGAGGTAGAAGGTGGTTTCGGCGTGCCGCTGCAGAAAAGTTGCTGCGACCTCGGTGTCAACGTCCCCTTCGACCGCGCGGCGCACGATCGCGGCCTTGTGCTCGCCGGTGGCCAGGATGGCGATCTCGCGTGCCTCGAGGATGGTCGCCACCCCCATGGTGACGGCCTCCCGGGGCACGTACGGCTCGCCGAAAAAGTCTCCCCCGGCGTCCCGCCGGGTGAGGGTGTCGAGGGTCACCAGCCGGGTGCGGCTCTTCGCTCCGGAGCCCGGCTCGTTGAAGCCGATATGGCCGGTCTTGCCGATGCCTAAGAGTTGGAGGTCGATGCCGCCCGCGGCACGGATGCTGGCTTCGTATTCGGCGCACATCGTCGGTACCTGATCGCGCGGCACGTCGCCCCGGGGAAGCTGCACGTCGGACGGATCGATATCGATGTGCCGGAAGAGATTCTCCCACATGAAGCGGTAATAGGAGTGGATGCTCTCCGGGTCCATCGGGTAGTACTCGTCCAGGTTGAAGGTGGTGATCCCGCGGAAGCTGAGCCCCTCTTCCTGGTGCAACCGGATCAGCTCGCGATAGACGCCCACCGGTGTGGACCCGGTGGCGAGGCCCAGCACCGGGCGCTCGCTCCGCGCCTGCTTGGCCCGGATCAGCTCGGCGATCCGGCCGGCCACGGCCCGGGTCAGCGCCTCGTGGTTGTCGAAAATGCGGGTGCGGATCCGCTCGGGGTTGTCCATAACGTCAATGTACTGTCCGGAGCAGGATTCAGGATTCAGGAGTCAGGGAACCAGTGCCTTGCCCGGCCCCCTCCTTGACATATCAACAAATATTGATACGTTGCTTCCATGGTCACCAAGTCGTCCGCCCCCGATCTCGAGCGCTCCGCCCGCGCGTTCCACGCGCTGTCGGACGCCACCCGGCTCCGGCTGCTGGATTTGCTGCGGGGTGGGGAGCGCTGCGTCTGCGAGCTCACCGAGGCGGTTGGCGCCGCACAATCCCGGCTCTCCTTTCACCTGGGGGTGCTCAAGGGCGCGGGGCTGGTGCTGGATCGCCGCGACGGACGCTGGGTCTACTACCGGCTGAACCAGGACCAGGTGGAGCGGCTCGCGGCGGCGCTCACGGACTGCTGCGCGCCCGGCAAGGCGTGGCTCAAGGGTTGTTGCTGACTCACACTCAAGGAGGATTTGTGTCGGAGAGCGTCATTCGGGACACGGTGCGGGAAAAGTACGGCGAGGCGGCCAAGCGCGTGCTCGAGGGCAAGCAAGCCGAGTGTTGCGCCTCGAGCTGCTGCGGCGGCAGCGCCGATCCCATCAGCTCGAACCTGTACTCGGACGCCGAGGCGGCTGTGGTGCCGGAGGGAGCGGTACTCGCGTCGCTGGGTTGCGGGAATCCCACCGCGCTCGCCGAGCTGCGCGAGGGCGAGACGGTGCTGGACCTGGGCAGCGGGGGCGGAATCGACGTGCTGCTCTCGGCGCGCCGGGTCGGTCCGACCGGCCGGGCATACGGGCTCGACATGACCGACGAGATGCTCGCGCTGGCGCGGGAGAACCAGCGCAAGACCGGCCTGAGCAACGTCGAGTTTCTGAAAGGTGAGATCGAGAACATTCCGCTGCCGGATGCCTCGGTGGACGTAATCATCTCGAATTGCGTCATCAATCTCTCGGCGGACAAGTGCAAGGTGCTGGCGGAAGCATTCAGGGTGCTCAAGCCCGGCGGGCGACTGGCGGTGTCCGATGTGGTGGTCCGCGGCGAGGTGCCCGCGGAGGTGCGCCGCAGCATAGAACTCTGGATCGGCTGCGTGAGCGGCGCGCTGGAGGTGGAAGAGTTCAAGGCGCTGCTGCGCTCGAGCGGGTTTGTTGACGTCGAGATCGAGCCGACAAGGGTGTACCGGGTTGACGACGCGCGGGCGTTCCTCGAAGGAGCCGGCCTCGATATCGAGGCGGTGGCCACGGCGATCGAGGGCCGGTTTATGGGGGCGTTTGTAAGGGGGCGGAAGCCGGGGGCGGAGTGACCTGTTTCCCCGCTCTGTTTGTTACCGATGTCCCCGGCCACCGGCCTAGTACCGAAAGCAGCCTGCCACCGCTCCGCGCACCGCCGCCCCCGACCCGTACGGGCTGTGGTGGAGCTCCTTCAGCAGAAAGTGCCCACCCTGGCCATCACCGTCGAGAGAGAGCGTCCCCGAGAGAACCGCGTCCGGGGGGTTGCCTACATCGAACCCTGCGCCTCGGGCCCAGCCGCGGGCACTAGTGCTCTGACCGTTCGGAAGGAGCACCCCCCACTCGAGGTGTACGGCGACGCTCCCCTTGTTGGCGTCGAAGGTCCCAGGTCCTGTCCCGAGCTTGTTGATGAAGGCGTGATCGTAGCCGCCGCTGATCCGGTCGCTCAGCTCGAGGTCATCCAGGATCCCAGTGACCGCTAGCTCTCCCTGAGCGCACCTGGGGGTCGCGGGCACTGGATTGTCGCCCTCGGAGGTGATGGTGTCGCTCCCACAGGAAGCGGTCACGGACGCCAGCACGACGCAGGTGGCGAGCAGTCTGAGGCTGGAGGAGGCTGCCTTCGCAGACCAGTGTGAACGGTGGAGCGTCATAAGGCCGCTTCGAATGAGGTTCGCGAAGCCTAGGGCCCGGTTATCAAGCGGTCGTCAAGAGGCCTCCACGGGTTAGGCCACCGTGCCGGCACTGTCCTCACCGCGAGTCTGGCTGAAAGGCGAGCAGCGGAGAGGATCAAGAGACAAGTCTTCAAGCTGGTGCTGAAAGGTAGTGCCTCACCGACAGCGAACGCGGTGCCTTGTTGGCGCTGGTCGCCGGCGGCAGGATAGCTTCAGGCACGTCCACGTGGGGAAGCCATTCTACCTGGAGCACAGCATGGGCAAACTTAGCCTGGAGAGCCGCGGCATCGCGCCGGGGCTGACCACGAATGACCTGCAGCGCAGTATTCGTTTCTACGTCGACGGCTTGGGATTCTCCATCCTGGACAAGCACGAAGTGGACGGCCAGCTCCGCTTCGTCATGCTCAAAGCCGGAGCTGGGGAGCTCGGCCTGGGCCAGGACGATTTCGCCAAGGGAAAGGACCGGGCCAAGGGAGTGGGCCTGCGCTTGTTGATCACGACCCCGCAGGACTTGCACCCATTGGCGGAGCAAGCCAAGCGCGCGGGCATCACGCTCGACAGCGAGGTGGCGGCCCTGCCGTGGGGACCGCTCGCGTTCGCGGTGACCGACCCCGACGGATTCAAGCTCACGATCTCGAACCCGCGGTAACCGGCGCCGTCAGAGCTCCGCCCAGCGCCGAACCGCGAGCTGGGACGCCACCTGCTCGGTGAGCCAGCGCGGGATCGCGCTGGCACGCCGCGGTGGCTCGGCTGGTCGTGGCCATTGCCGCCTCCGATGCGCCTGCTACTACAGCCGGATATAAGGCGAGCGCGTCGCCAACCGATGCACGCCAAGGCTATCGCCTAACGCGCCATTCGGTAAGCTGGGGTTACCTCCAGGGTGCTGACTGGAGTTACCTGCAGTCCGTGCGCCCCCCTTCCGCTTTCTCGAATGGTGCGCCACTCTATGCCGGGTCACTGACGAGGTGACTCGATGACCACCACGCCCCTCCTGTCCACCCTGCTCTCCCTAGCCGCCACCTTCCTCGGCCTCTCGCTCCTGTTCCGAAACGCGGAGCAAGTGATATGAAACCAACGACGGGTCGTAACCTCCTGTTCCTTCTGCTCCTGTGGGCGTCTCCTGCGCTTGCCCAGACCCTCCGCATCTATCACATCGACGTGGACCAGGCCAGCGCGACCCTCTTCGTGGCCCCCTCCGGCAAGACGTTGCTGGTGGACGCCGGCAAGAACGGCCACGGCGCCCGGCTCCGGGCGGCGATGCAGGCGGCGGGGGTCACGCGGATCGATTTCTTCGTGAACACCCACTACCACGAGGACCATCTGGGCGGCATTGACGACCTGTTCAAGACCCCGGTCACCATCGCGAAGGTCTACGACCGCGGGGACAAGAACTTCGTCAGCGACAAGACCAAGAACACCGGCGCCTATAAGGACTACCTGGCCACCGTGGGCGGCTCGGCCGAAGCGCTGACGCGCGGCAAGACGATTCCGCTGGATCCGCTCATGACGGTCACCGGCATCGCGGCCGGCGGGGCGGTCCTGGGCGAGACCAACCCGCCGCAGCCGGGGCAGGACGAGAACGACATGAGCGTGTCCCTGCTCATCACCTTCGCCGGCTTCCGCTATTTCATCGGCGGCGACACCGAGACGGCCACCGAGACGAAGATCGCGGCGCGCGACCTGGTGACCGAGGTCGACCTGTACGTCGCGGACCACCACGGCGCCGAGAACGGGTCGTCGCAAGGGCTGCTCGACGACATGAAGCCGAGCGTGGTGATCATCTCGAACGGCAACCGGGCGGACTACAAGCATCCGCAGCAGAGCATGCTGAACCGGACTCAGGCGCTGACCCCCGCGCCGGTCATCTTCCAGACCAACAAGTATCTGCACACCGGCGACGACGGCGGGAACGTCGCCGATCAGTTCATTGCCGATCTCGAGGCGGTCGATGCCGACGGGACGATCCTGGTCACGGTCGATGCCGCCGCGGGGAGCTACCAGGTGGCCTGGCGCAACCAGACCAGGAGCTTCCCGGTCAAACACCCGACGGCGCAGCCTGCGGCGACGATGGTCATCGCGGACCTGCTTCCCGACCCGACCGGCGATGACGCGCAGGACGAGGAGGTCACGCTGCAAAACAAGGGGACCGGGACGGTGTCACTGGCGGGCTGGGTGCTCAAGGACGCGAGCGGCCGGGTGTGGGCGCTGGCTTCCCTGGGTACGCTCAACGCCGGGCAATCGAAGACGATCAAGCGGGGCGGGATGGCGATGAGCCTCAACAACGGCGGCGACGAGATCGTGCTCCTGAATGCGGCCGGGCTGGAGCAGGACCGGTTCCAGTATGCGGGGTCACAGGTGGGGGTGAGGATCCAGACGGGGCATTGAGGCCGAGCGCCGCCCACCCGGCCCTAGGAGCGAGGTGTCGGGTGGTCGGTCACCACCGGGAGGTAGGGCACCCACGGCCCGATCTCATCCCGGTACTGCTTGGCCATGACGCGTGTCGTTTGAGCAAGATGCCCGAGATCGTGGACGACCCACGCCGCCAATAGCTGCCGGAGGGTCACTCGGCCCAGGCTGGGATGCTCTCCCGGCAAGTCCAGTTCGGCTTCGGTCAGACGCCAGGAGCGGAGCTCCTTGAGGTTCGCCGCGCGGAGCTGGGCGAATTCCTTCAGGAGGGACGCCAGGGAGCGCTGCGCATTGCGGGCCCGATGCCGGAAGCGATCGTAGGGTTCGAAGGCCGGATTCGGTCCGCGGGCGAGGATGATGCGCGCTCGGGGGATCCAGTCGGTCTCCTCCCCGTCGATAAGATGTCCGACGATGTCGAAGGGACTGAACGTCTCGGGCCCCTCCGTGCCGCGGGTCCAAGCCTCATCCAGATCACCGAGCACCTCGAGAAGGGCGCCAGGCGTGCGTCGGAGCACATCGATGGAGAGCTCGAGATCAAATCGCATACCCGTTTCTACGGCTCCGAGAGCTGCTCGAACGTCGTAGTCCCGATCCGGTAGCTCCTCCAATCCTTGTAATCGAAGTGCCACCACTCCGCCGAGTAGACCGTGAATCCCTCGGCCTCCATGGCCCGGCGCAGCAGCTCGCGGTGCCAGCGCTGCCGCGAAGTCCCTCCGGGATAGGAGGGATAGGAGCGGTGCGACATCTCATCGTACACGCCCGGCATCTCGACCGGCCGGCCCGTGCGCAGGTCGTAGAGCGTCAGATCCACCGCGCAGCCCCGGTTGTGGCGCGAGCCGCTGGCCGGATCGGCGACGAACTCGTGCTGTGCGGGAGGGGTGCCATCCCAGAACATCTTCGTCACGTACCAGGGCCGGTAGCCGTCATGGATCAGGAGTCCGTAGCCGCGCGCCTTGAGGCGTCGCTGCGCGCGGACCAGCGCCGCCGCCGCCGGCCGCTGCAGGAATGCGCGTGGCTGGGTGTAGAGCGGCGTGCCGAGGAAGTTTTGTCCGCTTGCGTAGCGGATGTCGAGCTTGATAGTGGGATCGAGCTTGTTGAGCTCCACCAAGTCGGTCGGGCGGAACTCGCCGGTTTCGACGGGTGGAGTGGCCGCGAGTGCTTCGCGTCGCAACTCCTCGATCGGGCGGACCGGCTCGATCCGGAAGACCGAGCCCTCCTCGGGCCCCAGCGCGCGACGGGGCCAGATCGAGTCATGCGCGGCGACCGCGGCGGCCCGGCCTCGTCCGTCCAGCCGGAAGCGCAGCACGCCCCCGGAAAACTGGAACTGATTCGGGCCGCTCGATCGCAGCCGTGCTTCGCGGCTCGAGTCGAACCGGGCGACGAGACTCCCGCCGCGTTCCAGGATCATGACTCGGGTGGTCGTGTCCAGGCCGTATTCGCCGATCAAGTTACGCCATGCGGCCGGCGGCGCCGGGGGAGCGGTCTGGGCGGATGCGGACGCCGCGCCCAGGAGGGCGGCTGTGTAGAGGATGCGCATAGGAGGACGGTAGGATTACCGCCCTTACGGCTTCGGCCTCGCGCGGAACTTCTCGTACAACAGCGTGTGCCGGTCGTCCCAGGGCATCAGCTGCCCGCGGATGAACACGTGCTTCACCACGCTCCGCACGTCGAGCGGATCGCCGGTGGTGACAAACAGGTTGGCCACCTTCCCGGTCTCGAGGCTGCCGAGCCGGTCGCCCACGCCCCAGATCCTGGCCGGATTGATCGTCACGGCGCGCAGCGCTTCGTCGGGGTCGAGCCCGTACGCCTCGGCGAGCGCCGCGTTGTAGGGGAGATTGCGTGCGTCGCCCTCGCCGCCGTCGTTGGTCTGGAAGGCAATCTGCACCCCCGCCTTCGCGAGCACGCCGGGCATGGCATAGATGGCGTCGTAGGGAGCGTCCCCGTCCGGCGTGGCAACCATCGGGCCCACGATTACTGGGACTTTGCGGGCAGCCAGTGTGTCGGCCAGCAACCACGCTTCCGTCGCGCCGCGCAGGACCAGCTTGAGCTTGAAGCTGTCCGCCAACGCGAGCGCGCCGCGGATCTGGCCCTCGGTTTGCACGTCGAAGATCACGGGGACTTCACCGCGCAGCACGGGACCCAGCGCCGCGTAGGCAAGATTCTGCGTCGCGGGACTGGGCCGCTCAATGTACGCCTTCGCGTTGCGGAGATAGTCCATCAGGTCGCGGACCTGGCGGTTCTGGGTTTCCGCCGCGTCGCCCGGATTGGGGCCGCCGCGGCCGCGCCCGAAGCGCCCACCTCCGCCGACGCGCGGATAGGTCATCACCATCGCGACCCGCTTGCTCTCCGCCATCTGTTCCGGGGTCCAGCCGTCCATATCAATCAACGCGGCGGTGCCCTGAATCAGGCCGCCTTCGGCCGAGGTAATGACGCTGGTGACACCGTTCGCCCGGGTGATGGCGATGTGCGCGGAATGCGGGTTGACCGCGCTCAGCACGTCATCCTGCGGATTGAACTGCCCCAGCTCCTGGGTGTCCTGCCCGCCGGGAACCGAGCCGATCTCCACCAGGCCGAGCCGGGTGCCCGAGTCGATCATCCCCGGATAGACGAAGAGCCCGCTGGCGTCGATAACCGTCGCACCCGCGGGAACGGCGACGCCGGCGCCGGCCGCGGAGATCTTGCCGTCCCGGATGATCAACGTGCCGTTGGAGACCTTGGGACCGACGACCGGGACCAGGGTCGCGTTGGTAATGGCAAAGACGGACGGTCCGGACCGTGAGGGCGGATTGCCCTGCGCCGTGAGCGGCGCCGCGAGCAGCACGGCGATCCCGCCGCTGAGAAGAAGCCGCTTCACTGGGCACCTCCACTGGTCGTATTGGGACGCGGGCGCCGCTTGAGCATCTCGATGAGGTTTTCCAGCGTGGGCGCCTTGTTGCGGTCGAAGAACACCCGGCCATCGATGAGCGTCATTTCGACCCGGCTGGCCGGCGCGAACGGATGGCCGTTGAAGATCGCGAGGTCCGCGTCCTTCCCGACGTCGATCGAGCCGGTCAGTTTGTCGATACCGAGCTGCCAGGCGGCGTTCAAGGTGATCATGCGCAGGGCCTCTTCTTCCGATGCCCCCCCGTACTTCATCGCTTTCGCGGCCTCCTGATACAGCCGCCGCGCGCGCTCATCCGAGTCCGAGTTGATGGTCACCTTCACGCCCCGCTCGGCCATCAGCGCGGCATTGAAGGGAATCGCGTCGTACGCCTCGAGCTTGTAGGCCCAGTTGTCTGCGAAAGTCGAGGCGCCGGTGCCGGCCGCCGCGATCTCGTCGGCGATCTTGTAACCCTCCAGCACGTGCTGCAGGCTGGCCACGCGGAAGCCGAAGTCCTTGGCCACCTTGAGCAACATCAGGATTTCGTCGGAGCGATACGAGTGGGCATGTACCAGCCGCTTGCCTTCGAGCACTTCGACCAGGGCATCGAGCTGCAGGTCGCGCGCCGGCGGAATCGGTTCCAGCTGGCCCTTCTTCACGGCCTTCTTCGCCTCGTCGTACGCCTTCCACTCCGCCTGATATTCGCGCGCACGGGTGAAGGCGTCGCGCAGGACCTCTTCCTGGCCCATGCGGGTGCGCGGATAGCGTTGCGAGCGTCCCGGAATCTGCGGGCCGTTGGTCTGCCGCACGTTTTCTCCCAGCGCGAACTTGATGCCCGGCGGCGCCCCGGCCAGCAGCATGGAGTCGACCGGCAGGCCCCAGCGGATTTTGACGACGGCGTTCTGGCCGCCGATGGTGTTGGCGGAGCCGTGCAGGATGTTCAGCGTGGTGACGCCGCCGGCCAGCTCGCGATAGAGCCCGATCCCGTCCTCGCGCAGCACGTCCTGCATGCGGACTTGCGCGGTCACCGAGCGGCTGCCCTCGTTGATCGCCTCGCCGGCGCTGTGGGAGTGGGCGTCAATGATTCCCGGCATCACGTACTTGCCGTTGCCGTCGATAACTTGGGCGCCGGCCGGAATGGCAATGTCCTTGCCCATCGCCGCGATCTTGCCGTTGCGGATGACGATGGTGCCTTTCTCGATGGTTCCGTGACTGGCGGTGAGGATGGTGGCGTTGGTGATCGCGACCAGCGTCGCCGCGGGCGGGATCGGAATGCTGAGGACCGGCGGAGCGCTGTCCGGACGGGCCGGCGCCTGTTGGGTGGCCGGCGCCTGGGCGGCCAGGACGAGAATCAGCAGGTGCATCATGGCTTCCGCTCCGCGGTAAAGGTGGCGCTGCCGAAGCTGCCGAGCTCGGCGGTGCCGGTCATCCGGTTGCCGTCCACCTCGCCACGATAGTTGAGGGTGATGGACTGGCCGCCAAACTGCAGGGTGATGCTCCAGGTGACGGTGCGCCCGGTGATCTGGCCTTCGCTGATGTCACTGGTGCCCAGCATGCTGGTCATCGTCCCGCCGAACGAGTTGCCGCTCTGGTTGACGGTCATCGTGATGTCCATCGGGCCCTGGGGCGACGTCAGGTTGAGCGCCCAGGTTCCCCCGAGCTGCGCGGCGGGGGCGGTGTTGTTCCCGCCCGCTGCGCGCGCTGCCGGCGGTGGGGCCACTTCATAGCGGATGCCATCCACGAACACCCCGCTGACTTTGGCGGAATCGCTGAGGACCTCGCCGCTGCTGATTACCAGGTTGGCGATCTTGCCGGCCTCGATGCTGCCCAGCATTTCGCCGGCGCCCGCGAGCTCCGCGGCGCGAATCGTGACGGCTTCCAGCGCCACCCCGGCCGGCAGCCCCGCGGCGATGGCCTTGCGGACGTTGGGGATGAAGTCGCGCGAACCGCCGGAGGCCAGCGCGAACCTGATGCCGGACTTGTAGAGCGCCGCCGCGTTGCCCTCGATCAGCTTCTGGGCTTCGCGCGCCGCCGCGGCGCTGTCCCCGGGAGCGCGCCGCTGGCTCAGCCGGTACGACCATCTGGTGGTTTGGGCCGGCTGCGGAAAGTTGACCGAGATGATCGCGCTGCTTCCGTTCAAAGCGTCCAGCGCCTCGAATCCCTCGGTCGCGCCGACGATGGTGGCCTTGAGATTGAACTCTTTGGCCAGGCGAACCGCGCGCCGGATCTCGTTCTCGTTGTTGGCCTCGATGAAGAGCGGGAGCTGCCCGCGCACCACGGGCACCAGCGCGTCGAGGCTGGCATCGTGGTCGGGCCGCGGCATGCCGCGCGGGTTGGCCTTGTAGCGGTCGAGCAGCAGCGCCTGCCGTTGGGCGTCATAGAACGATTGGCGCTGGTAGGTGATCACGCCGAGCAAGGTCCCCGGGTAATCGCCGGGCACACCCTGATAGCCCACGTGCATGGCGACGGGAGCCCGGATGATTTCGGACGCGCCGACGCTGTCGCGTAGGGGCACCAGCGCCGAGGCGCCCCGGAAGAGCCCGCGCGCCGGAGCCACCAGCACGGCGGTGATCCCCAGGTCGCGAATCGGCTTGATGTCCGCCGGGGGAACCTTGAGGTCCCGCGCCGCTTCGCGCTCGGGATCGAGCCCTGGGCGCGGGCCCCCTTGGGCTGGCGCGGCCGCCGGGCCGCCGCCGCCCCCTCCACCCGCCGTGGGGGCGGGAAGCCCGAGCGAGGAGGTCAGGTCGAGCAGCCCGGGGGAAACCGTCTTGCCCGTGAGATCAAGCACGCGCGCATCGGGCGGCACCATGATCGAGGTTCCCACCGCCTCGATCAGGCCTTTTCGGATGATGACGGTACCTTTCTCGATCACGCCGCGCGTCACGGTCTGGATCCGAGCGTTGGTCAACGCCCAGGTGTCCGATTGCGCGGCGGTTCTGTGAGCCAAAAGCGGGAAGAGAGCGGCCACCACGCCTAGGGCGCGGGCCGCCGGAGTCAAGCGCATGACCAGCCTCCGGGCTGCACGAGGGTAGAACGGGGAATCTATGGCTCCGCGACCCGGCGAGCCACCGCTAGATTACGCGGAACCGCCGTCCGGAGTTGAGCGCCAGTGGAGCTGCAGTGGGCTCGGCTACAATCACTTGGCGGAACTGGGTAGGTAAATGAATCCACAAATTTCACGGATGACACAGATTCTGTGGATGCTTTTGATGTTCGGTCTCGTGGTGCGCCTCGGGGCGCAGGCGCCGGGCAGCGACATCTATCTCGCTACGCTGAGCCGGAGCGGCGGCGCCCTGCGCGTAGGCCCCGCGAGCAATCTGACCGCGCGTCCCGGCTACGACAACCAGCCGTCCTTCTCCCCCGACGGGCGCAGCCTGTACTACACTTCGGCGCGCGAAGGCCAGACCGACATCTACCGGTGCGACCTCGCCACCGCCCGCTCGCTGCCGGTCACCACGACTCCCGAGAGCGAATACTCACCCACGGTCATGCCGGACGGCCATCACCTCTCGGTGATCCGGGTCGAGCGTGACTCTACCCAGCGGCTCTGGTCCTTCGCGCTCGACGGGAGCGCCTCTCGCCTGGTACTCGATTCCATCAAGCCGGTAGGCTACCACGTCTGGCTCAACGCCGACACCGTCTTCGTGTTCGTGCTGGGCTCGCCCGCGACGCTGCGCCGGGCCGAGGTCGCGCATGGGAGCGCGGTGGTCCTCGCGCGGGACATCGGGCGGACGCTGCTCAGGATCCCGGGGCGTCACGCGGTGAGCTACGTGCAGCGGGACTCCGCCGGGGGCTGGATCCGCGCGCTCGATCCCGTGGCCGGGACCAGCGAGAATCTCGCGCGGCTTCCCGAGGGCAACGAGTTCTACGCGTGGACTCCGCAAGGCGAGCTGCTCTCGGCCCGCGGTAACCGGCTGTTGCGCTGGCGAACCGCGGCGCAAACCTGGGAGACCGTCCGGGAGTTCAGCGAGCCCGGGCTGCAGAAAATCACCCGTCTCGCGGTGAGTCCCGACGGAGAGCGGATCGCGCTGGTGGGCGAGGATGCGCCCCCGCCGTGATAAGGCCCTGGGCACTCCTCCCCGCGGTTTTGTTCTGCGCCCCGCTCGCCGCGCAGGGACGCGACGACCCCGCCACCCTGCTCACGCCCGCGCGGGTCTTCGACGGCGTGGCCATGCGCACCGGCTGGTCGGTCTTGGTGCGCGGGGATCGTATCCTGGTCACCGGCCCGACGGCGGAAGCCGCCGCGCCGCCCGATGTGCGCCGAATCGCGCTGCCCGACATGACCCTGCTGCCCGGGCTCATCGAAGGGCACTCCCACCTGCTGCTGCATCCATATAATGAGACCTCCTGGAACGATCAGGTCCTCCACGAGTCGCTCGCGCTGCGGGTGGCGCGGGCGGTCAATCATGCGCGCCAAACGCTCGACGCCGGGTTCACCACGGTTCGCGACCTGGGCAGCGAAGGCGCCGGCGAGGCGGATGTGGGACTCAAGCAGGCCATCGAGCAGGGCATCATCCCAGGGCCCCGGATGCTGGTCGTCACCCGCGCGATCGTGGCCACCGGAACCTACGGTCCGCGCGGCTTCGATCCGCGCTGGGGAATCCCGCAGGGCGCCGAAGAAGCCAGCGGACTCGATGCGGTGACTCGCGTGGTGCGGAGCCAAATCGCGAATGGAGCGGATTGGGTTAAGGTGTACGCCGACTATCGCTGGGGTCCTTCCGGCGAGGCGCGACCCACCTTCTCGCTGGAAGAGCTGACCCGCATCGTCGAGACCGCTCGCAGCAGCGGGCGACCCGTTGTGGCCCATGCCGCCACCGCCGAGGGAATGCGGCGGGCGGTGCTGGCCGGCGTCGAGACCATCGAGCACGGCGACGCGGGAACCCCGGAGGTCTTTCGCCTGATGGCGCAGCGCGGCGTGGCGCTCTGTCCCACCCTCGCGGCCGGCGACGCGGTGCGGCAATACCGCGGCTGGAAGAAGGGGGTCGGTCCCGAACCGGCCGAGATCGTGGCGAAGCGCGCCAGCTTCCAGCGCGCGCTCGCGGCGAAGGTGCCGATCTGTGCGGGCAGTGACGTCGGTGTCTTCGCGCATGGAGACAACGCCCGGGAGCTCGAGCTGATGGTGGACTATGGGATGTCCGCCCTCGACGTGCTGCGGGCGGCCACCTCGGGCAATGCGAAGATCTTCCACCTCGACGACCGGCTGGGGCAGGTGCGCAGCGGCCTGCTGGCCGATCTGATTGCCGTGGAAGGAGATCCCAGCCAGCAAATTGCCGCGCTGCGACGCATCCGGCTGGTCATGAAGGGTGGCCAGCTGGTTCGGCTCCCTTGACGCCCCGAGGGATCATCCGGTAGCATCCCCGGCCCGGCTTGCCTTCCGCCGCACCACCCCCAATGGGGAGTTGCGTTATCCGGTTTCGACCCTTCCGCGCCTGGCGTCCACTGCCCTCTATCGCCGCCGGCGTTGCCTCTCCGCCCTATGACGTCGTCACCCGCGAACAAGCGGCTGCACTCGCGCGCGGCAACCCGTTGAGCTTCCTGCACGTCGTCCGCTCCGACATCGATCTTCCGCCGGAGACCGACCCCCACGACCCAGCCGTGTACAACAAGGCCAAGGACAACCTCCAGGCGCTGATTCGGGAGGGCAGCTTCGAGCAGGAGAAGAACCCCGCGATCTTTCTGTATCAGCTCAATTCGGGCCGGCGCTCCCAGGTCGGCGTGGTCGGTTGCCTGCACGTCGATGACTATGCCAACAACATCATCCGCAAGCACGAAAACACCCGCAAGGACAAGGAAGACGACCGCACCCGTCATATCCTGACGCTGAACGCGCACGCCGAGCCGGTGTTGCTTGCCTATAAGCCTACGCCCTTCATCGCCCAGCTCAACCTGAAGGTGATGAGCCTGCCGCCGCTCTATGATTTCACTGTGGACGAGGTGCGCCACCGGCTCTGGCGGGTGGTCGATCCAGCGGCGTATGTCGACGCGTTCCGCCGCATCGACAACGCCTACATTGCCGACGGGCACCATCGCACCGCCGGTGCCAGGCGGACGGCGGCCGAGCGGCGCGCGGCCAATCCGTCGCACACGGGGAGGGAAGAGTACAACTGGTTCCTTGCCGTGCTCTTCCCCTCGGCCTCGCTGCGCATCCGGCCCTATCACCGCGTCGTGCGCGATCTCAATGGCATGACTCCGGAGGCGTTTCTGGGGCGGCTTGCGTCGGTCGGAAAGGTTTCGGCCACCGAGACGCCGGCTCCCAAGCGTTCCGCCAGTTTCGGGATATTCGTCGGCGACAGGTGGTACCGGCTGGAGCTCGATCGCGACTCGATTGACAGCATCGATCCGGTGCGGTCACTGGATGCCTCACTGCTGCACGAGCGCGTGCTGGAGCCCGTATTGGGCATCGGCGACGTGCGCAGTGATGCGAGGATCGGTTTCGTGGGCGGGGGGCCGGGGATTCCCGAGCTCGAGCGGTTGGTCAGCTCCGGCCAGATGGCCGTGGCCTTCGCGATGTGCGCGGTCACCATGGAGCAATTGATGCGGGTCGCCGATGCCGGCGCCATCATGTCCCCCAAGTCCACCTGGTTCGAGCCCAAGCTCCGGAGCGGGCTCTTCGTCCATACGCTCGATTGAGCGCGGGAGACGTGACGCGATGAAACTGCTGGTGGCCGACAAGTTCGCAAAGGTCGGGATCGACGGCCTCAAGGATCTCGGCTGTGAGGTCGTCCTCAAAGCCGAGGTCAAGGCGGAGGAGCTGGCCGCGACCATCCGGGAAGTGAACCCCAAGGTGTTGATCGTCCGCAGTAAGAAAGTGGGCGAAGCGGCCCTCGCGTCGGGTCCGGCGCTCTCGCTGGTGATCCGCGCCGGTGCCGGCATAGACAACATCGATGTCGCGGCCGCGTCGCGGCTCGGCATTTTCGTCTCCAACTGTCCCGGCAAAAACTCCATCGCGGTCGCCGAGCTGATCATGGGCTTGCTGCTCTCCATGGACCGCCGCATCCCGGATCAGGTGGCGGGTCTCCGCCGGGGAGAGTGGCTCAAGGGGGAGTATGCCAATGCGCGCGGCCTGCACGGGCGGACGCTCGGGATCGTGGGGCTGGGGCAGATCGGACGGGAAGTGGCGCGGCGGGCGCAGGCCTTCGGGATGAAGGTGGTGGCCTGGTCGCGCAACCTGACCGATCAGGAAGCCGACCGGCTGCATATCGAGTATTGCGAGACGCCACTCGAGGTGGCCCGGCTCTCGGATGCCGTTTCGATCAACGTTGCCGGCACCGCCGAGACGAAGCACCTCGTCAATGAGGAGTTTCTCGCCGCGCTCAAGCCGGGGGCCTACCTGATCAACACGTCCCGCGGGAGCGTGGTGGACGAGGCGGCCTTGGAGCGCGCCGCCCGCGAGCGCGGGATCCGGGCCGGGCTCGACGTGTACCAGAACGAGCCGAGCGGCAGCCAGGGGGAATTCCGTCCGTCGGTCGCCGCGGTGCCTGGCGTGTACGGCACCCACCACGTCGGCGCCTCAACCGACCAGGCCCAGGTCGCCATCGCGCACGAGGTGATCCGGATCGTCGACGCGTTCATGAGCACCGGCACCGCGCCGCACTGCGTCAATCGGCTGGCCAAGAGCGCAGCGACCCACGTGCTCTCGGTGCGCCACCACAACCGGCCCGGCGTGCTGGCACACGTGTTTCGCGTCCTGCATGAAGAAAAAATCAACGTCGAGGAAGTCGAAAATATTGCCTACCACGGCGCGCAAGCCGCCTCCGCACGGATTCACGTCGCCACTGCCCCGAGCGAGAAAGCCTTCGCCGCGATCCGCAACGGGAACGCCGATATCATCAGCGTCGATCTCACGGCGATCGAGGCATGACCACCGGCCGCATCCACAACTTCAACGCGGGACCCGGCGTCCTGCCCGAGCCGGTGCTCCGCCAGGCGCAGCAGGACCTCTGGAACGTCGACGGGAGCGGCATGGGCATCGCCGAGCACAGTCACCGGGGCAAGTTGTTCGAGAAGGTGATCGCCGAAACCGAGGCCGACGCCCGCGAGCTGGCCGGGATTCCCGACAACTACAGGATCCTCTTCATCCAGGGCGGCGCGACGCAGCAGTTCGCCATGGTGCCCATGAACCTGCTGGCCGCCGGGCGGACCGCGGATTATCTGCTGACCGGGATCTGGGCGCAGAAGGCGCTGCAGGAAGCCCGCAAGTTCGGCAGCACCCACGTGGCGGTGAGCGGCGAATCCTGCAAGTTCACGAAGCTTCCGGCTCTCTCCGAGATTCGTTACTCGGAACGGCCGGTGTACGTCCACCTGACCACGAACAACACGATCTTCGGCACCCAGTGGAAGGCCGAGCCGCCGGTCCCCGAAGGGGTGCCACTCGTGGCCGACACTTCCAGCGACATGTTCAGCCGGCCGATCGACATTTCCAAGTACGGACTCGTCTACGCCGGCGCCCAGAAAAACCTGGGACCCGCTGGTATTGCCATGGTGATCATCCGGGACGACTTGGCGGAGCTCGCGGAGAAGTCGCTACCGGTCATGCTGCAGTACCGCACCTACGTCAAGGAGCACTCGCTCTACAACACCCCACCCACCTTCGCGATTTACATGGTGGGTCAGGTGCTCAAGTGGATTCTCGCTGGGGGCGGGCTCGTCGCCATGGCCGAGCGCAATCAGGCCAAGGCCACAGTGCTCTATGATTTCCTGGATCAGAGCTCGCTCTTCCGCGGCAGTGTGGACCCCGGGAGCCGGTCGCTGATGAACATCTGTTTCCGCACTCCCACCGAAGCGCTCGACGCCAGGTTCGTAAGCGAGGCCTCGGCGCAGGGATTCGAGGGACTCAAAGGCCACCGCTCCGCGGGCGGCATGCGCGCCAGCCTCTACAACGCGTGCCCTCGCGCGAGTGTGGAGGCCCTGGTGGGCTTCATGAAGGAGTTCGAGCGGGCCAATCGCTGAATGACCGTCGCGGCAGAACGCGCGGTCGAGGCCTTCCGCGCCGGCTTCGGCCGCCATCCCACCTTACTGTCCCGGGCTCCCGGACGCGTCAATCTCATCGGCGAGCATGTCGATTACAGCGATGGCTTCGTGCTGCCGCTCGCGATCGATCGGGTCGTGGCGGTCGCGGCCGCACCGGGGCGGGGAAGCCTGCTTCGCATTCGCGCCGCCGATCTCTCCGAGACGGACAGCTTCGATCCCATCGCGCCCTTCACGCCGACTCCCGGCTGGCGCGGCTATGCCCGCGGCGTGGCCGCCGTCCTCCTTGAGGCGGGCATCCCACCCGGCCCGGCCGACCTGGCCATCGCGGGCGACATTCCCAGGGGCGCAGGCCTCTCCTCCTCGGCCGCCCTCGAGGTGGCCCTGGCTCGCGCACTCCTGGCTCTGGCCGGCGTGTCGCTGCCGGACCTCGAGCTGGCGCGACTTTGCCGGCGTGCCGAAGTGGAGAAAGTCGGTGTCGCGTGCGGCATCATGGACCAATGCGCTTCGATCCTGGGCCGGGAAGGCTGTGCGCTTCTGCTCGACTGCCGTTCGCTCGAATCACGCCCGATCGCCGTCCCGCCCGCGGCCGTCATCGTCGTTTCGGATACCGGCACGCGCCGCAGCCTGCAGAGCTCGGCGTTCAATGAGCGGTTCCGCGAGTGTGCCGAGGCGAGTGCGGCGTTGGGAGTCGCCTCGCTGCGCGATGTTGCGGAGGCGGAGCTCGATTCGCTTCTCCCGCAGCTGGAAGAGCCGCTCCGGCGCCGCGCCCGCCACGTGGTGCGAGAAATCGCTCGGACCCTCCGGACGGCCGCGGCGCTCGAGCGCGGCGACCTCGCCGCCGTGGGCGGCTATATCAATGCGTCGCACCAGGGGCTGCGGGATGATTACGAGGTCTCAACGCCCGAGCTCGACGCCCTGGTTGCCGCGGCGCGCCAGGCGCCGGGGGTCTATGGCAGCCGGATGAGTGGCGGAGGGTTTGGCGGGTGTACGCTCTCGCTCGTGGCCGAGGGCGCCGCAACGGAGTTCAGCGCGCGGGTGGCCGACTCATATCACCGGACCACCGGCCGCGAGGCGAACAGTTTTGTCGTTCGCCCGAGCGCGGGGGCCACCGTGCTGCGAGTCTAGGCGCCCTCGGCGACCATGCGCTTGAGTCTGCGGACGATGGCGGTGAGCCCGTGGGTCCGCGTCATGCCCAGCGTCTCGTCGAGGCGGAGCGCGTGCAGCAGGTCATCCGTCAGCACCGCGACGTCCTGCGCAGTGGCGCCCTCCAGGCCCTGGATGAGCAGCGTCACAAAGCCGCGGACGGTGGGCGATTCGCGGGGAACGTCCGCGTGCAATCGGATGCCGCCGTCGTTCCGCTCGATCCAGAGATACACCGGCGTCTGGCATTCCGGCACGCGGTGGCCCTCACGGTCCCGCACCGCTTGAAGTTCCGGGGGCAACGCAGGCAGTTTGTGGGAAAGGTCCAGCAGCGTCTCGAGGCGGGTGTCGCGGTCGGCGGCGGCGAAGCGGCTGATGAACCGGTCGAGTTTCGGTGGCACGGCAGAGGAACGTAATCGAAAGGATGTACCGGTGGCGGTCGAGCGGCTTCCCACTCCAGTGGTCACCACGCAGTGGCTCGCGGCCCATCTGGGGGAGCCCGGTCTCGTTGTGATCGATGCGTCCTGGTACCTGGCGGCGATGCAACGCGATGGGAGCGCGGAGTATCTGGCTGGGCACCTTCCGGGCGCGGTGTACTGGGATCTGGACCGGCTGAGCGACCAGAGCACGCCGCTCCCGCACATGCTGCCCGATGCGGCATCCCTGGCGCGCGAGATCGGCGCGCTCGGCATCGGAGACAGCGATCGAGTGGTCGTGTACGACGGCTCGGGCGTGAATCTCAGTGCCCCGCGAGTCTGGTGGACCTTCAAGATCGCGGGGCACGACGCGGTTGCCGTGCTCGATGGCGGGCTGTCGCGCTGGCGAGAGGAAGGGCACCCGCTCGAGTCCGGTTTGGTGCAGCGGGACTGCACTCCCTTCCCTGTGCGATTCCGTCCGGCGCTGTTGCGAAGCCTGGAGGAAATGCGGGTCGGCCTCGATGCGGGCGCCTGGCAAATTCTCGACGCGCGCAGCCGAGGGCGGTTCGAAGGCAGCGAGCCCGAGCCCCGGCCGGGCCTGCGCGGCGGGCATCTCCCCGGCGCCCGGAATCTCCCCTTCACCGAGCTGGTCGATAGCGGTGGACTGCTGCTCTCCGGCGACGAGCTCCGCCGGCGCTACGCGGCGGCAGGCGTGGACCTCTCCCGGCCCGTCGTGACTACCTGTGGCTCGGGCGTCACCGCATGCGCGTTGGCCCTGGGACTCGAGCTGCTGGGGGCACGCGACTCTGCGGTGTATGACGGCTCCTGGAGCGAGTGGGGCCGGGAGGACGGTCCACCGATCGAGCAGGGACCCCCCCGCCAATTCTTGCAGTGATCGGGCTTCGGTCAGCGTGCTCGGGAGCTGTGCGCTTGGAGAATGAAGCCGCGTCCCCTCCTAGTCGGCACCCCAGCACGAGCCCACCGTACCAGGAGTCCGTATGCGCTTTGCGATTCGGCGCCCCATCATCTGGATGATCGCAGGGTCCGCGATCGGATGCTCAGGCCAAGCCACCACTTCCCACGGGATGGGCCGGGTGGTGTTTCAGTTGGCCACCTCCGAGGTCGGGTCTGCCAATGGGCCCGCCGCGGCTGACGTGGTGGTCAGCAAGGGCTCGAACGTAGTGGTCATCAATCAGGTGCAGCTGGTGGCGCGGAAAATCCGTTTTCGGTTGGAGGATGGTTCCTGCAGCGAGGACGCCGATCAGGACGAGGCACCGGTGGGGGTGGAGTCGAACGAGTCCCACGAATCGGACGACGAGGATTGCCCGACCTTGAAATTGGGTCCCTTGCTGCTCGATCCTCCGCTCGCGGATGGCGCCGTGACCAGCTTCACGGCCGACGTGCCCGCGGGAACCTATACCAGGATCAAGCTTCAGATCCACAAGCCTCGTGGCAGCCGGGACCAGGCATTCCTGGCGGCACATCCGGAGTTTGACGGGGTGAGCATTCGGGTCAAGGGCACCTTCAATGGCTTGCCCTTCACCTTCGACACCGGAATCGAAGAAGAAGAAGAGATCCACCTGGCCGATCCGTTGGTGGTAACGGATGGGGGCACCACCTCGTTCACTCTCTTCCTCGACGTCCGCGGCTGGTTCCTCGACCAGTCCGGCGCTGCGCTGGTCGATCCGACCGCGCCTTCTAGCGACATCCGCAGCCTGATCGAGCACAACATCCGCAGCTCGTTCCGGGCGTTCAAAGATGACGACCACGATGGCCACGACGACGACGAGCACGACGGCCACTGAGACGGGCTGAAACGTCGGCCGGCGAGGGGGCGCGCTGTCGCGCCCCCTCGTCGTTTATGTGTAAATTGCCCCCATGGAACCCGACTCCGCGGAACGCCCAGTGGCCCTGGCGGCAACGGATCGTCCCCTCCCGCTCCGGCTCGAGTCGATCGAGGACGAGCGCGCGCCGGACGGCATGTCGTGCATCGGCTCCTTCATCGGGCCCAAGCTGGTGGCGCGCTGCGTGGTCCCGCCCGATGCCGCGGCGTTTCTGCTGGAGCGCGGTCTCTTCAATCAGCCCGTCCGCCTGGCGCTCGCCGCGCGCGAAGAACCCCCCGGTTTGCAGTGTCAGCTGTTCGCGCTGGTCGAGCTGCCCCCCGATTTCTTTGTCGGAGCGGAAGAGGGTGAGGACGCCTCGCCCTGGGCCGACAGCGTGCCCGGCGCCGCCTACGAGCGCGAGATCTCCGGGGCGCCCGCTATGGAAGCGTCTTCCCGCGAGCCCGCGGAGGAGGACACCGAGGAGGAGCAGCAGGCCGCGGTGTTCCTGGGGCAGATCATCCGCCTCGACAAGGACCGCCGGCATCCCCGCGATCTGGCGCTCGAGACCATGGATGTGCTTCGCACCATCGTGCAGGGAGAAGTGAGCGAGGTCGTTGACAAGGTGCTTGAGGATCTGCTCGGCGGAGCCGGTCCCCCGTGACGCTCCCGATCCAGGCCCGCGGGTACGCCCACCCCGAGGCGCTGGTCTCCACCGAGTGGGTCGCCGCGCACCTGGAAGACCCTTCGGTGCGGCTGCTCGAGTCGGATGAGGACGTGCTGCTCTACGACACCGGGCATCTCCCGGGCGCGTTGAAGCTCGACTGGGTGGACGACCTCAATGATCCGGTGCAGCGGGACTATGTTGACGCTCCCGCGATGGAGCGGCTGCTTCGTTCCAAGGGAATCAGTCCTGATACCACCATCATACTCTACGGCGACCGGAACAATTGGTGGGCGACGTATGCCTTCTGGGTGCTGCGCCTCTTCGGGCTGGAACGCCTGGTGCTCATGGATGGGGGCCGCCAGCGCTGGAGCGACGAAGGTAGACTTCTGGTGACCGGGAGGCCGGCGGTGGTTCCCGGACACCTCAGCGTGCCCGAGCGCCGGGAAGCTTCCCTGCGCGCCTTTCGCGACGAGGTGCTGGCGCATGTGAAGGCCGGGCGCAGCCTCGTCGATGTGCGCAGTCCCGAGGAGTTCCGGGGCGAGCGCCTGCATCTGCCGGAGTATCCCAACGAGGGCGCGCTGCGCGGCGGCCACATCCCGGGGGCGCATAACGTCCCCTGGGGCCGTGCGGTCGATCCGGCGACCCACTGCTTCAAGACCGCCGAGGAGCTCCGCGCGATCTACCAACGGGAACAGGGGCTCTCCTCGCAGGAAGACATCATCGTGTACTGCCGGATCGGCGAACGATCCTCCCATACCTGGTTCGTGCTGGCGTACCTGCTCGGCTACACCGCCGTCCGGAACTATGACGGCTCGTGGACCGAATGGGGCAACGCGGTGCGAGCCCCTATCGAGCGTCCCTGATGAGCGACACGATGGCGGCCCCAACCCGCACCCCGGCGCCCGTCGGAGGTCAACCGATCACCATGCAGGACGGCGGGCTGCGGGTGCCGGATCATCCCGTCATCGCCTTTATCGAGGGGGATGGGACCGGGCCTGACATTTGGAGAGCCGCGCGTCGCGTCCTCGATGCCGCGGTGCTGGCCGCCTATGGCACCCAGCGCGGCTTTGCCTGGTACGAGGTGCTGGCTGGCGAGAAAGCCAAGACGCTGGTGGGCGACTGGCTTCCCGAGGAAACCCTCGACGTCATTCGGCGGCATCTGGTGGCGATCAAAGGACCGCTCACTACGCCGGTCGGCGGCGGCATCCGCTCGCTCAACGTGGCGCTCAGGCAGCAGCTCGACCTCTATGCCTGCGTGCGGCCGGTGCGCTGGTTCAAGGGGGTCCCGTCTCCGGTCAAGGATCCCTCCGCGGTGGACATGGTGATTTTCCGGGAGAACACCGAGGACATCTATGCCGGGATCGAGTACCAGGCCGGCACTCCGGCCGTCAAACGGCTGATTGAGTTCCTGCAGCGCGAAATGGGCGCCAAGTCCATCCGCTTCCCCGCGACGAGCGCCATCGGCATCAAGCCGGTGTCGGAAGAAGGCTCCAAGCGGCTGGTGCGCGCCGCCATGGAGTACGCGCTGGCGCAAGGTCGCAAGAGCCTGACGCTGGTGCACAAGGGCAACATCATGAAGTACACCGAGGGTGGCTTCCGCGATTGGGGCTACGAAGTCGCGAAATCCGAATACGGCGCGGTCGAGATCGATGGCGGTCCCTGGTGCCGGCTACCGGGCGGCATGGTGGTCAAGGACGTCATCGCCGACGCATTTCTGCAGCAGATTCTGTTGCGGCCGGCCGAATACGACGTGATCGCCACGCTCAACCTCAATGGCGACTACATCTCCGATGCGCTGGCCGCACAGGTGGGAGGCATCGGGATCGCTCCGGGCGCCAACATCAACTATCTCACCGGCCACGCGATCTTCGAAGCGACCCACGGCACCGCTCCGAAATATGCCAACCAGGACAAGGTCAATCCCGGCTCGGTGATTCTCTCCGGCGAGATGATGCTGCGGTACCTCGGCTGGACCGAAGCCGCCGACCTGGTCCTCCAGGCCCTCGACCGCACCATCGCCCAGAAGCGAGTCACCTACGATTTCCATCGCCTGATGGAAGGCGCGACGCTGCTGCGCACCAGCGAGTTCGCGGAGGCGATGGTCGCGAACATGTAACTGCGTGTCAGCCGCGTGGGGGCCTTACTCCGACACCGTCCTGCATTTCCCGGAAGCCGGCCTGACCGTCGATCTACGGCTTGCGTTGCCCGGCGGGATCCCGCAGCGATTCGCCGAGCTCGGCCTGGGCGCTTCCTTCGCCGTCGTCACCGCCTGTAATCCCCTGGACACGCTGCTGGAAGCTCCCGCCAATGAGCGGTTGACCAGGGTGTTCGAGCGCGTGGTGCGGGAGCGCTATCCCGGCGCGACCCCGGCTCACGGTCGCTCCCCGGATGGGAAGCACGAGGAGCCGGGCTGGGCCATTCCGGCGCACCTCACGGAGACGCAGCGCCTCGCGACGGAGTTCCTGCAGAACGCCCTGTTCTGGTTTGACGGAGAAAGATTCTTTATCGTCCCGGTGCTTGCGCCGGGCCCGCACTTGCCGCTTCCCGCCGCGCCGTCGGTTCGCTGAGGACTGGGCTGCGCGCCGGTGCCGTGCCCAGGGCGGTGGCGCCGAACACTACGACCGAGATCCAGAGCAAATCCGCGACCAGGAGATGGCCGAGCTGGAGCGCGGTCGGGGCCAGTAAGAGCAGGTTGGTGACCCCTAGCCCCAACTCAAGCACGACGAGCCCGATGACGACCCGCTTACTCCCGCACTCGGGCGCGCAGCTTTCCCAGTGAATCGGTCGGGAACCCCGGCGGCGCAATCAGCTGGAACGATACGCGCCCGTCGATGAGCTGCTGCGAGAGCACCAGCTCGCCCTGCGCGACGGAATAGACTACCCGGACCGTCGGCCCCTGCGCTTCGAGACGCAGCGGTACCAGGCCCTCCACGAGGCGGAATGAGCCGCCCAGCCGGCGCACCGCGTCTGTCAGGCTGACGGGCTCGGGGGGAGCGAGGAGCGGCTGCGTAGTCGCCTTGAGCTGACCGAACGCCCGCGGCTCGTCCCGCAGTCGGGCGAGAGACACCCCGGTCGAGCGATCGGCGGCGACCGGCGGAGCAGCGACCAGCCCTTCGCGCGCCGCAACCGAGGAATCCGGTCGCACGTTCCCGGAGGCGACAGTTTCCTCCAGCCGCTCCGTTGGAGCTTTCACTTCCAGCTTCCGAAACCCGGTCCCGGCATTCCCGCGCGACGGCTTCGCGGTGGGAGGATTGGGGCTGGGACGAACGGAAACGGATGCCGGCTCGGCGGGAGTGGGGCGGGGTTCCGTACTCGTGCTCTCGGCGCTCGCGATCACGCTTCCGGAATCACCGCGAGGCTCGGGAGCTGCGGCCAGCTCTCGACTTGCGGCTGGCGGGCGGCTTCCTCGCGCCGCGTAGCCGAGGCCGACCGCCGCGACCACGCTCGCGGCCCAAGCCAGCCGGCGGCCCCAGTGCGGGTGGCCGGACGGCTGGAACGTCGCGGGGCGCGCGCTGTCCTCCGCAGGGACTTCGAGAACTTCCACCAGCCCTTGGGCCTCCGCGAGCAGCTGCCGCTCCTGTTCGAGTCGCTCCCGGCACTCCGCGCAGCCCGCCAGGTGCGCTTGAATCGGCGGCAGCTGGTCCGAGGGGATTTCGCCATCGAGCAGCGCGTGGAGGAGGCCTTCCTCAAGATGCGACATGACGTTGCTCCTCCCCGGCCCGGTAGGCCTCGACCAGACGGCGTCGCGCGCGGGCCAGTGTCGTCCCAATTGCACCGCGCGCGAGGCCCAGCGTCGCCGCGATCTCATCGTAATTGAACCCTTCGGCCTTGAGCAGCAGGGCCTCTCGATCGCGCTCGGTCAGGGTGTCGAGCGCCGCGCGCACTTGCGCCACCCGCTCGCCGCGGTCGAGCTCCTCGTCCGGCGCGGCGGCGCTCTCGGGCTGCTCCGCCTTGTAGAGAACCAGCCGCCGCCCCTGGCGTGACGCCTTGCGAGCATCCTCCCGCACCAGGTTGAGGGCCACCGCGAAGAGCCACGGCCGGGGATTGCGCGGCGGAGCGACCACAGCCCGGGCGAAGGTCTCCTGCGCGATCTCTTCGGCGCGATCGCGGTCGCCCGTGCGCCGGTACAACATGCGCACGAGCGAGCCGTGGTATTGCGTGAAGAGCTCCGCGAGCAGACCGGTCATCGGCCATCGAACTCCAGGAGGAAGCGCGCCAGCTCGCCCGGCGCCCACTCGGCGGCGCCGCCGTCAGCCACCTTGAGGCTGACCGTCCGCCCTGCGAGCAGGATCGGCGTGCCGACCGCGAGCGCCGCTTTGAGCGAGGGCCGCGCCTGCACCAGGGCAAAGTAGGCGGAGCTGAACGGGGCGATGGTCTTCGTCTTGACACTGTCCCGCCTGGCCACGTCGGTCCACACGCCGTCCCGCCACGCCAGCAGGCGACCGCCGGCTCGGCGGATCTCCCTGGTGCCGGGAGTCGCGAACGGGACGCTACTCCGTTGGACCCCTTCCATGACTCCCGTGACCACCAATTCCTCGAGTTGGAGCGAGGGCGTGGCCGAGAGATTGGCGCTGGCCTTCGCTTGATCGAACGCCTGCGCGCCGGTCATCTTCCGCGCCATCACCCGCCCGGCCACCGGCAGCGCGGGTGGGTTCGCGGCAATCGCTCCCGGCTCCTGGACCAGGTACGCAGTGTACTCGGTCAAGATGCCGTAGCGCAGCCCAAGCTCCCGCACCCGCGCGACCAGTTCGGGCGACCCGCCTTCGAGGCGGATCTGCCGGGTAAGCTCCCCGACCCGGCGCGCCGCCCAGAGCGGGGGGATGTAATCGTTCCCCTGGACATGCCGGTCGAACCTCGCGTCCAGGCTGAAACGCTCGCGCCGACCGTTGCGGGTGCCTTCAATGACGACCGGGCCACTGCCTTCACCGCGATAGCGCGCCAGCACCACCAGCTCCTCTCCGTAGAAGAGATCCGGGAGGGATGCCGGGGCCTGCTCCTGAAAGCGCACCGGCGCGTCCACGATCCGCAAATCCACCAGCGCCGGACGCGAGAGCTTGCTCAAGAGTCCCCCGACCGCGTCGCCCACGTTGGCTCCTGGTGATACATAGGTCGCGCTGCCGCGCCCGTCGACCGCCAGCCGGTCCAGCAGGTAGGTATTCACATCGTGCCCTACCCCGACCGTGAAGATGCGCGCGCGCCCGATTCGGGCGGCGGCGTTTGCCGCGATCCGGTCAGGTGCCTGCTCGCCCACCGAGGGGAGCCCATCCGTCAGGAGCAGCACCATTGGCAGCCGCTCGCCATCCAACCGCTCGGAGAGCGCCGCGTCGATTGCCCCGGCCAGGTTGGTCCCGCCGGTGGCGTCCAGCGCGTCAACGAAGCCTCTGGCTTCGGCGAGCGCAGCCTCACCCGCGGCGGTGAACCCTTCACGGAACTGGCGGACCGCGCTGCTGAAGGCGATGAGCCGGAAGCGATCGCGCGGCCGCAGCGACGCCAGCGCCTGGCGCAGCGCCGCCTTCGCCTGATCCATTTTTTCGCCGCTCATCGAACCCGACACGTCCACCACGAGAGTCAGATCGCGACCGACCGACTCCGTGGCGCTGGTCGCGGGCGGAGCGAGGAAGAGCAAAGCGAAGCCATCCTCCCCTGCTTCCGCGTGAGTGAGGACGGTGCCTCCGACGAGTCCGCGGCGGAAGGGCAGCACCAAATCCACGTCCCCTCGCACAGGAGCGTTCACGCCGATGCGCAGCGCTCCGTCGCGTCGCTCGTCGGTAAGCTGATGGGTGGGGGAATACGGGGTGGCGAAGTCGGTTTCCCGCCTCACCTCTACGCTCATGGTGACGGGCGCGTCCCCCCGGTCCCCGGCGGCATAGCGCAGCCGCAGCACGTCTCCTTCGCGGCCGAGCAGCTCGGTAAAGCGCAGCGTCACGGTGCGCGTCTCTCCGGGCTGCACCGGGAAGACCTGTGCGCGAATCAGGCCGTGCCCCACCAGGGTCAGCAGCGCAGGGTCCTTGAGGCGCCGAACGATCCCTTCGTAAATGCTGCGGGCCTGCTCCGCCGCCATCATCTCGCCCTTGAGCTCCCGCTCACCCTGAAAGAGGGAGAAATCGCTGAAGACGGCTTCCCCGGGCAGCGGGTAGAGATAGGTCCC
>CAZYPO010000016.1:17992-48646 GCA_964649225.1 uncultured Gemmatimonas sp. | reverse complement strand
CTCGTGAATGCCATTCACGCGCTCTCCCAACTGAGCTACGCCCCCGCTATATTCTCGCTCGCTCGCCGGGAGCGTGGCCGCAGGGCAAAATAGCGGCCGCTCCGAGACGAGTCAAGCGAAAATCATTCCATCTGCGCAGCTCCAACGAGCCATCGGGCCCTCGTCCCGCGAGGTTCACCCACGATGAGCAAGCCGAGGCCCAGGAAACGCGATACCGCCGCCTCGTTCGGGGTGTACGACGCGGAACGCGATATCCTCGACCTCTATCTCCACGAGGTAAGCAAGTCCCCGCTGCTCACACCCGCGCAGGAAATCGAGGTCGCCCGGCGGGTGCAGCAGGGCGATGAGGCGGCGATGCAGGAGCTGGTCACCAAAAACCTCCGCTTCGTCGTCTCCGTCGCCAAGAAATACCAGAATCGCGGCCTTCCGCTCGTCGATCTGATCGGCGAAGGCAACCTCGGACTGCTCACCGCGGCCCGAAAGTTCGATCCCGACCACGGGGTCAAGTTCATCAGCTACGCCGTCTGGTGGATTCGCCAGGCCATCCTCGCCTCCATCGCGCGCTCCGGGCGCACGGTCCGGGTCCCGCTCAATCGCACCGCCGATCTCTCCCGCATCGTCCGCGCCTCGGAATCGTTGCGCCAGGAGCTGCGCCGCCAGCCGACCGCCGAGGAGCTCGCCGAGGCCGTCGGCCTCTCGGTCGAGCTGGTCCAGTCCCTCGCGGCCCTCAACGCGGCCGAGGTGCGCCTCGACGGTCCAATGGCGCTGGACGGGGATCGCTCGACCATCGAGCGGTTCATCGTGGAGGGTAATCCCGACGCCGAAGCCCAAGTGATGGAGCGGTTTCTGGCCGAGGAAGTAGCGGCCGCGCTCCGCACGGTGGCCCCCCGCGACGCCCGGGTGCTGCGGCTCTATTTCGGCCTCGATGGGGGACGCGAGCATACCCTGGAGGAAATCGGCGTGCTCTTCGGCATCACCCGGGAACGGGTGCGGCAGTTGCGGGACCGCGCGCTCCGGCGCCTCCGCGCCGGTGAAGTCGGCCGGGCCCTGGCGAGCTTCGCGGCATGAGCGGTGCCGAGCCGGCCCCTCCCTCCGGCTGGCTGCGCGAGTCGCTGGTGCTGAGCGGCCGCTGGGTGCTCGAGGCCCGGCGTGCCCTCGCCGATGTCCCCACCTGGCGTCCTCAGCTCTTTCCCCAGATGAAGAAGCTGGGCGTGGATTCGATTCCGGTCGCGCTCTTCCTCGCGGTGTTCACCGGAATGGTCCTCGCCTTGCTCTCGTCCTATATGTTTACCCGCGCGATCCCGCTCTACTTCGTGGGCACGCTGGTAACCAAGGCCGTCATGCTCGAGCTGGGCCCGGTCCTCACCGGGATGGCCCTGGCCGGCCGCGTCGGCGCCAACGTCGCCGCCGAGCTGGCCACCATGCGGGTCACCGAACAGGTCGACGCCCTCGAAACCCTGGCCATCAGCCCCCACGCTTACCTGGTTACGCCGCGCGTCCTCGCGGCCACCCTGATGTTTCCGGTCGTCACCGCACTGGCCATCACGGTGGGCGTTCTCTCGGGCTGGTTTACGGCCGTCAACCTCCTCGACCTTTCCACCTCGGAATTCCTGCGCGGCGCGCAGCAGTTTTTCAAGTTCAAGGACATCTGGTTCGGACTGGTCAAGAGCGCGAGCTTCGGCACCGCGGTCGCCACCATGGGCTGTTTTCAGGGCTTGCAGGCGCGTGGTGGGGCCGAAGGGGTAGGGAAGGCGACGACCCACGCCGTGGTGCTCGGCTGCCAGGCCATTCTCGTGCTCGATGCCTTCTGGGCCGTGGTCCTCTTGTGATCCGCTTCGAGGGCCTCGTCAAGCGCTTCGGCGACCGCCGTGTTCTCGAGGATTTCAGCCTCACCATCCCCGAAGGGCAGACCACCGTCCTGATGGGCTATTCCGGCACCGGTAAGAGCGTGGTCCTCAAGCACATCGTCGGGTTGCTCGAGCCCGACGCGGGCCGCGTCCTGGTGGATAGCCTCGTCGTGCACCAGCTCGACTACGACGAGCTCATGCAGCTCCGCGGCCGCATCGGCTTCGTCTTTCAGTTCGCCGCCCTGTTCGACTCGCTCAGCGTGGCCGAAAACGTGGGGCTCGGACTGCGCCGCCAGGGCCTCGACCCCGCGGCGATCACTCAGCGGGTCGAGGATTGCCTCCGGTTGGTGGAGCTGGAAGGCGCTGGAGAGCGTTACCCGGCTGAGCTTTCCGGGGGAATGCGCAAGCGGGTGGGAATCGCGCGGGCGATCGCGCTCAGGCCTCGCTACATTCTCTACGATGAGCCGACCGCCGGACTCGATCCGGTGACGACGGCCGCAATGAACAACCTGATGATCCGGGCTCGGCGGGAGCTCGGCGCCACCAGCGTCGTGGTAACCCACGATCTCAGCAGCGCCTTCACCATAGCCGACCGGATCGCCTTCCTCGACGAAGGGCGCGTCCGGCAGGCCGGCACGGCGCAGGAGATCCGCGCGAGCGCCGATCCGCTGGTGCGGGAGTTCCTCGCGGGTTTCCTCGACCAGAACAGCGGAGGACGCGCGTGAGGCGATCCAATGAGTTCGCGGTGGGGCTCGCCGCAGTGGCTGCCGTGTTCGTCGTGGTCGCCGGCGCGATCGCGCTCGGCCGGTTGCACCTCGGCCGCCGCGATCAGATTCGCACCGCCCGCTTCCGTTCGATCGGTGGCCTCAGTCCGGGAGCCAACGTCACCTTGCGGGGCGTGAAGGTCGGCCGCGTTGCGGTGATCCGCGTCGCGGCGGATGACTGGGTCGAAGTCGATTTCCGCCTCAAGCCCGACCTCAAGCTGCCGGCCCGGCCTGCCGCCATTGCCGCGCCGGCCACGCTGTTCGGTGAGTGGCGCGTCAACATCCTCGCGCTCGACGAGGCTCCTTCGGAGCTGGTGCAGCAGCAGCTTGCTGAAGCCGCCACGGTGGGCGGCGAGATCTGGCCGGGCACCACCCTCCCCGACATCGGCGAAATCACCTTGCAGGCCAGCCGGATCGCCGGCGACATCGGCCTGATCACCAATCGGATCGGCGGCGCGCTCGATTCGACCGCGGTGGCCGACGTCCGAGCCAGTCTCAAGGATCTGCGCGCCACGGTCGTGCGGCTCACCCAAATGGCCAACGCGCAGAGCGAGAATCTCACCACGCTCACCGGCAACGCTACGCGCGCGTCCGTCGACGTCGGCGTCGCCTCCCGCCGCTTCAGCACCGTGATGGGCCGGGTGGATTCGGCCACCAGGGACGGCCAGCTCCAGGACGTACTGAATTCCACCCGCGAAACCAGCGGGGCGCTCAAGCAGATGACCGCCGACATGCAGGCGATCGTGACCGACGTCAAGGCGCACCGCCAGAGCCTGGTGCGCGTGCTCGAGGCGAGCGATTCCCTGCTCACCCGGGTCCAGCAGGGGCGGGGTACCCTCTCACTGCTCGCCAGCGATTCGGCGCTGTACCAGGAGGCCACCGGTGCGGTCCAGCAGCTCCGGCGTCTGCTCGCGGACATCCAGGCCAATCCGCGGCGTTACTTCCGCTTCTCGGTCTTCTGATGGGGAAGCGGAAACCCGAGCGCGAAGTCTCCGCCGGAGGACTCGTTTTCCGCCGCGACCCGGCGGGGGTCATTCGCTTCCTGCTCATCAAGGACTCCTACGACAACTGGGGTTTTCCCAAGGGGCACCTCGAGGAGGGCGAGTCGCCCGCCGACGCGGCGCTCAGGGAAACCGAGGAAGAGACCGGGCTGCGCGCTCTCGTCCTGCACGGCCCGATCCGGATCATCGACTGGCACTTCCGCTTTCGCGGCCGTTTCATCCACAAGTATTGCCACTTTTTCCTGTTCGAATCCACGGATGGCGAGCCCATTCCCCAGGAAGACGAGGGCATCTCGGCCTGCCACTGGTGCACCCTCGACGAGGCCTTGAGCGAGCTGAGTTACGAGAACGCCCGCGGCGTTCTGCGTCGCGCGGGTGACATGGCGCGCACACTCGTGGCAATGGGCGCCGGACGGGTCCGTCCCGGGCCGAAACCCCTCGCACCCAGTTGAACCCATGCGCGCCATCGCCGCGCTGCTCGACAGCAGGGACGGGCTCAACGCGTTGCGCCGCTCCCTTCCCCGAGGCGCCGCTCCAGTAGTCGCCTGTCGCTCCCTCCTCGGCCTGCAACGCGCGCTCGATGCGCGCCTGGTGGAAGCGATCGTGCTCGGCGCGGTCGTGGCCCGCCAGCCAGAGCTCGGCGTCCTCCAGGCCCGCTTCCCCAACATTCCGGTTGTGATCTTTGGTCTGGTCCGCTCGGAAGACGCGGAAGTGCTGCTGGCCTGGCAGCGGCTGAATCTTGCGGCGGTCGCGATCGAAGGGGTGGACGATCCCGTGCTCGGCGACCTGGTCGTGCGCCAGTCCGTTTCGGCGCGGCGCGCGGCCGCGCTGGCCGACGCACCCCGCTTGCTCAGGCTGAGCGAGCCGCTGCAGAGGCGAACCTGGGAGCTGCTGGTGGCGACGATGGGGCGGCCGCCCCGGATCAGCGCCATCGCGAAGCAGCTGGGACTCTCGCGCGAGCACCTTTCCCGCCAGTTCGGCGCCGGCGGCGCCCCCAACCTCAAGCGAGTCGTCGACCTCCTGACCGTGCACGCCGCGCTCAGCCTGCTGAGCAACCCGGGCTACTCGGTCAATAGCGTGGCTGCGCTGCTCGACTTTGCGACCCCCAGCCATCTCCGGCTGGTGGTACGCCGAATCACCGGAGTGGGCATCGACGAGGCGCGCGGGCTGGGCGAGGAAGAGGTGCTGGGTCGGTTCGTACGGGTGAGCGCGAGGAGCCGGCGCTAACCGGGCAGCCCAGCGGCAGCCCTCCCGCCTTGCGCCAGCCTGAGATTGTGATAAATTTCACAAGCAACAAACCCCGACACTTTTCGCCCCGGTGACCAGGAACCCATGGCGACCGACTCCATTCTCCGCCCCGGTGAGCTGAAGGACATTCTCCTCAAGGAGATCGAGGCCGCCAACCTCGCCCAAGCCGACACTTCCGATGTCGGGGTCACGCTCGAAGTCCGGGATGGCGTGGCGCGGATCTACGGGCTCAAAGCCGCGCTCGCCGGCGAGATGCTGGAGTTCAGCTCCTCGGAAACCGGTGAAACGATCAACGGCCTGGTCCTCAATCTCGAGCAGGACAACGTCGGCGCCGCGATCATGGGCGACTACCTCAAGCTCAAAGAAGGCGACGAGGTGCGTTGCACCGGCCGCCTGCTCGAGGTCCCGACCGGTCCGGCTATGCTCGGCCGGGTGGTGGACGCGCTGGGGGCGCCGATGGACGGCCGCGGCCCGATCAACACCGACACGCGGCGTCCGGTCGAGATGATCGCGCCGGGCATCATCGTGCGGCAGCCGGTCAAGGAGCCTTTGCAGACGGGCATCAAGGCCATCGACTCGATGATCCCCATCGGTCGCGGGCAGCGCGAGCTGATCATCGGTGATCGTGGCACCGGGAAGACGGCGATCGCGGTGGACACGATCCTGAACCAGAAGGGCACCGGAGTCATTTGCGTGTACGTCGCGATCGGGCAGAAGCGCTCGACGGTGGCGACGGTGGTGGAACGGCTCAAGGAAGCCGGTGCGATGGACTACAGTATCGTGGTATGCGCCTCGGCGTCGGATCCGGCGCCCTTGCAGTTCATCGCCCCGTATGCAGGCTGCGCGATTGCGGAGCACTTCATGTACCTGGAGGGGAAGCCCACCCTCTGCATTTACGACGACCTCACCAAACAGGCCGCCGCCTACCGGCAGATGTCGCTGGTACTGCGCCGCCCGCCGGGGCGCGAGGCCTATCCCGGCGACGTCTTCTATCTGCACAGCCGCTTGCTGGAGCGCGCCGCGAAGATTTCCGAAGACCCCGCGTTGACCAAACTCGACCCCCGCATCAAGAAGCCCGGCGGCTCGCTCACCGCGCTGCCCATCATCGAGACCCAGGCGGGCGACGTCTCGGCGTACATCCCGACCAACGTCATCTCGATTACCGACGGCCAGATCTTCCTCACCACCGATCTGTTCTACTCGAACGTGCGCCCCGCGGTCGACGCGGGCATCAGCGTGAGCCGGGTCGGCGGCAACGCCCAGATCAAGGCGATGAAGCAGGTCGCCGGCCCGCTCCGGCTTTCGCTCGCGCAATACCGGGAGCTCGAAGCCTTCGCCCAGTTCGGCTCGGACCTCGACGCGGCCACCCAGCGCCAACTGGCGCGCGGCGCGCGGCTGGTCGAGGTGCTCAAGCAACCGCAGTATCAGCCGGTACCGGTCGAGCGGCAGGTCGCGATCATTTACGCCGTGACCGAAGGCTACCTCGACGACGTCGAGATCAAGCAGATTCGAAAGTGGGAGCGCGACTTCCTCGAGTACCTCGCCAGCGCGCCGGGTGCCGTGCTCGAGGGCATCCGCACCAAGAAGGCGCTCGATGCGGCGCTGACCGCCAGCCTCAAGGCGGCGATCGATAGCTTCAAGCCGCTCTTTCGGGGCGAGTAGCATGGCGGGCAAAGGGCGGCGGCTCCGGGGGCGGATCAAGTCCGTGCAGAATACCCGGAAGATCACCCGGACCATGGAGCTCGTGGCCACGAGCAAGCTCAAGCGCGCGCAGGACCGCGTCGTGGCCGCCCGTCCCTACGCTGAGGCGCTCCGGCAGGTGCTGGGCGATCTGGTCACCCGCGAGCTGGCCGAGCGGTTCCCGATGCTGCGCACCCCGGCGCCGCCCTCCAAAGGTGGTCCCCGCAAGGCCGTGGTGATCCTGGTGACCTCCAACCGCGGGCTGGCCGGCGCCTTCAACAGCAACTTGATCAAGGAAGCTCGGCGCCAGATCGAGAAGCTCGAGACGGCGGGTTATGAGGTGGAGCTCCACGCGGTGGGCAAGAAGGGCGCGGGCTTCTTCAAGTATCTGCGCCGCCCCCTCGCGGCCGACCGGCAGGACATCGGCGACAAGCCCACGGCCGAGCACGCCGCCAGCCTGGTCGAGCCGCTGGTCGCCGCGTACGCGCGCGGCGAGCTGGCGAGCGTCGACCTGGTCCATGCCAAGTTTGTGACACCGCTCACCACGCCGCCGGTCACCACCCGCATTCTTCCGGTGGAAGCTCCGGCCGGTCGCACCCGCGCGCCCAATTACATCTTCGCGCCGGATCCGGGCGCCATCCTGGAGCAGCTGCTGCCGCTCTACGTCCGCAACATGGTGTATCGCGGACTGGTGGAAACCGCGGCCGGGGAGCAGGGGGCCCGCCGGACCGCGATGAAGAACGCGACGGACAACGCGGGGGAGATCATCGACTATCTCACCCGCACCTACAACCGCCAGCGCCAGGCCACGATCACCCAGGAGATCAGCGAGATCGTGGGCGGAGCGGCGGCATTGCAAGGCTAGCCGACTCCCGAACCAGTAACCCGATGGGCAATAGGAATCGCGCAAATGGCAACGACGACGGCGACTGAGAAGAACGTGGGGACCATCGTCCAGATCATCGGCCCGGTGCTCGACGTGGAATTCGCGCCCGACCACTTGCCGGAGATTTACACCGCCCTTCTGGTCGAGGACGCCGCCGGGCGCATGCCGGTGCGGCTGGTGGCCGAGGTGCAACAGCATATCGGACAGAATCAGGTGCGCGCGGTGGCCATGAGCACGACGGATGGGGTCGTGCGCGGCATGCAGGCGCTCGATACCGGCGGGCCGATCACGGTCCCGGTGGGCGCCGCGGCGCTCGGCCGCATCCTCAACGTGCTGGGCGATCCGGTGGACGGCGGCCCGCCGATTCCGGCGGACAATGAGCGCTGGGCCATCCATCGGGAGACGCCCAAGTTCGTCGATCTGGAGCCCAAGACCACCATCTTCGAGACCGGCATCAAGGTGATCGATCTGATCGCCCCGTTCGTGAAGGGCGGGAAGATCGGGCTGTTCGGCGGGGCCGGGGTCGGCAAGACCGTGATCATCATGGAGCTCATCAACAACGTGCAGAAGGGCCACGGTGGGAAGTCGGTCTTCTGCGGCGTGGGTGAGCGCACCCGGGAAGGCAACGACCTCTACCTCGAGATGAAGGAGGGCGGCGTGCTGCCGTCCTGCGCGCTGATCTACGGCCAGATGAACGAGCCGCCCGGCGCCCGGCTCCGGGTGGGGCTCTCGGGCCTGACGGTGGCGGAGTATTTCCGCGACGTGGAGGGGCAGGACGTGCTGCTCTTCATCGACAACATCTTCCGGTTTACCCAGGCGGGTTCGGAGGTCTCCGCGCTGCTGGGCCGGATGCCGAGCGCGGTGGGCTACCAGCCGACGCTGGGCACCGAGATGGGCGACCTGCAGGAGCGCATCACCTCGACCAAGAAGGGGTCGATTACGTCGGTGCAGGCCATTTACGTGCCCGCTGACGACCTCACCGACCCCGCGCCGGCCACCGCGTTTGCCCACCTCGATGCGACCGTGGTGCTTTCGCGAGCGATCGCGGAGCTGGGCATCTACCCTGCGGTGGATCCCCTCGACAGCGCGAGCCGGATTCTCGATCCGCAGTACGTGGGCGAGCGGCACTACAATGTCGCCGTGGCGGTCCAGCGGACGCTGCAGCGCTACAAGGCCCTGCAGGATATCATCGCGATTCTGGGCATGGACGAGCTGTCGGAAGATGACAAGCTCATCGTGAGCCGGGCCCGGCGGCTGCAGCGCTTCCTGTCGCAGCCCTTCCACGTGGCGGAGCAGTTCACCGGCTACAAGGGCAAGTACGTCAAGCTCGAGGACACCATCGCCAGCTTCGAGCGTGTCCTTTCGGGCGAGTTCGACAGCCTTCCCGAGCAGGCGTTCTACATGCAGGGCGGGATCGACGACGTGATCGCGCGCGCCAAGGAACTGGCGAGCTCCTGATGCGGGTTCTCGTGATCGGTCCCGAGCGCGCGGTATTCGACGGCGAGGCCGACGGCGTCATCGCGCCGGCGTACGACGGACAAGTGGGCATTCTTCCCCGCCACGCGCCCTTCATGACCCTGCTGGGCCAGGGAGTCCTGGTCATCCGCGGCGCGGCCGGGACCAGCCGGTTTCATGTGCAGGGTGGTTTCCTGCAGGTCGTCTCCAACATCGTCCGCGTCGTCGCTGAACACGTTCAGGAATCCTCCGATGCAGCGTAACCCTCTTTTCGTCCTGATGCTCTGCGGCCTGGCCGGGCCGCTGGCTGCGCAGTCCACCGGTACTCCGGTGTTTCACGCGCCCTATCGAGCTTTCGAGCGCTACGAGATCGGCGCGAACGTTTCAGACGCCGGAAACATCGCCGTGGAAGGGTTCTACGGCTGGAGCCCGGCGCGGGCCCGCTGGGATCTCGCGCTGCGCGGCGGCGTCCAGGACAACGGCGGGTGTTGTCGGACAGCCCTGCTGCTGGGCCTCGATGCACGCTTCCGGGTCATCGATCAGAATGAGGATTTCCCCCTGGATGGTGCTATCATCAGTGGCGTAGGGGCGCGCCTGGTGAGCGGGGCATCCCGGCTCTTTATTCCGATCGGGATTTCGCTGGGCCGCCGTTTCCAATTCAGCCATTCCACGGCGAGCATCGTCCCCTACGCCGAGCCGGTGCTGGTGCCCACCTTCGGCAATGGCGGCAGTCACGTGGCCATTGCCCTGGGGCTGGGCGCCGATCTGCGGTTCAGCCGGCGCTTCGAGCTTCGGGCGGCCATCGGCGTCGGCGATATCGAGAATTTCTCAGTGGGCTTCGCCGTCGCCCGCTGATCTCTCCAGCGGGCGCTTCGCCCGGGAGCTTCCCATGAGGTCTCGTGTGCGCCTGCTCGCGCTTTTCGCCGCGGGGGCTGCAGGCTCGGCCGGGAGTCTCGTGGCGCAGGCCGCCGGCCTCCCGGTGCGCAACGCCGGCATCGGTACCGGATTCGGGATCGCCGCCGACCTGGGGTTCCCCAACAGCGACGCTGGGAAGGGAACCGCGTACGGCGCCACCGGCATTGTCGGCTTGGGCCCGCTGGGCATTTCCGCCACGCTGGCCCGCTGGACTCCCAAGGGGCTGGAGGCGATCACTTCGGCCGGAGCAACTCTCAACCTGAAAATCATCGGTGGCCCGCTGATCCCGCTGTCGCTTACGCTGCAGGGGGGCGTCGGGTATCACCGGGAGTCCACCATCGAAGGTGGAAAGCTCACGTCGCTCCACCTGCCCGCAGGAATAGGGCTGGCGCTCACCATTCCGAACCCGGCGTTCAGCATCAAGCCCTGGGTGGCCCCGCGCGTGGATGTGAGCGTGCAGCGTGAGACCGGGGGCATTTCGGGTGGAGACACCCAGCACGACGAGCACTTCGGCATCAGCGGCGGCGTGGACTTGGGTTTCTTGAACGGCCTGACACTCCGCGCCATGTACGACCGGATCCAGGCGTCCAACGGCGTGCATCCGTCCATCATCAGCGTGGGTCTCGGGTTCCGGGTGGGCAAGTGAAACAGCGGGGCTTGGCCCTCGCGTTGTTCCTGACGCTGTGCGGTTCCGCCTGCACCCAGACCTTCGACAGCACCACGCTAGGTGTTCCGGTCACCATGGCGGCCGCCCCAGGGGAAGCGCCGCAAGGCACGCCGTTCAAGGCCCGGGCGCACACGATGCATGCCCTCTTCGGACTGCTGACGCTCTCCCAGGCCAATCTGCAGAAAGCGCTGGCGAGACAGCTGGTTGGGGGACAGCAGGTCGCTCAGCTCCAGATCAGGATCAAGAGCCGCTGGAGTGACATTCTGCTGACCGGGCTCACACTCGGCCTGCTCGCGCCACGAACCGTGACCTATCAGGGCGTGATCATCGGGCGTTGAACGCCGTCCCGCAAAGCATCAAGCGCTCCACCAGGCCGGCGTTCCGGGCTGCGGCCCCGACGCCGGCCTCGACGTATTCCAGGCCTCGGCGACCGGCGTCGCGGAGGTGAGCAGGATGCCGCAGCAGCGCCAGCCAGAGCGCGGCCAACGGGCTGGAACCAGCGTGGGTGGTGCTGCTGTCCAGATCGAGCCAGTCTGGAAACTGGAGTGAGACCACCGCCGCGGCGCGCCGGCGAAGCAGGGAACCCGCGTCGGGACTGCCTCTCCAGCTCGGTCCGAAGAGCGCTACGACACCACAGGCAGCGGGCTCCAGGACCGAATGCAGGCCCTGGTTCCCGTAACCACCGCCGACATAGGCGATGGCCGCGCCTCTATACAGCGTGGCCAGTACGCCCACCCGATCGACTACCAGCAGCGGCCGCGGGCTCGAGAAGGCGCTCAATCGGCCGGCGTTGAGCCCGTACGCGCGCGCGCTGTGCTCGACACGCTCGAGGTGCTCAGGCGTAGGCTCGTGCGGCACCAGCACCAGCCGGGCCTCGGGGCAGGTGCGCTGCACGATGGCGAAGGCCGCGAGCAGCAGGTCCTCCTCATCCGGCCAGGTCGAGCCCGCGACGAGTGTGGGGGCCCCTGCGGTGCACGCGAGCAGAGGGTCATCGGGGTGAACCGCCCGGGCCCGCGCGAGCGCGCTATCGAAGCGAGGATCGCCGGCCAGCTCGATCCGCTCCGCTGACACGCCCAGCCGCGCGAGGCGGGCGGCATCCCCCTCGCTCACCGCGGCGGCAGCGGTCACCGCGCGATAGCCGGGCCGCAGCAAGAGGCGCGCGGGCCAGCGCAGCCTCCGCGCCGCCGGGCTCACCGTTGCGGCGATGATGCCCACCGCCACACCACCTGCCGCAGCGCGGGTGGCCAGCTCGGGCCAGAGGTCGAGCTTGCTGAAGACGAGCGCCGACGGTCGGAGAGCGGAGAGCGCGGCCGCTACGTCGCCGGCGCGATCCCAGGGGAGATACTCGGCGACATCGGCGGGCTGTCGCGCCGCCAGCGCGGCCGCGGAAGGGCTGAAGAACGTGTAGGCGATCTGCCAGCCGGGATGCGCTTGCCGGAGCGGACCGAGAACCGCTTCGGCCTGCAAACCCTCTCCCACCGAAGTGGCGTGCACCCAGAGGAGTGGCCGCGCGGGGTCGCGCGCTGCGCGTGACCAGCGGGTAAGCCGCTCCAGGGCTCCCACGCGTCCGGCCAGCCCCACCCTCACCTTGGGGCGGCCGCGGGCGACGAGAGGTGCCAGCGCGATGCCGGAGCGGATCAGCGCGCGGTAGGTCAGGGAAGTCCGGGGCACGTTGGAAAAGTACTGTCCTTAGCTTACATCATGCCCCAACCCACCACCTCGTACTGGCGCGCCTCGCGCGCCCCGCGCCACAGTCTGCTCTTCGCGCTGCCGCTGCTGCTGCTCTATGAGCTGCTTGCCTTTGCCCTGAGTCGCAGCCAGCTGAGCGAGGTGCGCAACGGCGCGGACGTGCTCCTCAAGAGCGTATTCATCGCGCTCGGGGGCCGCTACGGGCTGACCGCGTTCAGCCTGCTGCTGCTCTGCACCGGAGCGGCGCTGGTCTGGCGCGATCGCCGGACCAATGGCGCGATCCGGCCGCGGCTCTTTGCCGGCATGCTGGTCGAGTCGGTGCTCTACGCCGCGTTGCTGGGCGGGGTGGCGAGCGCGCTCACCACACTTCTCTTGCACGGGCGGCTGGCCCTGGCGGGATCGGGCGTCGGCACCGCCTTCCCCCTGGCGGGCCTGGGATTGCCGACCCAGCTGATGATCTCGCTGGGCGCGGGCATCTACGAGGAGCTCGTGTTTCGCGTGCTGCTCGTGTCGGGGCTGGCGGCGCTGGCGAGGCTGGTGTTTCGCTGGAGTGCCACGGCCGCTGGAGTCTTCGCCGCCGTTCTGGGAGCGCTGCTCTTCTCGCTCTTCCACTATATCGGGCCGCTGGGCGATGAGTTCACGCTGGGCTCATTCACCTTCCGCGCGATCGCCGGGATCATCTTCAGCGCATTGTACCTGTTGCGGGGCTTTGGCATCACCGCCTGGAGCCACGCGCTATACGACGTGTTTCTATCGCTCGCTGGGTAGGGACTGCACCGTTGGCTTCGAGCCCGCGGCCGGCTTTCGGGTCTTCGCCAGATAGATCGAATCGAGAATCGGGCGCCACACCTCGAGCGGCAGCGCGCCGCTGAGCAGACCACCCTCGATGTAAAACGCCGGCGTGCTCCGGGCTCCGGCCTTGACCGCTCCCTCGGAGTCGTCGCGCACCTCCTGGCTGGTCTCACCCTTGTCGAGGCAGGTCTTGAGGGGCGCTTTCGCCAGTCGGATTGAATCCCCCAGCCCGAGCAGGAAGGGCGCCGGGGTCTTAAGCGGTGCCCAGACCGTCTGCAGCCGGTAGAGCAAATCGTGGGCGGGCCAGAACTTGCCATGCCGTGCCGCGCACATCGCGAACTCCGCGGCGGCGACGGCGTTGGGGTGCAGCGAAGGCAGGGGAAGATTGATGAAAATCCAGCGCACCTTGCCCGTGGCGACGTATTCCTTCTCGAGCGTAGGGAAAACTTGATCCACGTGCCGCTTGCAGAAGGGACATTGGAAATCCGACATCTCGTACACCGTGACCGGCGCGCCGGCCGAGCCCTTGGTGCGCGCCGCAAGCGGATCTGCTTGGGCTCGGGCGTTCGCAGCCGGGGCGAGGAGCAGCAGAAGGGAACCTGGGATGATCCAGCGGAGCATCGCTCAATACCTCGGAAGGTGACGGCCTGTGGCCGGGCTCAGCCGGAGCGTATCCGCATCGGCCGGAATGTTCCAGTACCACTGCGCATTGGGATCCTGCGGATCGGGCGAGCGGGCGTAGAGCCACCAGCGGCCAGCGCTGAGCTGGAGCGACGCCCAGCCCGTGGCATCGGTCGTGTCGGCCCGGCCGAGCCGCATGTGGTCCCGCAGGAATCCGCGCACGATAGTGTCGTATCCGGCATAGGTGCTAAGTTCCCACCGCCGCACCTCCGCCTGCAGCCGCTCGATGCGTGGCCAGAGCGTGTCTCGAGCGGCACCGAGCGCCTCTCGAGCGCGCGCCAGCGCCGGCGCCAGGCGGCGGAGGGAATCATCGAGCGCTTGAATCTGCACTGCCAGCTCCCCCGCTCCCGCAGAACCCGGTGCGGCCCCGGCGCGGCGCGCCGCAAGGCTGTCGCGCAGCCGTTGCGTCTGCTCGATTTGCCATGCCGCGCGAGAGAACGTGAGGAACGGCGCCCGGAACGACTGAAACAGACTGTCGAGCGCGCGCGTATGGGGTCGCTCGGTGCCTGCCCGGCTTTCGAGGGCGGCGAGCACGCTGTCGCGATCGTAGGGCAGCGCCGCCACCTCGACGCCGGGAAGGGGCGTCTCGACCCCGCTCAAATTGGGGACCAGAACCTGTACCGCGATTCTCCGGGGACCGCCGCAGGCGAGCAGGATAAGGAGCGCGAGTGCCGCCACGCGTGACATCGGCCAAAGCTATCCTGCTCGCCGTGGCGCTCCAAGCCGCGCCGGGACTCGTGTCGGCCCAGCAGGGCGACGACCTCGCGCGCCGGTTCCCCGCGAAGCCGACCGGCTACGTCACGGATGTGGCCGGCGTACTCGACGCGGCCGGCGTGCAGCGGATCACCCAGCTCGTCGATCGTCTGCGCGCTGCGACCGGCGCCGAAATCGCGACGGTCGTGCTCCCGACGATCGGAGACCGCGCGGCCGTCGACGTCGCCGTCGCGATCGGGCGGGCGTGGGGCGTCGGGGCCCAGGCCGCCGTGGGCGACCAGCGGCGGAATGCCGGCCTGGTGCTGCTGCTCGTGCCCAAGCGGGAGGGCGACCCGAACTCGGGCCAGGTGTTCATCGCGAGCGGCCAGGGCCTGGAAGGCATCGTTACCGATCTGCAGGCCGGACGGGTGCGGGATCTCATGCGCCCCTTCTTTCAGCGCGGCGAATACGGGGCCGGCCTCGAAGCAGGCGTCCGCGCGCTCGCCGGTTTGATCGCGCGCGGCATGGGTGTCACCGATTCTGCGTTGACGGCAGGCGGACGCGAGCTGGAGCAAGCGCCGACGGGCTCGGCTCGCCCGGGGTTTTCCCAGCTGCTCTTCTGGATTGTGATTTTGATCCTTATCATCGCACGGATTGCGCGCGCGGGCAGGCGCGGGCGGGGTGGTCGCTCCGGGCGAGGACCCGGGCCCTGGATCTTCTGGGGCGGGGGCGGGGGCGGTGGCGGGCACGGTGGCGGTGGTTTCGGCGGTTTCGGTGGATTCGGTGGGGGCGGCGGAGGATTTGGCGGGTTCGGTGGCGGCGGGGGGTTCAGCGGCGGCGGTGCCGGGGGGAGGTTCTAGATGCACCAAGCGATCGCGCAGATCGTCACCCCATTGCTCGAGGGCATCGACCGCGAGCTGGGGGACTCCTACGCCGCGGTGCTTTATGGCTCCGGCGCGCGCGGGGAGTTTCAGCCCGGCCTCTCCGATGTGAACCTGCTGCTGGTCTGCGAGTCGCTTCGCCCGGATGCGCTCCGGCGGCTGAACTCCGCGCTGGCGCGGCTTCGGGAGCAGCGTCAGCCGCCGCCGTTGCTGGTAGAGCGGGAAGAATGGGCACGTGCCGAGGATGTATTCCCGATCGAAGTCACCGACATGCAGCTCGCTCACCAGATGCTCCGCGGTGCCGATCCGGTGACCGGGATGCGGGTGGACCGGGCCGATCTGCGACGGGCGCTGGAACAGGAGTTCCGCGCCAAGCTGCTGCGCCTGCGGCAGGCGTTCGCGCTGCAGGCGACCGATGCGCGGGCCCTGGGCGAGGTGGCCGCGCGCAGCGTCGCCTCGGTCGCCACCTTGTTCCGGGTGGCGCTGTCCCTGCATGGCCGCCCGGTTCCCCCGACCACTGCCGAATCTCTGGCTGCGGCTGGTGCCGCGATGGGCGTCCCGACGGCTTCGGTGGTGGCGCTGTGGCAAGTCCGCCGCGCGGAAGGCACTACCTGCTCTCCCGCGGTATTCGAGGGCTACCTCGCGGCGGTGACGGCCGCCGTGCGTGTCATCGATCAATTCACTCCAGGAGGCAACTGATGGTCACGCTTCGGCGTCTGCTCCCAGCCGTAGCGGCGGCGACGCTGCTCGCCACCGGCTGCGGGTACAATACGATTCAGACCAAGGATGAGGCGGTGAACGCCGCGGCCTCGCAGATCAAGACGCAGCTGCAGCGGCGCGCCGACCTCATTCCCAACCTCGTCGCGACCGTGCAGGGTATCGCCAAGCAGGAGACCACCGTGTTCATTCGGGTCGCTGAAGCGCGCAGCCGGCTGGCCGGCGCGGTGCAAAGCGGCAACCTCCAGCAAATGGCGGAAGCCAATACAGCCCTCAACGCGCCACTGGGCCGGTTGCTCGCGATCGCGGAGAACTACCCGGAGCTCAAGTCGAGCCAGAATTTTCTGCAGCTACAGGATCAGCTCGAGGGAACCGAGAATCGGATTTCGGTGGCGCGGCAGGATTACAATCGCGCCGTGGAGGACTTCAACGCCTACATCCGGCGATTCCCCTACAACTTGACGGCCAAGATCACCGGCCGCGGGAAACCGCGCGAATACTTCGAGCTCACGAGCCCGGGAGCGGCGGAGGCGCCGAAGGTGAAGTTCTAGGGAGCTAGGGGCTAGGGGCCAGGGAGCTAGGTATAACGAGAAGCCCCCCGCACGGTATCCGGCGGAGGGCTTTTCCCTAGCCCCTAGCTCCCTCGCCCCTAGCTCCCTAGTCCGTCACCACGCCCGGCAGGATATACCGCCGCGGATCGACCGGTCGACCGTTGACGCGGACTTCGTAATGGAGATGCGGCCCGGTCGAGAGGCCCGTGTTACCCACCTGGGCGATGAGCTCACCCCGCTTCACCTTGTCGCCCACCTTTACCAGAATGCGCGACGCGTGGGCAAACTTGGTCACGATCCCGTAGCCGTGGTCGATGACCACCATGTTGCCGTACCCCGCTTCCCAGCCGGTCTGGATGACGGTGCCATTGGCGGGCGCCTCGATCGGCGCGCCATAGGGTGCCGTGACGTCAATGCCCTCGTGCGGCCGTACCTCGTGCAAAATCGGGTGCGCCCGCATGCGCGAGAAGGCGCTGGAGAGCCAGCCCGAGGTCGGCATGATCGAGGGCGTCGCGGCGAGCCGGTCGGCATGCAGCGCGAGGCTGTCGCCGGCCTCCCTGAATGAGCTGGTCAGCAAGTTGGCGCGGCGGATGAGGGCGTTCAGGTTGACCCGCACCTGACCCGCGCGACCCAGCAGCTCGTCCGGCTCGGCTCCGGCCGCCTCGGCTGGACGCGGACCTCCGATGCCGGCGGCGTGCACTTGCGGATCGATGGGATCGAGATTGGCGAGCAGCCGCAGCTTGGTGTCCTGTTGCTCCAGCGCCGTGACGGTTTCGTTGAGCGTGCTCAGGCGGCCGTGCAGCTGTTCCAGATCGGTCGCGAGCAGAGCATTCCCGCGCTCCAGTCGCTCCGCGCGCACCAGATTGAGCGAGCGGTGCAGGGTGGCATAGCCAAGCAGAAGAACCAGCATGGTCGCCGCAACCGCCAGGCTTCCAACCAGCTTGAGCGCCGTGTTGGAGATTTCGATGATCTTGGTAGCGCTCGAGCCTTGCGGCACGACCACGATGGTCCAACGTCGTTTGGACATCCCGCCACCTGCGCGTCTTTCTGGTGACTGCGAAATCGGAGCTCTACGGCCACCAACGAACCATGGAGGCTCGCCTATAATCGCCCCCGCTACCGCGGCTGTCAAGACACGGATTTGCACGTCTAAACATCTGTCATGTCAGAAGTTAGGACAGTTTCACGGGACCACCGCCGGCTTGGGAAAAAGCACGGCCGGCCGCGTGGTACGATCGCCCGCAACTGGTGGATCGGTCAGCGTTTCCCAGGTTTGAGTGCCCGGTGCTCCGGGGCGCCCGAGCGAATTCCAGAGGGACCGCGCCTTTGCCGGCAGGAAGGGTTCTGCAAGCGCAGCGAGACGGTAAAGACAGCGCGCCAGGCTGGCGAGCGCCTGGTTCAGTTCCGCTTCCTTTTTCTCCTTGGCGAGTGTCCAGGGGGCCATTTGCACGATGTAGTGATTTGCTGCCGTGACCAGGGAGCCGATCGCTTCGGCCCCGCCGCGCAAATCGAATTGATCCATTGCCCGGGCGTAGCTCTCCATTACCCGGAGCCCGGCGGTATCGAGCCCGGTTTCGCTGCTGTCGGCGGGAACGATTCCCTCGCGGTACTTGGCCAGCATGGCCAACGAGCGCGAGACCAGATTTCCGAGCCCGTCGGCGAGGTCCGCAGTATAGCGCTCATCGAAGCGCTCCCAGGTGAAATTCCCGTCGCCGGAGAATCCGACTTCGCGGAGCAGGAAGTAGCGCAAGGCATCTGGTCCGTGTCGCGCGATCGCCTCATCCACGCTGACGGCTGCCCCGCTCGACTTCGAGACCTTGGCGCCATCCCACTGCACATATCCATGGGCCCAGACCAGGTGGGGCAGCGGCAGCTCGGCCGCGAGCAGCATGGCGGGCCAGAGACAGCAGTGCAGCCGCGTGATGCCCTTGCCGATCACATGGACATCCGCCGGCCAGAGCCGCTCCCAGCCTGCCTCGGGAAAGCCGGCCGCGGTGATGTAGTTGATCAGCGCGTCGAACCAGACGTAGATGGTATGCTCGGGATCGCCGGGGAACGGAATACCCCAGGGAAATCGCGCGCGCGAGATCGACACATCCTCGAGGCCGCCCTCCAGCACCTTGACAACTTCATTGCGGCGGATCGCGGGCTCGACGCGGAAGGCTCCCGAACGGATCAGCTCGAGAATGCGCGGACCGTAGCGGGACAGCCGGAAGAAATGGTTCCGCTCCTTCATGCGAACCGGCACCAGATCGGGATGCTCGATACAGCGCCCGTTCTCGAGCTGGGATTCCTGCTTGAACTCCTCGCAGCCGACGCAGTACAGCCCCTCGTAGTCCCCCACGAACAGATCATCCGGATGATGTTGCTGAATGCGGTGCAGGAATTCCGTCACCGCGGCGTGATGGCGCGGCTCCGTCGTGCGGATCCAGTCGTCCTGCGAGCAGTTGAGCGCGCGCCAGGTCGACTCGAAGCGGTCGCTGATCCGGGCGACCCAGGCCCCCGGCGCGAGGCCGGCCTGCTCCGCGGCCATCGCGACCTTCTGGCCGTGCTCGTCCATGCCCATGACGAAGTGGACCTGATCACCCCGGCCACGGCGATAGCGGGCGATGCAGTCCGCGCCGACTTTTTCCAGGGTGTGGCCGAGATGGGGATCGCCGTTCGAATAGTCGATGGCGGTGGTGAGATAAAACTTCCCCACTCAGGACTCCGGCGGACCGGGAGGGGCTGACCCGCCGTCGAGGCGAGGCCCCCGGCGCCGGCGACGCCGGCGCCGCTTGCGGCTGAGATCGGGCGCGTCCCGCCGGGGCACGTCTACGGGAGGAACCCCCGATGGCGCTGCGAGCTCCGGCGCTTCGGATTGTTCCGGGTGGGACCTGACATTCTGGTGCCCGCGGGGCGCGGTTGTCGGGCGCGGTCCACGCGCTTCGGGAGGCGGCTCCCCGAGCCGTTCGAGCTCTTCGCGGAGCTCGCCGAGGGTCACGATGCGTGGCCCTTGCTCGTCACTGCGCAGGAAGACCCGCTCGCGGAAGATGTCCACCGCCACAACCTTTTCCGCGCCCCGATCGGTGCGCAACGCTTTCCCTTCCTTGGGAAAGCGCTTCCGCGCGCTGACGTAGAACTCGTGCTCGTACTTGAGGCAACAGAGCAGCCGTCCGCAACCGCCGGAAATCTGGGCGGGATTGAGCGAGAGATGCTGGTCCTTGGCGAGCGCCAGACTGACCGGCCCGAGGGTAGTGAGCCAGCTCGAGCAGCAGTACTCCTTGCCGCACCGGCCCACGCCGCTCAGCCGGGCGGCCTCGTCACGCGCGCCGATCTGGTGGAGGTCGATCCGCGCATGCAGCGTCGCGGCGAGGTCGCGCACCAGCTCGCGAAAGTCGACTCGCCTCTCGGCGGTGAAGTAGACGGTGAGCTTCTTGCGATCCCACTGCCATTCGGCATCGCTCACCTTCATGTCCAACTGGCGGGCGCGCACTCGCTCGTGCACCGTGCGCCGGGTCTCTTCCTCGGTGCGCCGGAGCTCGTTGGCGGTCCGCACGTCTTCCTGGGTGGCCCGCCGGACCACGCTCAACTGCGGAACTTTGATCTCGCCCACCGAGCAGCCGCTGCAGCTGCCGCACTTCTTCGCGGCGTTGTCTCCCGTGGCGGAGACGCGGCCGAAGTCGAGGCCCCGTTCCACGGGGACGATGACCGGCTCCCAGAGCCGGAGGGGCTCCGTTGGGTCGGACCACAGGAAGTAATCCTTCCGGTTGCCCTTGAAGCGTACTTCGACGGTGGCGGGCATCAGGCTTCGGTGAACACTCCCATCGCCGCGTATTTCTCCGCCCGCCGCCGGACCAGCTTCTCGGGCCGGATCTTCCGGAGCTCGCCGGTGTGGCGGATCAGCGATTCGCGCAGGGATTCGCCTGCGGCGTCCGGATCCTGGTGCGCGCCGCCCACTGGCTCGGGGATGATCTCATCGATGATGTTGAAGCTGAGCAAGTCGCGCGAGGTGAGCTTGAGCGCTTCGGCCGCGCGCTCCCGCTGGCTGGCGTCCTTCCACAGGATCGCCGCGCAGCCTTCGGGGGAGATCACCGAATACACCGAATTCTCGAACATGAGCACCCGGTCGGCCACCCCGAGCGCCAGTGCGCCGCCCGAGCCGCCCTCGCCGATGACCACGGCCACGATGGGCGTGGGCAGCAGCGCCATCTCGAGGATGTTGGTGGCGAGCGCCTCCGATTGCCCCCGCTCCTCCGCGCCGAGGCCGGGGTACGCCCCCGGCGTATCGATGAGGGTGATGACGGGCGCATGATAGCGCGCCGCCAGCCGCATCAGACGCAGCGCCTTGCGGTAGCCCTCCGGGTGCGGCATGCCGAAATTGCGCTTGATGTTCTCTCGGGTATCGCGTCCCTTCTGGTGCCCGATCACCATGACCGAGGTTCCCCCGAGCCGGGCCCAGCCGCCGACGATCGCGAGGTCGTCGCGGAAGAGCCGATCGCCGTGGAGCTCGACGAAATCGGTGAAGATCGTGCTGAGATAGTCGAGGGTGTACGGGCGCCGGGGATGCCGCGCCACGCTCACCCGCTGCATCGGCGTCAGGTTGCGGTAGAGCTCCTCCCGCAGACTCTCCAGCTTGCCCTGCAATAGCGTCAGCTCCGCGGCAACGTCGATTTCCCGCTCTTCGCCCACCCGTTTGAGCTCATCGATCTGTCGCTCGAGCTCCAGCAGCGGCTTCTCGAAGTCCAGCGTATACGCGTTGGCCATTCGATCACCCCACCTTGACGTAACGAACCGCGTCGGCGCCGAGCAGGGCGCGAAGCGCGATCACGACATCCTCGCCCGGCTCGACCCGCAGCCGCCGCGCGCGAAGCCGCACCGCCTCGCCGTTGCCGTCGGACCATTCAATATAGACCGGCGCGGGACCCGGGTGACCGGCGCAGACCGCGGCGGCCGAGCGCAGCAGTTCCGCGCGCGGTGCGCCGCCCGAGCTCCAGCGCAGCGCGATCCCCACCGCCCCCGAACGCTTGAGCTCACCGAGCGGCCGAGCCGACTCGACCACGAAGGGGGCGCGGTCCTCACCCTGGTCCCGGGCGCTGTAGCCCCCGCTGAGCAGCAGCGCCGCGTCCTCGCTGATGAGCTGGTTGAGCCGGGCCCAGCTCTCGGGGAAGACAATCGCCTCGGCGGTGCCGTGGAAATCCTCCAGCGTGAGACGCGCGTACTCCTTGCCGCTCTTTTTCGAGAGCTGCCGCTTCACCCCGGTGACTACGGCCGCCACCGTCACCTGGTGCTCGCTCCAGATCTGCAGCGTGGCGGTCGTGCGGGTGCCGAAGAGCTCCACCTCGGTGCGGAAGGGCTCCAGCGGATGCCCCGAGATGAAAAAGCCGAGGACTTCTTTCTCCCGGGCGAGCCGCTCGGCTTCGGGCCATTCCGGAACCTCGGGAAGAGCAAGGGCCCGCGCCTGCCGCGCCGGCGCCTCGCCGAAGAGCGACTCCTGGCCGGTCTCACGCTCCTGCTGCCGGAGCTGGGCCTCCCCCAGCACCACGTCGAGCGCCCCGAGCAGCTGGCTGCGGTGCCCGCCGAGGGAATCGCAGGCCCCCGCCGCGATCAGGGACTCCAGCACCCGCTTGTTGCAGAGCCGCAGGTCGAGCTGATTGACCAGATCGGCAAGATCAGTGAGGTGCCGCGGCGCGCGCGCGGCGATGATCGATTCGATCGCGCCCCGGCCCACGTTGCGGACCGCGCCCAGCCCGAAGCGGATGCGCCGCTCACCAACCACGGTGAACTTGAAGCCCGATTCATTGACGTCGGGCGGCAGCACCTCGAGTCCGAGCTCGCGCGCCTCGTTGATGTACTGCACCACCTTGTCCGTGTTGCCGATTTCGGAGGAGAGCAGGGCCGCCATGAACTCCGCGGGATGGTGCACTTTGAGCCAGGCGGTCTGATAGCCGAGCACCGAGTAGGCCACCGAGTGCGCTTTGGGAAAGCCATAGCGCCCGAAGGTCTCGAGTTGCGCGGCGAGCTCGTCCACCTGTTTCCGGGGATGGCCCTGGGCGAGCGCCCGCTCCACGAACTTCCCCAGCTCGCGCCGCAACAGCTCGGCATCCTTCTTCCCGACCGCCTTGCGGAGCACGTCGGCTTCCGCGAGCGAAAAGCCCGCGTACACGTTGGCGATCCGCATCACCTGCTCCTGATAGGTGATGACCCCGAAGGTGGGCTCCAGGATCTCCTTGAGCAGCGGGTGAGGATAGGACACCGCCTCCTGGCCCAGCCGGCGTCGAATGAAGACGAGGTGCATCCCCGCATCGAGCGGTCCGGGGCGGAGCAGCGCATTCGAGGCCACCAGGTCGTCGAACCGGTCACACTTCATCGCGCGCAGCGTGTCGGTGGCCAGCGGGGATTCGAACTGAAAGACGCCCCCGGTCCGGCCCTGCCGCAACATCTCGTAGACCGCGGGATCGTCGAACGGCAGCGCCCCCATGTCGAGTGGGATGCCGGTGCGCTCCGCGATCATCGCCACGGCATCGTGAATGACCGTCAGCGTCTTGAGACCGAGCAGGTCCATCTTCAGCATGCCGACCTGCTCCAGGGCGCCCATCTCGTACTGGGTGATGATGGCGCTCTCGCCATCCGCCGATTGGCCCGCGCCCTTGGTCGGGGCGGTGCAGACCGGGACGTACTCGGTGAGCGGGCCGGGAGCGATCACCACCCCGGCGGCGTGGACCGAGGCGTGACGGGAAATGCCCTCGATCCGCGCGCTCAAATCCATCATCCGCTGGTAGACCGGTGCGGTCTGCACCAGATCGCGCAGCTCGTCGACCTTCCTGATCGCTTCGGGAATGGTGAGGCTGTACGCGGGGCCGGAAGGGATCAGCCTGGTAATCCGGTCCGCTTCGCCGGGAGGCACCTTGAGCACCCGGGCGACGTCCTTGACCGCGGCGCGCGCCTTCAGGGTGCCGAAGGTGATGATTTGTCCAACGCTGTCCCGTCCGTAGCGCTCCCGCACGTACTCGATCACCTCGCCGCGGCGCTCGAAGCAGAAGTCGACGTCGATGTCCGGCATCGAGACCCGCTCAGGGTTGAGGAACCGCTCGAAGAGCAGATCGAACTTGAGCGGGTCCACGTCGGTGATCCGCAGCGAGTAGGCCACCAGGGAGCCCGCCGAGGAGCCGCGGCCCGGCCCGACGGGAATCCCCTTGGCCCGCGCCGCGGCGATGAAATCCTGGACGATCAGAAAATAACCCGCGTACCCCGCGTTCGTGATGACCGAGAGCTCGTACTCCAGGCGCTCCCGGACCGGACCGGGCAGCGGATCGCCGTAGCGGGTCCGCGCGCCGGCACCCGCGAGATCCCGCAACATGGCGTTCTCGTCGGCGTAGCCTTCGGGCAGCGGAAAGCTCGGTACGAAGTAGCGCTTCTCGAAATCGAATTCGCAGAGCTCGGCGACCCGGGCCGTATTCTCGATGGCCTCGGGGTGCGCGGGGAAAAGTCCGCGCATTTCCGCTTCGCTCTTGACGTAGGATTCCTGCCCCGTGAAGCGGAAGCGCTTGGGGTCGTCGAGGTCGGCACCGGTCCCGATGGCCAGCAGCACATCGTGCGCTTCGGCGTCCTCGCGCCGCAGATAATGGGCGTCGTTCGTCGCCACGACGCCCAGGCCCAGTTCCTTGCCGAGCCGCAGCATGCCCTCGGTAACCCGGCGTTCCTCGGGGATGCCGTGCTCCTGAATCTCCAGCCAGAAGCCATCCTTGCCGAACACGCCCGCAAACCATTCCGCCGAAGCCCGCGCGTCCTCGTAGCGGCCGGCGCGAAGCGCATGGGCAATCTCGCCCGAGAGGCACGCGGCCAAACCCACCAGTCCTTCGGAGTGGCGGGCCAGGACTTCCTTGTCGATGCGCGGCCGCCGGTAAAAGCCTTCGGTAAACCCGATCGAGGACAGCTTGATCAGGTTCTGATACCCCGTCCGATTGCGTGCCAGCAGCACGAGATGGCTGTAATGGGCAGGTGCGTCCGGGGGCTTCTGCGGCGAGCGCCGGTCGCCGTAAGCCAAATAGGCCTCGAAGCCGAGGATCGGCCTCAGCTTGCGGGTCTTGGCTTCGGAGTAGAAAGCCCACGCCGCATGGAGGTTGCCGTGATCGGTCACCGCCAGGCTGTCCATCCCCAGACGGCACACCTGCGCCACCAGATCGGGAATCCGATTGGCTCCATCGAGCAGGGAGTACTCGCTGTGCGTGTGGAGGTGAACGAAGGGCATCGTCGGGGGCGGGCTATGGCGGCCGCGCGCGTCTCCTTTGTTGTCAAAACTCGTTGGCTGACTTTAACTTACACAAACCTACCACTCTCTTCCAAGGGTTCCCGTTCGGATGCAGAAATCCAGCGGCGCTTTCCGGATTATGGGCGCGCTCAGTGGGCTGCTTACAGCGTGCGGCAGCCCTTCCGGTCCTGATGGCATCCTGCCCACTCCCAGCGTAGCGTGTGCAGGCAAGCCGATCACCCAGCTGAGCGTGGGTCAGCACCTTATCATCAACCCCGCTCCGACCACCGGCTGCCTCAGAGTACCTCAGGCGGGGACCGAGGGAGCGCAATATCTCCTGGTGCTCGCCTCCACCAATGGGACCAAGAATAGCGCGGGGATCGAAGGTCCGTATCTGCTTCGCTCCAGCAATCCGCTGGCGGCGGTGTCGGGGAATGCGGTCGTCCCCGCTCCGAGCGGGGTGGCCCCTGCTCTCGCGACCGGGGATCTTGGCGCTCAGTTTGACGCGTCGCTCCGGCGGCGGGAAGCCGAGCTCGCCGCCGATCCCCGGAACCATTCCGGGCCGTTCACAGCGCCGCGGTTGACGGCCGCCCCGCCGCTGGGTGACCTCAAGAGCTTCAAGACCTGCAGCAATCTCGCCTGCACCAGTTTTACCACCGTCATGGCCACCGCGCGCTTTATCGGCCAGCACGCTGCGATTTACATGGATAATGACGTGCCCCAGAATGATCCGCTGCGGGACTCCGATCTTGCCGAGCTCGGAACCGCCTTCGACACCCATCATTATCCAATCGACACGACCGCGTTCGGACGCGAATCGGATATCGACGCCAATGGGGTCATACTCATCCTGATGACGGATGCGGTGAACAGCCTCACTCCGGACTGCACCGACGGCCGGGTCATCGGGTATTTCTTCGGGGGCGACCTGTTGACCGGGAGCAACTCCAATCGGACCGAGATCTTTTATACCCTGGTCCCCTCGCCGGCGACTTCCAAGTGCGAGGAAGTGACGCGTACCAAGGCCCTCAACAACCTCAAGCCGACGCTGATCCATGAGTTCCAGCACATGATCAGCTTCAACCAGCACGTGCTGATCCGCAGCGGGACCTCCGAAGAGACCTGGCTCAACGAAGCGCTCTCCCATTTCGCCGAGGAGCTTGGCGGGCGACTGGTGCCCAACGCGGAGTGCGTCGCGGCGGGCTTCCCCTCCTGCCGGTCCCAGTACACCAGCGGCAACATTATTGACGCCTACGACTATCTCAAGAATCCGGAAGCCCATTACATGGTGTTTCCGTCCTCGCAAGGCACGCTGCAAGAACGGGGCGCGGTGTGGCTCTTCCTGCGCTGGGCGCTCGACCATTACGCCGCCGATACCATCCTCGCAACGGCCACGACCCGTTCGCTCGCTGCCACCACGCTCACGGGCCTCGCGAATCTGAGCGCGGTGACCGGTGCCGACTTCTCCGAAATGGTCCCGCGCTGGCTGCTGTCCGCCTATCTCGATGATGGACTGGAGTTGCCTTTCGAGTCGACTGGATTCCTTCGCTTCAAGAGCTGGGGATTGCGGTCGATCTGGACCGATCCGCGCAACCAGACCACCGCCAGCCCACCGGGACCGTTCACCGGTTTTCCGCTCGTGCCTCGCGCGCTCGGCGGCAGTTTTTCCCAGGAGGGAACGCTCAAGGCGGGGTCCGGGCGGCATTTCCTCATCACCCAGGCGGCGGACGGGCCCGCGATCGACCTGCAGGTGCTGAGGAACACCGCGGGGGGGCAGCTCGCTGCCACCTTGCAGGCCCGCTTCGGCATCGTGCGGATTCGTTGAGCATGGCTGGGCGGCTCCTCGCTGCCGCGTTCTGCGCCGTGGTCCTTCCCGTCGCGCTGCGCGCGCAGAGCGCACCCCGCCTGACCCCAGTGATCATGGGGTTTCCTTCGAGCGTTCAGGCCGCGGGACTCGCGGGAGCCGGCGTCGCGCTGCCCGGATACGCGGGTGCCCTGTTCGTCAACCCTGCGGGCATCGCGCCCATCCGGGTGCTCAGCCTGGAGGCGGGATTCTCCCGGCGGCCCGACCACTCCACTTACGCGATGGCCGCGGCCGCGACCCGAACCGGAAAGCTCAACCTGGGCCTGGGTGCGCGCTATCTCCGGTTCTCCGCGGACTCCGCGACCTACGACAATCTTTCCTGGGTCGGGGCGGTGGTGTACCGGCTGGGAGGAATCGCCGTTGGCGCGAGCACCAAGTATGTCTCGGTAGAACAGCGCAACGGCCCGATCACTCGCTCGCTCACCGGTGACCTCGCGGTCCAGGTGACCTTCTTCGATATCGCCGCGCTGGCCCTCAGTGCGCAGAACCTCAGCCAGTACCGGCTGAGCGGGCGGGGACTGGAACTGCCCGAGGCGCTCCACCTCGGCTTCAGCCTCAATCTGCTCGACACCTACTCGAACGGCCGCCTGCTGGCCACAGTCGAAAGCGTATGGTCGGCGGGAGAGCACGGCCGGACTATGCTGGGGCTGGAAGCCGGCGCGGCCGTGTCGGGGATCGGGGTGGTCGGCCGGGTCGGCACCGGCCGCCAGCCGGGACTGGTGGGTGGTCTGCTCTCCAATACCACCTTCGGGGGCAGCCTGCTGCTGGGCCGGGCACGGCTCGACTACGCGTTCCAGAATCGCAGCGCACTGGGTCATGACGTGCACCTGTTCGGCGCGCGCTGGACGCCGTGAAACGCCGGAGGATTCTCATGGGAGTCCTGATCACCGCGATCGTCCTGATCCTGGGGTATGGTGGCGCCTACCTCGCGAGCGAGGACGTGCGCTATCTGACGCGGGCGGGGATCGAGCAGACCCTGATTCTGCAAAAGCGACGTCCCATCGAGCGCCTGGTAGCCGATCCGAAGCTCGATGCCGCGACGCGCGCCTATCTGGAGCTGGTGCTTGCGGTCCGGACGCACGCGCTCGAGCTCGGGCTCGAGGCGGGGAAGACGTACACGACCTATAGCGACGTGGGGCGGGATACCCTGTTGCTGGTGCTTTCGGCCTCACCGAAAACCTGCATCTGTCCGGTGACCTGGAAGTACCCGATCGTCGGGCGGATTCCCTACAAGGGCTTCTTCGATCTCAAGCGGGCCCAGCAGGAGTCGGAGCTGTTGCTCGCCAAGGGGTACGACACCTACCTCAGGCCGGCGGCCGCCTACTCGACGCTGGGCTGGTTCGAGGATCCGCTGCTCTCCACGGCGATGGTGAAGGATTCCGTCGAGCTGGCCTCGCTGGTCTTCCACGAGATCGCCCACAACAGTCTCTATGTGAAGAGCGCGACGCCCTTCAACGAGAGCTTCGCGCAGCTGGTGGGGTATCGCGCCACGGAGGAATTCTTCCGGGGTCGCGGTGACAGCGCGCTGGCCGGTCGCGCGCGCGATCGCTGGGCCGATGAGATCGTGCTGGGTGAGTTCTATCATGCGCTGCTCGACCGGCTGGAGGCATTCTATGCCGGAAAACCGGCCGCCGATTCGCTGGAAGCGGGACGCATCGCCATTGCCCGCTGGGCGCGCGAACAGCTTGAAGGTCCCCTGGGCCAGCGGTTACGGGTGATGCGGATAGGCAGATTGGCCGAGCGGCCCATCAACAACGCCGCCCTGGTGGGGGTGCGGCTCTACCGCACCCATCTCGACTGGTTCGACCGCTGGTACGATCGCCACGGCCACAGCGTGCGGACCAGCGTTGCCGCGCTGAAGGAGCTCATGCGCGGCGCTACGGGCGACTCGGCGTTTGCCCGCCTGGAACGCGCCCTGGGGGATTCCTCGCGAACGGGCGGAGCTTAGCAAACCGCTGTATCTTAGTGCCCCCTGACTCCCTGACTCCCTGACTCCTGGCGCCCTTTCTCCATGACCCGCGACGCCCAGCTTTCCGAACTCAACGAATTCCTCTCCATCCCGAGCATCAGCACGCTGCCGGCCCACGCCGCTGATTGCCGCCGGGCCGCGGCCTGGCTGATGGACCACTTCCGCAAGCTCGGCTGTCCGGTCGTCGAGTTGCTCGAGGGCGACGGGCACCCGGTGGTCTGGGCGGAGAGCCCTCGGGTCGAAGCAAAGCCGACCATCCTGTGCTACGGCCACTACGATGTCCAGCCGGTGGATCCGCTCGATGAATGGGTCTCGCCTCCCTTTCAGCCGACAGTACGCGACGGGAGGCTCTACGCGCGCGGGGCGGTGGACGACAAAGGACAGGTCTTTACGCTGCTCAAGGCCTATCAATCGGTACTCGCTAAGGGCGGTCAGCCGCCGCTCAACCTGCATTTCATCATCGAGGGAGAAGAGGAGTGCGGCGGGGACGTCATTTTTGAGCGGCTGCGCGCCGAGCCCGAGCGGACCGCCGTGGATGCGGTCGTGGTTGCGGACATGGGCTACTACGCGCCCGGCATTCCCGCGGTGTACACCGGCTTGCGCGGGATCTGCTACGCCGAGATCCACGTGCGCACCCTGCAGCGGGACCTGCACTCCGGCAGCTACGGCGGGGTGGCGCCGAATGCCTTGGAGACGCTGGTGCGCCTGCTCGCCCGACTCAAGAATCGCTCCGGCCGCATCGATATTCCCAAGCTGTACAAGGCCGTCGAGCCGCCGAGCAAAGCGGAGCGCAGGGCGTGGAAGAGCCTGCCGTTCGACGAGCAGCGGTTCCTGGAGGAAGAGGTGACCGGTCGGGCCCTCACGGGGCTCCAGGACTTTTCCGTGCTGGAGCGCGTCTGGGCCCTTCCCACCTTCGAGATCCACGGTATCCGGGGAGGTTTCACCGGCGAGGGTGCCAAGACGGTCATCCCCGCCCAGGCGATGGCGAAGGTCAGTCTGCGCCTGGTGCCGGGACACAGCTACGAGAAAGTGGGGAAATGGCTCACCCGCGCGGTGGAGCGACTGGCCCCCTCGTACGCGGACGTCGAGGTCAAGCTGATCCACGGGGGAGATCCGGTGCGCTGCGATGTGAGCCATCCGGCCTTCGGTATCCTCGATCAGGCGTTCGAGGCCGTGGTGGGGCGCCGCACCGTGTCGGTGCGGGCCGGTGGCTCGATCCCGGTAGTGCCCCAACTGCAGGCCGGCGGCGCGCCGGTGCTGCTTACCGGCATCGGCCTCCCCGACGATGGCCTGCACTCACCCAATGAAAAGGTGAATCTGCAGCAGATCTGGGATGGGATCGAGGTGTTCGGGAAGTTCTTCGAGCTGTTCGCTGAAAAGGGGAGCTAGCTACTCGCTCTCTTCGACCGGCGCCGTCCGCTTCTGCGGCCCGGAATAGCGCGCTTCGGTCCGCGCGTGCAGCTCGTCCACGCCAATCAGCGCGCGCACCGACGCGATGATCCCCGCCACCACATCATCCGCCCAGTAGGGATCGGGGCGCTGGCCCGGAGGAAGCTCCGCGACTTTGCCTTCGAGGAACCGGATCGCGGTGGCAATCCACTGGGCCTGGGCGCCTTCCACCGCGGACCATGAGCCGGTTGCGCGGAGCTCGATGTCGGCCAGTTCCTGAAGCAGCGACTCGATGCCTCGCGTGACGGGCGCGACGCGCAAGCGCTCCGCCGTGAGGGTAAGCACCGTGGCGCGCTCGGTTTCCTGAGGTTCGGGCAGCGGCGCCAGGTAGTGTCGCTGGTCCGCCACCATTTCCGCGAGCCGCACGCAGACGGCGCGGATGGGCGGTGTCAGTGCGGAAGGCACATCCTTGGCCCAGCTCGCGGCCGCACGCAGGATATCCGCGACCTTTCCCTCCGCGAGCGCTTCCAGCTTTCCGCCATCCAGCGTGTCGGACATACTCTCGGAGTATAAGGGGTCGGGAAACCCCCCTCAATCCAGCAGCCGGACCGGGGCCCTGAGGCAGGGGACGCACCTCGACCGGATCAGTGATCTCGAATGCCCAGGCGGCGATTCCTCCGTCACGCCGGGAGCAGCGCCGCGAGCTCGGTGTCAGAGCGGAGCTCCAGCTCTCGC
>CAZYPO010000016.1:0-17892 GCA_964649225.1 uncultured Gemmatimonas sp. | reverse complement strand
TCACGCCGGGAGCAGCGCCGCGAGCTCGGTGTCAGAGCGGAGCTCCAGCTCTCGCTCGAACACGGTGCCGAACGCCCGCACCACCGTAGCGCGAGTCAGCTCCCAGGGATGCTCGAGGCCCGGTCGTTCCCGTGCCACGCTTGTCATGGCGACCCCGGCGATGCCGCAGGGCACAATCAGGTCGAAGAGCGACAACTCGGTGGAGACGTTGAGCGCGAAACCGTGCATCGTCACCCATTGCTTCACGTGAATCCCGATGCTGGCGAGCTTGCGGCCCCCGGTCCAGACACCGGTCTTGCCGGGGTTGCGCTCCGCCGGGATCTCCAGCGTGTCGAGCCCGCGGATCAAGACTTCCTCGAGTTGACGGAGATACCAGTGCAGGTCCCGCCGCCAGCCGCCCAGGTCGAGAATCGGGTATCCCACCAGCTGGCCGGGCGCGTGCAGCGTTACGTCGCCTCCACGCTCCACCTCGAACATCTCGAGTCCACGCGCCGCGAGCGCTGCAGCCGGCAGCGGCAAGCTGGTGGCTCGGGTGCCGCGGCCGAGGGTGACCACCGGATCATGCTCGACCAGCAGCAGCAAGTCCTCGGACAGTTCGCCGTCGACGCGGCGCCGGCAGAGGGAGCGTTGCAGCTCCAGCACCGCGCGGTAGGGCCGCCGGCCGAGGTCGACGACGACGAGTGGGCTGGTCATGGGGTCGTGCGGATTCCGAGGAGGCGTCGGCCAATGAGGAGGCAAGCGAGCGCCGACACCGCCACCAGGCCCAGCAGGCCGGGCCGCCCGAACGCGCGGTCGATGGGCAGGGTCACCAGCGAGAGCACGAAGGAGCCGAGGCCCGTGACCATCGCGAGCATCGCCTGGCGCCAGGGATTGCGAATCGGCCCCAGCAGTATCCAGGCGGCCAGGCCCGCCGCCACGATGCCCGCGAGGGTGCCGCTGAGGAGCACGAGCGCCGGCGCCGAGGTGAGCGCCGGCGCCGCGGAGGTCGGGGTGCCGCGTTGCAGCAGGCGCACCGTCCAGGTTACCAGTCCCTGCACGCCTACTCCCAGAGCCGCGCCGAAGCCAAGGGCACCGAGGACCCTGCCGACCAGACCCTGGTGAACCTCGTCGCCACCGTCGCTCACACGTGGATCACGCGCCCCATGGAGTCGAGGCACGCCTCGGCGATCGCCTCCGACAGCGTCGGATGGGCGTGGATGGCGAGATCCACCTCCTCCACCGTGTATTCGTTCTCCCGCGCCACCACGAGCTCGTGGATCATCTCGGACGCATGGCTGGCCACGATGTGCGCCCCCAGGATCTCTCCGTACTTCTTCTCCCGGATGATCTTGACGAAGCCCTCGGTCTCCATCGAGGCCCGCGCGCGTCCGTTGGCGCTCATCGGGAAACGCCCCACCTGGTACTCGATTTTTTTCTCCTTCACCTGATCTTCGGTGAGACCAATGCTCGCCACCTCCGGGTGGCAATAGGTGACGCTGGGCACGTTGTCGTACTTGATCGGGTGGGGCCGATGCCCGGCGATCAGCTCCGCGACGAACGTCCCCTCGCGGCTCCCCTTGTGCGCCAGCATCGGCGGGCCCGCCACATCGCCAATGCAGTACACTCCGGGCGCGGTCGTCTCCAGGGTGGCGAAGTTCACTTTCACGAAGCCGCGATCGGTGAGCTGCACTCCGCTCTCCTTGAACCCGATCCCCTCGGTGTTCACCGCCCGCCCCGTGGCCATCAGCACCCTTTCGACGACGACCTTCTCCGTCTTGCCGCCCGCCTCGACGTCCAGCGTCACCTCCTTGGCGCCGAGCGACGCCCTGAGCACCTTGGCTCCGGACATCACCACGATTCCCCGCTTCTTGTAGCTCTTGGTGAGCACATCCGAGGCCTCGGCATCCTCGATGGGCAGGATCCGGGGCAGGGCCTCGATGAGGGTGACTTTGGTGCCGAACGCGTTGAAGATGTCGGCGAATTCCGAGCCGACCGCCCCCGCTCCCACGATCGCCATCGAGGCCGGCGCCTGCTCGAGGAACAACGCTTCGTCGGAGCTGATCACGGTGGTCTTGTTGATCTCGAGCCCGATTTGCGGAATGCCTTTCACGCGAGAGCCGGTCGCGATGACCACGGCCTTCCTGGCCTCGTGCACCTCGCCGCCGACCTTCACTTGCTTCCCTGGCTGGAGCACGCCCTGGCCCATGAGCACCGTGATCTTGTGCTTCTTCATCAGGAACTCGACGCCTTTGGAGTTCTGCTCTGAAACTTGCCGGGAGCGCTTCATCGCGACACCGTAATCGGCCTTGATGCTGCCGATCTCGATGCCTAACAGCTTGGCGTCATGGCCGATCAGATTGAGGGCGTACGCGCTGTGCAGCAGGGCCTTGGTCGGGATGCACCCGATGTTCACACAGACCCCGCCGAGCTTCTCTTTCTCCACTACGGCGGTGTTGAGACCGAGCTGTGCGGCGCGTATGGCGCACACGTAGCCGGCAGGTCCGCCGCCGATGACGATGAGGTCGAATGAGGCCACGGTTTACTCCAGGATTCAGGATCCTACCACACCAGCGCCAGCGGATTCTCCAGCAACAACTTCAGCGTTTTCAGGAACTGCGCCCCGGTGGCCCCGTCGATCACCCGATGGTCGCACGACATGGTCATGCGCATCCGGCGCCGGACCTGGACCTGCCCGCCGATCGCCGCGGGCACCGCCGCGATGCTGCCGATGGCCAGGATGCCCGCCTCGGGGGGGTTGATGATCGCGGTGAAGTGCTCGATGTCGAACCTGCCCAGATTGGAAACCGAAAAAGTGCTCCCGGTGTATTCCTCCGGCTTGAGCTTCCGTTCGCGCGCGCGCTGGGCCAGATCGCGCGTCTCCACCGCAATCTCCCGCAAGGATTTGGTCTCGGCGTTCCGAATAACCGGGGTGATGAGGCCATCCTCGACGGCCACGGCCATGCCGAGGTGGACCTCGTTCCAGATTCGCACATGGTCGTCCTGCCACCACGCGTTGCAGCCCGGATGCTGGTGCAGCGCGGTGGCGACGGCCTTGAGCACGATGTCGTTGAAAGAGGTCTTGCCCTGCTCGCCCGCGGCCGCATTGAGCGCCTCGCGCGCCTCGGCGACGCGCTCCATGTCCACTGCGGTGGTGAGGTAGAAGGTCGGAATCGGGCCGATCGACTGGACCAGGCGCTTCGCGATGGTCTTGCGGATCTGCGTCAGCGGAACATCGGCGAAGGTCGGAAGGTCGGAAGGACGAACGGGCGGACGGGAAACGACCTGTCCGACTGTGCGAGTGTCGGCCGGTCCGACCTGTTCCAGGTCCCGCTTGATCACGCGCCCTTCCGGACCACTCCCGCTCACCGCGGCCAGATCGACACCCTGCTCCGCGGCGATCTTGCGGGCCAGCGGAGAGGCCTTGACGCGGTCGGGCGGTGCCGCCGCTGCGGGCTTCGGCTGGTCCTCTTTGCTGGGGGCCGCAACCGGAGCTGCAGCTTCCTGAGGCCGCGCTTCGGCCCGGGGAGCCTGCTTGGGCGGGGTCGCTGTTGGCGCGACTTGCTCAGCCGCAGGCTGACCGCCTGTCCGCCCGTCCGTCTGTCCGCCCGTCTCCACCGACTCCCCTGCCGACCCGATCCAGCCCACCGGCGACGACACCGGGACGGTCGCGCCCGCCGCCACCAGCTGCTTGAGCAGCGTACCGGAGGCTCTGGCGACCAGCTCCATCACGGCCTTGTCCGTCTCCACTTCGGCCAGCACGTCGCCGAGGGCAACTGCGTCGCCTTCCTGCTTCTTCCACTCGACGAGGCGACCTTCTTCCATGGTGGGCGAAAGGGCCTCCATCACGATCTTCGTCGCCATCAGTCGGCTTTCGGCGCTGGGATGTACAACACCCGCCTTGCGGCGTCGACGACCTTTCCTGCATCGGCTTTCGCCGCCTTTTCGAGGTGCTTGTTGTACGGCATCGGCACGTCGGCATTGGTCACCCGCAGCACCGGCGCATCGAGCGCATCGAACGCGTCCCGTTGAATCACGTCGGCCACCTGCGCCCCCACGCCGGCAAACGGCCAGCCCTCTTCCACCACCACGCACCGATGGGTCTTTCCGACCGACGCCAGGATGGTCCCGGTGTCGAGCGGCCGGATGCTCCGCAAGTCCACGACTTCTGCGGCGACGCCCTCGGCGGCCAGCTGCTCGGCGGCCTTGAGCGCGACCGACACTGTCTTGCCGTGGCACACCAGGGTGACATCGGTTCCCGGGCGTTTCACCTCGGCCCGGCCGATCGGGGTGAGGTATTCCCCGTCGGGCACCTCGCCCTTGGTGTTGTAGAGCATCTCGCCCTCGATGAAGACCACCGGGTCGTCATCGCGAATCGCGCTCTTGAGCAGGCCTTTCGCGTCGGCCGGTGTCCCGGGAGTGAGCACCTTGAGGCCGGGGATGTGCGCGTACCAGCTCTCGAAGGCCTGCGAATGCTGGGCGCCGAGCTGCAGCGCGCTGCCGCCCGGGCCGCGAAATACGATCGGGCAGCCCAGCTGGCCGCCGGACATGTAGCGGATCTTGGCGGCGCCGTTGACGATCTCGTCGATCGCCAGCAACGCGAAGTTCCAGGTCATCATCTCGATCACCGGGCGCAGCCCGACCATCGCAGCGCCCACGCCGATGCCGGTAAACCCCAATTCGGCGATCGGCGTATCCACAATGCGCTTGGGTCCGAACTCCTTGAGCAGTCCCCGACTGACCTTGTAGGCGCCGTCGTATTCAGCCACCTCCTCGCCCATCAGGAAGACGCGGTCGTCCCGCCGCATCTCTTCGCGAAGCGCCTGGTTCAGGGCATCGCGATAGGTCAGGACCGCCATCAGCGTGGCCCTCCCGATTCCCGATTCCCGATTCCCGGCTCCGCATACACATCGGTGTATAGCGCGGAAGGCTCCGGGTCGGGCGAACTCTCGGCGAAGGCATAGGCATCCTCGACTTCCGCCTTCACTTCGGCATCGAGCGCCTCCCAGCCCGCGTCGTCGAGCGCGCCGGCATTGCGCATCCGTTCCGCCAGCACTTTGATCGGGTCCCTGCGGCGAAACTCCTCCACCTCATCCTTGGTGCGATAGGTGCCGTGCGCGGCGTCGGACATCGAGTGCCCGACGTAGCGATAGGTGCGGATTTCCAGCAGGGTCGGCTGGGATTCCTTGCGGGCGCGCTCTACCGCGCGGTCCATCGCTTCCCGAACCGCCAGCACGTCCTGACCATCCACGTCCTCCGCGGGCATATCGTAGGCCGACCCGCGCAGCGCCAGGTTGCGAACCGCGCTGGCGCGCGCCACCGCCGTACCCATGCCGTACCCGTTGTTTTCGCAGATGAAGATGGCCGGGAGTCCCCAGAGCGAAGCCATGTTCAAGGTCTCGTGGAAGGCACCGATGTTGGCGGCGGCCTCCCCGAAGAAGCAGACACTGACCTGGTCGCCGCCCCGATATTTGACGGCGAAAGCCGCGCCCGCCGCGATCGGGATATGGCTCCCCACGATCCCGTGCCCGCCCAGGAAGCCGAGCGACGCGTCGAAGAGGTGCATCGAGCCGCCCTTCCCATGGCAGCACCCGGTCGCCTTGCCGAACAGCTCGGCCATGACCGCCCGGGCGGTCATGCCTCGCACCAGGGCCTGGCCATGCTCCCTATACGCACTGGTGACGTAGTCGTCCGGTCGGAGCGCGGCGATCGCGCCGACGGCCACCGCTTCCTGCCCGATGTAGAGGTGGCAGAAGCCCCCGATCTTGCCAAGGCTGTAGGCCTCGCCCGCCTTCTCCTCGAAATGGCGGATCAGCAACATCTGGCGGAGGTACTGCTGGTAGGCGACGGCCGTATCCGGGTCCAGCCGCTCGCGCACTGGCTTGGTGGTCGTGGCCATCAGTCGGTTACCGCGCCGGCGGCGCGGGCCTGTTCCCAGGCGTGATAGGATGAGCGGGTGAGCGGACTCGATTGAACGTGGGTGAACCCCATGCCCAGACCCGCCTCTCGAAGCTCCGCGAACTCTCCCGGGGTGTAGAAGCGCGCCACGGGGAGGTGACTCTCGGACGGGCGGAGATACTGCCCCAGCGTGAGAATGTTCACGTCACTCCGCCGCAGGTCGCGCATGGCGCACAACAGTTCGTCCCATTCTTCTCCCATGCCCAGAATCATTCCCGATTTGGTGAGGCCGTCCGGGGCCAGCCGCCGTGCGCGCGCCAGCAGCTCGAGCGCCCGGCCGTAACGGCCGCCGGGCCGCGCCAGCCGGTACAGCCGCTCGACGGTCTCGAGATTGTGATTGAGGATGGCAGGCCGTGATTCCAGCACGATGCGCAGCGCCACTTCCGAGCCCTTGAAGTCCGGAATCAGTACTTCGACCGTGGTCTCGGAGAGGCGTCGGCGGATTTCCAGGACGCAGCCGGCAAAGGCTTCAGCTCCCCCATTGGGAAGGTCGTCCCGGTCCACCGAGGTGATCACCACATGCTGGAGACCGAGCGTCGCGACCGCCTCCGCCAGGCGTGTGGGCTCCAGCGGGTCGAACGCCTGCGGGGTGCCGTGCGCCACCGCGCAATAGGCGCAATTCCGGGTGCAGACGTCCCCCAGGATCATGAAGGTGGCCGCCTGATGCTCCCAGCACTCACCGATGTTGGGGCAGCGCGCCTCTTCGCAGACGGTATGGAGGTCCAGCGCCCGCATCAGTTGTTTGATCCGGACATAGTTCTCGCCCCCCGGGGCCTTCACCTTGATCCAGGAGGGCTTGCGCACCACAGCCAGCGGAACGTGAATGGGCCGGTTGGCCCCGCCGGGGGGCGAGGCTCGGGTCAGCTGGACCAGCGGTGCCGCCAAGGGGGACTCCTCGAAAGTGGCGAAGCCCCCAAAACTACACTTGGCGGCAAGCGGGGTAAAGCATTGCGGCGCTGAGGGCTACGCCGCTTGCATGACTCCCTCCTGAATCAGCTCGGCTTCCAGCGAGATCCGCACTTCGTCTCCGACCGCAACCCCGCCCGCCTCGATCAGCTGATTCCAGGTGATTCCGAAGTCGCTGCGCTTGATGCGTACGCTTCCGCTGAAGCCCGCCCGACGACTGCCCCAGGGGTCCTGGATGATTCCTTCGCTGTGCAGGTCCAGGCCTATGGGGCGGGAAACGCCGCGGATCGTCAGATCCCCAAGGAGGCGGAGAGCTCCGTCGCGTCCCGGCTCGATGCGTCGGCTGCGGAAGGTGATGGTTGGGAAGTGGTCGGCGTCGAAGAAATCGGCGGAGCGCAGGTGCGCATCGCGGTCGGCGTTGCCGGTGTGGATGCTCGCGACCCCGATGGCCACCTCCACTTCGGCCGAGGCCGGGTCCTGCTCGTCCATCTGAACGGTGCCGTGCACGTCGGCAAAGCGGCCTTTCACGGTGGAGATCATGAGGTGCTTCACGGCGAAGCCGCAGCGCCTGAGCCGCTGGCCTGCTAGTGGCGGAACAAGGCGAGCGCACGGCTGACCGTGCTTGCCACTCCCCACGCCAACGGCGCACCCACCCCGGCCCATGCGGCCGCGAGCAGCGGAAGCGCCGGAGCTCCGGCCCGCGGTGGCGCCGCCGGCTCGGCGTACCCCGCCACCGGGTGGCTCGCCGAACTCTCCCCCGCGTCGACCGGGAGGTAATGCCGCTCTGCCACCGCCTTGACCCTCGCGTTGCACACGAATCCGACCACCAGCAGCCCCGCCATCAGATAGAGCGTGTGATTGTACGCCTGCGCGTTGGGCACTCCGCGCTCGATCTCATACTGGCGGATGTAGTTCACCAGGACCGGGCCGAGCACCCCTGCGGCGGACCACGCGGTGAGCAGGCGGCCGTGAATGGCGCCGACGTAGCGGGTACCGAACAGATCGGACAGATACGCCGGGATCGTGGCAAACCCGCCGCCGTACATCGTGAGGATCACCGCGAAGCAGGCGACGAACAAGGTTACACTCCCGAGGCCGCCCGCCACCGGCGCGGCTGCGTACAGCAGCGGACCCAAACCGAAAAAAATCGCGTAGGTCGGCTTGCGGCCGATGCGGTCGGACAGCGAAGACCAGAAGAACCGCCCCGCCATGTTGAACAGCGACAACAGGCCCACGAAGCCGGCGGCGGCCGCCGCGTCGATGCGGCCGTGGAAGACCTCCTGGATCATCGCGCTGGCCTGCCCTAACACGCCGATTCCCGCGGTCACGTTGAGACAGAGCACCGCCCAGAGTAGGTAGAATTGCGGCGTCCGGATGGCTTCCCTCGGATGCACGTCGTGCCGGGAGACCAGCGCCCTGCGGACCGCGGGGGGCGAGTACCCCGCCGGCTTCCAGTCGGGCGGCGGCAACCGGAACGCGAGCGCGCCCGCGGCCATGGCCAGGAAGTACAAAGGGCCCAGCACAAGGAATGTCTCGGTCACCCCGACCGACGCCGCGGTCGCGAAATGCTTCATGAGCGCGGCGGAGAGCGGGGCCGCGATCATGGCACCGCCGCCGAATCCCATGATCGCCATGCCGGTTGCCATGCCGCGCCGGTCGGGGAACCACCGGATCAACGTGGAAACCGGGGTGATGTAGCCCAGCCCCAGTCCGCAGCCGCCGATGACCCCGTACCCCAGCAGCAGCAGCCAGAGCTGGTGCGTGCGTACGCCCAGCGCGCCGATCAGAAATCCCGAGCCCCAGCACGCCGCCGCCGTCAGCCCGCTGACCCGCGGCCCGACTTCCTCGAGCCAGCGACCGAAGGTCGCAGCGGACAACCCCAGAAACACGATGGCGAGGGTGAAGATCCAGCCGAGCTGCGTCAGCTTCCAGTCGCCCGGCGCGGAGGCCGAGACCCCCAGCGCCTTGCTGAGCGGGAGGTTGAAGACGCTGAAGGCGTAGGCCTGGCCGATCGAGAGGTGGATGGCCAGCGCGGCGGGCGGAATGAGCCAGCGGTTGAAGCCCGGGCCGGCGGTGAGCCGCTCCTTCCGGAAGAATCCCGGCATCACCGCTCGGCGAGCAGGCTCTCGATGATACGACGGTAGTCTTCGATCTGGCGGAGGTGCTGGGCTCCCGCGGAGGGCCCACGGAATCCGGCGTACACCTGGCGAATCCGCCCATCGGGGCCCAGGAAGATGGTCGTCGGATACGCGGTGAACCCGTGCAGCTGAGGCAGCGTCGCCGCGGTTTCTTCGACTACGCTGATCCCCGCATGGAGCAGCGGCCAGGGAATCGAGAACTTGTCCCGGAAACGGCGAATCTGGGGATTGTCACGGGTGCTGTCACCCGTCACTTCATAACCCAATCCCAGAATCTCCAACCCCTTCGCGTGATAGTCGTGATAGAGCTGGAGCAGATGGGGTGTGGCCTCGTGACAGGTGACGCACCAGCTCCCGAAGATGTCGACCAGCACGACCTTCCCCTTGAAGCGCGGGTCCTCCTGCGTGACGATTCGTCCTGCGAGGTCGGGAAAGGCGAAGCGGAACGGACTGACCGTATCGGCTGCGGTGATCGCGGTCGGCGGTGTGAGGTGGGCCGCTCCACTGCTTCGGACCGCGAGATAGGGCGTCTGGGTGCGCCAGCCGGCGTGAAATACTCCGCGCAGCGTATCGCCGGTGAGCCTCCCGGCCAGCACATAGACCGAGATGCCGTCGAAACGCGCCACCGCAAAGCTGTCCCCTACCGCGCGGCCCCAGAACACCCCGAGATCGCCGGTATTGGACACCACGCCGCCCTCCAGGCCTTGCTCGCCGTTCCGAAACACCAGTACCCGCGGGCTGCGCCGCTGATCGGTGACGAACCAGGCATCCCAGCTCCCCAGGAGGGCCGGCTGCGCCGGGGCCTCGGGCCAGCGGCCTCGGCTGGCATGGAAGGGAATGGAGCGCGGACCGTTTCGGCCGACGTTGTGGTAAGTGCCTGCCAGCGAATCACCCTGGCGCAGGGCGGAGATCGTCGCCTCGTAATCGGCGATGTCGAACTCAACGCTGTCGCCCCGAACTCGAACGCCGGCGCGTGAATCGCAACGAGGTCCATTGCAGAGATCGGCGACCAGCGCACCCTCCAGTCGCCGGATCCGGAGCTCGAACGGCAATCGCGCTCCGGAGAGCTCCAGCGTCCCCCTCCAGCGGCCCTCCAGTGAGGCGGACTGCGACGAGGCCGTCAGGAGGAGGGGCAACAGGACCAGCGTGCGGCGCATTGCCTCAGCTCCCGGGCGGCGTGCTCAAGCCCCCGCCAGCATAGCGCTCTCCGGCCTCAACTGGTGCAGCAAGCGCATTCCCGCGCCAGGGCGCGGGACAGGGATAGGCGGTGTTGTACGCGCAGAAGGGATTCCTCGCCCGATTGAGATCGAGGAGATAGTGATTGCCCCCCTGTGGCGTGAGAGACACGAAACGGCCCGCCGGATATGTGGTGCGGCCGTTGCTGGCATCGCGGAAGTAGATCTCCAGCTCCGACTCTTCATCGGACGCACCGGGCAGCCGTCGCACGCGCAGCTTCTGGGGCTTCCCGCCGATCGTCACCGTAACGCTGCCGGCTTCGGTCGCTTCGACCTCAACCCCATCCGGCGCCAGCACGCGAACGGTGGCGGGCGCAGCCGGGGGATCCAGCTGCACGGCCAGTGCGGCGCGGGGGTCATAGGGAAACCACACCGGTTGTTTGCCCGCCTTGAGCTCGGCGGCGAAGACCGTCACGGCGGTGCGACCAGGCGGTCCGCTGACCAGCAAGCGCCATTGGCCCACTGAGGTGGGGCGGCCGCGGAGCAGCGGGAGACTGCGCTCGCCGGTCCGGAGCACGATGCGGCCGTCGCGCTCGCTGAGCCCTGCCGCCGCGACGCCCGCGAGCGGAATCGCCGCCGTGGCCGGGCCCAGGCTGAGTCCCGCGCCGAGCGGGAATATGCCGACCGCGCGCCGCGGGGAGAGCGGCGCGGTGCGCAGCCACTCCGCGAAGTCCTTGCGCTCCTGTTCGACCGCCGAGCGACTTTGCGCGGCCCCGACGCAGGCGAGGGCCGCGATGAACGATCGAGAGCGGAACGCCGATGCCATCGCGCGCTACCAGCTCCAGAAGCGTTCGGGCCGGAGCACTTCCGCCTCTTCGAAGGTCGCTTCGCCGGCCAACAGATCCCCGATGATCTGCCCGGTGATCCCTGCGAACAGGATGCCGTTGCGGCCGTGGCCGGTGGCATACCAGAGTCCGTCCAGATCGGGCTCGCGGCCGACGATCGGGCGCCCATCCGGGGTGCCGGGTCGCAAACCCGCCCAGGCGCGCAGGATCTTCACCCCTTGCAGCGCGGGCACCAAGTGTTCGGCACGGGCGCAGATTTCGGCGATGCCGGCTTCGGTGATCTCGGGATTGAACCCGGCGTGCTCCATCGTGCTACCCGCGACGCCCTCCTTCCCGCGGGGGAGCAGATAGCCCCCCTGGCCGAACACCGTCGCTTGTCTTGCGCCAACCGGCCAGGGGTAAGCGACCAGCTGGCCGCGCACCGGCTCGACGGAAATGGGGCGGGGAAGGTTCGCGATTCGCCCGCTCCAGGCTCCGGCGGCGAGCACAACGTGGTCGGCGGGATGCCATTCCCGGCCTTGCACGCCGGTGGCCCGTCCGTTTGAGCGGGTGAGGGTCGTGATGTTGTCGGACACCAGTTGCGTCCCCAGCCGGACTGCATCGGCGCGCAGCGCTTCTACCAGCTTGACCGGATCGAGGTAGCCGTCGCGGGGAGCGAGCAGTCCGCCAAGCGTGGGTGCCAGCCAGGGCCACTCCCGGCGCACCTCGTCGGGATCGAGCCACTCGCAGTGATGCCCATGCTGGCGCTGCCAGCCGACGCGTGCTTTCAAGGTCTCGATTTCGACCTCGCGCGTCGCCGCCTGCAGGATTCCGCCTTCGCACAACCCGATGTCGATTCCCGTTGCGTCCCGCAGCGGCTCGGCGTTCTCGCAGTAGAACTCTCGCCCCGCCACGCCGAGCTCGAACAGGACGTCGTCGATTGGAACCTCGATTTGCGGAGCCAGCATCCCCGCCGAAGCCCGCCAGGCCTCCCCGGCGGCGCCGCCGCGCTCGATCAGCCGCACCCGGCGTCCCGCCAACGCGAGCCGGCGGGCGCAGCCCGCGCCCACCACCCCCCCGCCGACGATCACAACGTCTGGAGCAGTCGTCACTTGGTCCTCGACGAAACTTTCTGAAACGTCAGCCGTATTCTACTACATTGCGTCGGGTGGCAAGCAGCTTCAGTCGAGCTCTAAGAAAAGGCTCTAAGAAAAGGAAGGATACCATGGTCCGCAGCGTGGTCGGATTCGCTGGATTCGCGGTGGTCGCACTGCTCGCCCTCAAGATGTTGGGCTGGGTGTTCGGCGTCGCGATCAGCCTCTTCATGACTCTGCTCTGGCTCGCCTTCTGGGGCTTCGTGCTCTACCTGATCCTGCGGGTGTTTGCGCCAGGGTTGGCGGACCGGATGCGCACCGTCATTCGCGGCGACAAGCCAGCAGCCTAATCAGGAAGTAGGAGGTAGGACGTAGCGAGCAGGGAGCCGGGAAAGGGCAAGGCCCTCGTTCCGGCTCACGATTCACTTCTCCCGAGCCGTCGAACTGTGCGCGTGCACGATTTTCCACCCTGATCCGTTCCGCCTCGGTGTCAACAAGACGGTCGCCTTTCCCTCTCGCGCGGCGCCATCCTTCAGCGACAACCAGCGGTATTCCAAGTACACCCAAATCAGCGTCTGGCGGACCTCGAGCCGGCTGGTGGTGATCGCTACCTCGCCCCCCAATCCAACCCCGGCGAAACGCGGCGCCCCGGCGCGCAACTCGCCATCGGCGACGACGGTCGCGTCGGCATCCCAGAGTGAATCGGCGGGCTCGAGCTTGTTGTCGGCGTTGAGTGCCGCAATGAGGACCGCCGTCACCGGTTCTTCGACGACGCTGGGCGAGAGTAACGCCATTTGGGTTGGCCGGGATCCGCCGCAGGCGGCGACGAGGGCCAGGATCGCCAGGCCGCTGATCGGCGGCCCGAGCCGAGCCCGCAATGTCAGCTCAGGATGAGCCGGTGCGGACAATGCGCGCAAGCTTGAGGGTGATCGTGCCGAAAGAGTAACGGGAGCGAATTTGCACGGGGATCCGCTGGGCATCCTCCGAAATCCACAGCCGGGCTTCGGCCCTGGCGGCAAAGAGGCCGCTCTCTCCGATCACCGGGTTGAGCACCAGGCAGGACACCTTGTTTCCATCGGGCAGCTCGAGGGTCTCCCGTTTCAGCACCTTGATGACGATCGGGTTGCGATCGCTCCGGAAGTAACGGTCGAACTTGTACGTCTTGCCCACCTCGAGCGGTGTGGTGCGGACGAAATACAGAAAAGAAGCGTCATCCAGCGGGTCGGCTGGGGTGGGTGACGCGGCAAGGGGCTCGGGCTCGACCTGCCGGTAGTAGCCCGAATCGCTCAGGATTTCCCAGAAGCGCAGGTATTGGCGGCTGTTTTCCTTGCTCTCCCGCCGGAAGCGCAGTGAATGGAAGTCCTCCTCGCTGGTCCAGGATTCGAGCAAGCTCTTGATCTTGAAGAAAGGAACGCTGCCGTCGAGGGTGAAGCGGAAATGATAGGCCGACTTCCCGCGCACGGTATCGATCGAGGCCACCTCTATCGAAGCGGACCCCACGCTCAGAATCCCGAACTTCGCGCTGTATTCGAAGCGCTCCCCGACGCTAAAGCGCGGGTTCGAGGCCGCCACTTGCAGGACTCCGATCAGCACGGCGAGGCTGCTCATGACGCGAGCCCTCCCAACCGGATCTGCCGTCCCGCTCGCCACATCTGGCGCAAGGTTTCCCAGGGGCGAATCCGGCTGGCCCGGGCGCGCAGATCATGGCGCTCCACGATCGGAACCGTCTCGATCCGCCTGGCGTTCTGCGCCGCGCGACCGAGCAGCTCGGCGTTGGCGGCCCAGCCTTCGGCCGAGAAGAGGGCCGTCCCCTGCTGCTGCAGAACGTTGCGAAGGGTCATCAGCCGAAACGCGGCAAACCCGCTGACGGTATCGGACACCCCCGGTACCCGGACTGCTCGGCGGAGCAGCCGTGGTGCCCAGTGCCGGACCAGTCGCCTGGCACGTGACGGCTCTCCGCTGAGCGTGGCTTCGCCAATCACCATGTCGGCCCCGCTGTCGAGTCGGCGGACGAAGTCGGGCAGATACTGGGGGCCATGAGAGAAATCGGCATGCATGAGAATCGCGCTGTCGCGCTTGGGCCGGTCACTCCGGCTGAGCGCGAGCTGGAGCAGCTCCTCCAGGGTTCGTGCATACCCCTGGCGGCGCTCGTGACGCAGGACGGTGAGAGGCAGCACCCTCGTGTACGGCTCCAGGATCCCCGCGGTTCCATCCGTCGAGCCGTCATCCGCGACCAGCAGTTGATACTCGCGCGGAAACTCCTCGAAGACCTTGCGGATCTTCCAGAGCACCAGGCCCACGGTGGGGCCTTCATCGTAACTGGGGATGCAGACGTAAATCATTTCAGGTCAACACGCTCCGGCCTTTGAACGATACACCTGCCGGACCGGGCGGCGCTACCGGCGGAGCGAATCTGGGAAAATCGGGCAGGACTGATTCTGAAACCTGGCGAGATCGACTCGGAGTCCGATCAGGGGCAGATCAAGCGCCCCTGCATTGACGGTGCCCAGCCTGGGCGCGCCCTGAATCGCACTGCCTTCGTAGAGCAGTACCCCTTCCACCCGACCAGCCGAGCTCACGACCAACACGCCGAAGCCCACTCGGGGTGTGGCGGGCAAAGTCCCCTCGACTCCGACGACGAGCATGGAGTCGGCGCGTCCCGTGACCGAGCGAAACGCCGGACCCAGGGCGATGCGAACCGGGAGGGCTTCGGGAATCTCGGAGGGAAGTGCGGCGAGCACGGTGCCCGGCTGATTGAACTGGTCGAGCAACATGCTCTGACCCGCGACCGTCGCGAACCCGCAACGGTAGTTCCCCGGCGTGTCGCGGGAGCAGCCGGCGAGCAGCGCGAGCCCGAGCAGAGGGGCGAGGAGCGGCTTCATGCGTGATTCCCAAAGATACATCCCCGCAGTAACATTCGACCGATGGGCCTCGACGACCTGCGCGCGCGGCTCGACCGCCTGCTCTCCGGCCTGCCGGACCGCCGGACCCGCGCCGCGGGGCTGCACGACGCATTGGTGGAGCTCAAGGTGGCGGCGGGGGTGAGTCGCGATGCGCTGGCCGCCGCGGAGAAGGAGCTCTCCGCCGAGCGGCAGCATCTCACCGACGCCGAACGGCGCGGCCGACTGGCGGCCGACATCGGCGACACAGAAACCGGACGCATCGCGGAGGAGTTCGCCGCGAAACACCGGGAGCGCCTGGAGCTGCTCGAGCGGAAAGTCTCGGTGATCCGGGACGAGCTGGCCTACGTCGAGCGCGAATACCAGAGCCTGGCCGCGCAACTGCAATCGGTCCGTCAGGGCGCGGACCCGCTCCCGTCCTCGCCACCGCTCGAAGCAACCGACCCTGAGTTCGACGCCCTGCGCATGAAGGCCGACCGCGAGGCCGCGGAGCAGGCGGTCAAACAGCAACTCGAATTGCTCAAACAAAAGCTCGGCAAAAAAGCTTAGGCTCGCTCACCCGCCTCCTCTAGAGCGGAGATCACCGTGCCCAGGAACCAGGACACAGCCTTCTTCGGCCACCCGGCCGGCCTCTCCACGCTCTTTTTCACCGAGATGTGGGAGCGCTTCAGCTACTACGGCCTTCGCGCCATTCTGATCCTCTTCATGACCGCTCCGCTGGCACTTGGCGGACTGGGCTGGGGGGTGGAGCGGGCCGGGGCGATCTACGGGACCTACGCCGCCTCGGGCTATCTCATGTGTTTGCCGGGGGGATGGGTGGCGGACAAGGTCCTCGGGCTGCGCCGGTCGGTGTTCTGGGGAGGCGTGCTCATCATGTGCGGGCAGATCAGCCTCGCCATTCCCCACACCAGTTTCTTCTTGTACCCAGGGCTCATTTTCATTGCGCTGGGGACCGGGATGCTCAAGCCGAACATTTCGGCGATGGTCGGTCAGCTGTATTCCGCCGAAGACGTTCGCCGCGATGCCGGCTTCTCGATCTACTACATGGGCATCAACGTCGGCGCCACCTTTTCTCCGCTCATCTGCGGCTGGCTGGCGCAGGGAGAAGGGTTTCAGCACCTGCTCGGCAAGCTCGGCATTGATCCGACCACCTCCTGGCACTTCGGCTTCGGATTCGGCGCGTTGGGCATGGCGTTCGGCCTGCTGCAGTACGTGCTCACCGGGAAGCGGCTGGGCAACGCGGGGCTCGCGGTCCTTGGCGCTGCTTCCCCTGACGCCATGACGGCGGCGCGCCGGAAGCTCGGCTTGGCGCTGGGGGGCGTGCTGGCGGTCATCGCCATCGTGGTGGCGCTCACGATGGGGGGCGTGATTGCGGTGACGCCCAACGGGGTGAGCCGCGTGATGGACTTCGTGCTGCTCGGGGTCGTGGTGGGATTCTTCACCTGGCTGTTCACCGCGGGCGAGTGGACTCCCGACGAGCGCAAGCGACTCGTGGTCATTCTGGTGCTGTTCCTGGCCGCCACAGTGTTCTGGTCGGCATTCGAGCAGGCGGCGTCGACCCTCAACCTGTTCGCCCAGAACCAGACCACCAACTCGATCTTCGGGATCAGCTACCCGGCGAGCTGGCTGCAGTCGGTCAATGCGTTCCTCATCATCGTGCTGGCCCCGGTCGCCGGCCTCGTTTGGATCAAACTGGGGCGCCGGGATCCCTCGACGCCGGCGAAATTCTCGCTGGGGCTGTTTTTCCTGGGCGCCGGTTTCGCGGTGATGATTCTCGCCGCCACGGCCGCTGCGAATGGCCAGAAGGTCAGCCCGCTCTGGCTGGTGCTGACCTATCTGCTTCACACCGTGGGTGAGCTGTGCTTGAGTCCCGTCGGGCTGTCCGCAATGACGAAGCTCGCACCCGCGCGCGTGACGGGCCTGATGATGGGCGTCTGGTTCCTCGCGTCCTCGGTCGGAAACAAGATTGCGGGCACCGTGGCCGGGCTGACCGAGAAATTCTCCGGCGAGCAGATCTTCGGGACGGTTACAGTGGTAGCGCTGCTGTTCTCGCTGATCCTGGCGCTCCTGGTGAAGCCGATCAAGCGGATGATGGCCAAGCCCAAGTAAGCGGTTTACGGATGGATCTCCGCGCACCTGATCCGCGCCCCGGAGTTACCGGAGGGATCGGTCATCTCATCGTCCTGAGCGGCGTGGATGACGAGGGCGAGGCCGTTTTGTCCCAGTCCGAGCAAGGATCGGAGCGCGGTCCGGGCTCCCACGACCGCGACCTCGACCGTCACATCGGCGCGGCCGTCAGCGCCCACCCGGATACTGCCCAGGTCGCCGAGGTGAGGGCCCTGGGGATTCTGATGGCCGTGATGCTTGAGCCCGCCTGGATTCAAGTGTCCTCCCGCGGACTGAAAGGCCGGTCCCTCGCAGCGGCCGCCCTCGTGCAGATGCATGCCGTGCAGGCCCGCTGGGAGCCCATTCACGCGCACCCGAACCTGAACTCGCTCTCCCTGCTCCCTGAGGGTGACGCGTCCGACGTCGTCCCCGTTGCCATTGCGCAGCACGCTCTCCACCGGCTGGACGGTTACCTGCGTTGGCCCGCACGCCGCCAGCAGCGCAAGCATGACGATCGCTGAGATCCGCCGCATAGCTATTTCGCCTTTCTTGCCGTCCGCAGGATGGCAAAAGTTAGTAATCGAGCTTGGACTCCGAGACACGGGTCATCGAGATGAATCTCGAGGGCCGTATTATACGTGCTCTGGCCGTGGCATGAGCATCGCATGAACGTCGGAGGCCTCATTATAATGACGCCGCATGCGATTCTCCTTTCGCGCCCCGTGCGGCGCCGGCGTGGTGGCGCAGCTGAGCGGCTGCCTTATCGGCCTGCTCGCGGCATGCGCGCGGGGCCCCGCGCCGGCTGAGCTCTGGCA
>CAZYPO010000015.1:50195-52344 GCA_964649225.1 uncultured Gemmatimonas sp. | reverse complement strand
TCGTGCGGGCGCGCCAGCATGCGCTCGGTGAAATCCAGCCGGGATTCCATCTCGCTGAGCCGGAGCTGGAGATCCTCGATCACCGTGTCCCGCTCGGCGAGCGCCGCGTCCAGGCGCGCCACTTCTTCCGTGCCGCTCTTGTCGAGGCGCTTGCGTCTGCGGTAGGAAGAATAGTGCTCGCCGAAGATCATCCGCATCATCGGCCCCATCGCGGAAAACACCACGACAATGATGACCCAGCTCGGGATGGCGGCGTGCGCGGTCATGAGGCCTTTTCCCACTCCTTTTCAATGTCGGCGGAGGCCTGCTTGAGGATCTCCACGATGTGCGGGACGGCCGGATGCCCGCCGCCCCAGCGCCAGGCGCGCTTGTAGGTCACGCTCGCGAGGCGGGCAAAGGCCTGGTGCAACTCGCCCATGGGGCCGCCGGCAAAATCGCGCACGGTATCGCGCACCCGGTCAAAGATGTCCTCGATCACGGCCTTGTTCTCTTCGAGGAAGGCCTCGCCCTCGGGCGTGATGTGGTAGATCTTCTTGCCGTCCTCGACTACGCGCACATAGCCCTGATCCTCCAGTAGCTGGAGCGTGGGATAGACGGTGCCGGGCGAGGGCGTGTAGCAGCCGGCGAGCTTTTCTTCCAGCGCCTTGATGATCTCATAGCCGTGCCGCGGCTTTTCCTTGAGCAGGCGGAGGATCACGAACTTGACCTCACCCGACTCGAACATGTGGGTCCGCCGGCGGTGGCGGTGGCGCCCGCCTCCCATCCGGATGCCGAAAACCCCGGGTCCGAAGCCCGAGGATAGAAAATCGGCGAAGTCACCTAAACCCCAGTCATCACGCTTAGTATGCATTTGGAACACTCCTAAGATAGATCAGACGACATAACATACGATATATCTTACGATAGGTTTCTGAGGAGGTCAAGAGGGTGCAATGACGCTGCTCGGCTGGGCGATGCTGGTGCTGCTGGCGAGTATCGCCGGGCTCGGACTCGACCTGCTGCTCGGCCTGGGTCGGCTGAGGCGCCTGGTCGAGTCCGCGCCGCGCGCGGAGAGCGGTGCGCCGCTGGTCTCGATCGTGGTCGCGGCCAAGGACGAGGCGCGCGGCATCGAGACCGCGGCGCGCTCGCTGCTGGCGCAACGCTATCCGAGCTTCGAAATCGTCGCGGTGGACGATCGCTCCAGCGACGAGACCGGCGCGATCCTCGACCGGCTTTCCCAAGCCGATCCGCGGCTGCGCGTGGTGCACGTACACGAGCTTCCCCCCGGCTGGCTGGGCAAGAACCACGCGCTTTCGGTGGGCGCGGCCGCGGCGCGGGGCGAGTGGCTGCTCTTCACGGATGCCGACGTGGTGATGGAACCGGACACCCTGGCGCGCGCGGTGGGCTGCGCGGAGCGAGGGGGTCTGGACCATCTCGCGGTCCTGCCCGACATCCGCATGCCGGGCCTCCTGCTGCAGGCGTTCAGCGTGGGATTCGCCTGCTGGGGGCTGGTCGCGCTGCGCCCCTGGAAGGCGAGTAACCCGCGGAGCTGGCGCTTCGTCGGGATCGGGGCGTTCAACCTGGTGCGCGCGGCGGCCTACGCGCGGGCGGGCGGCCACGCGCCGATCCGGCTGCGGCCCGACGACGATTTGAAGTTGGGCAAGATCCTCAAGCGGAGCGGGGCGCGCGGCGACTTTCTGCTGGGCAAAGGTCTGATCTCGGTCGAGTGGTATCACTCGGTGGGCGCGGCGATCAACGGCCTGATGAAGAACTCCTTCTCCGTGGTGGAATACCACATCCTGCCCATGCTGGCCGGGGTTCCGCTCTATTTGATTGGCGGGTTAGGGCCTCTGCTGGCCGTGCTGCTGGGGACGGGGCCCGTCCGGTGGTTTGGCGCGGCCGCGGTGCTCATCCAGCTCGGCATCCTGCTGCGCGGCGCGGCCGAGACCGGAACGCCGCGGCGGGCGGTCCTGCTGTACCCCCTGGTCAGCATCCTGTTCGCCTGGATCATCCTGCGCGCGCTGGTGCTCAACCTCTCGCAGGGCGGGATCGTGTGGCGGGGGACATTCTATCCGCTGGCGGAGCTGCGGCGGAACCGGGTCTGAGATAACATGCATTCGAGAGCGCAGCTCGCCGCTGACTTTCGCGCGCTGGACGTTCAGCCCGGCGA
>CAZYPO010000015.1:41596-50095 GCA_964649225.1 uncultured Gemmatimonas sp. | reverse complement strand
GCGTCGGCGGCTGAGGTAGCTCGCTACGGAGAGGACCAGCAAGCCGGTCGCGAGCAGGACCATGGTGCCGGGCTCGGGGACGGCGCTCAGGGGGAACTCGAAGTTGTCTTCGACCACGAAGCCCTGCCCGTTGAACCCGAGCTGCACGTTATCGAGGAAGGCGTGGTAATCGCCGGGCCACATGCTGCCGACCCCGATCATGATGCCGAACACCTCGGCGCTCGCGGAATAGCAATTCTGCACCCAGCCGCCAATGTCGTAGGTCTGCAGGGCATCCGAGCCCGTGAAGCTGGTGTTGACGCAGCCCGCGTTCGTGTAGCTCAGGCCGCCGTCGAAATGGCGCCAGAGCTGCTGCCCGATGATGTTCTCGAAGTGCCACTGGTCGTTCTCGGTGGGGACGACGCCGGCGTTCCGGGTGTTGTACCAGCGCTCCCAGACCAGATGGCTCAGGACCACCTGGTTGTCCTTGGTGTCGCGCACCAGCAGACGGAGTACCGGGGTCTGCTCCAACCAGGTTTCCGCATTGAGCGCCGCGGTCAGCTGGGGAGAGAGACCGTCCGGGATGGTGTAACTGTCGCGCCACCAATCGAAGCTGAGGCAGTTGACGGCGGAAAGCAGGCCCCACGCAGCGGTCCCATCGGCTACGCGCTTGAAGAACGCCCAATCGAAGAGGCTGCCGGTGGTGGTGAGCTCGAGGGAGCCGTTGCCACTGCGCGGATTGGTGCCGGTAATTGCCGCGGTCGCAAAGTTGACGGCAGCCGGGTAGACGTTCTTGTCGAGCGCCCAACGGGAGTCACCCGGGAAGATCAAGTTGGGGGTATCGCGCGGGCCACAGACGGATTGCGCGGCGAGGGCTGGCGCGACCCCGGCAAACAGGGCCACCGCGACCAGCACCCTGACTCCTGACTTCCGGCTGGGCATCACCACTCCGCTGGGAGAGAAATACACTCTCTCATGGCGAGCAAGCGATATGCCTGTGGCGGATTTCGGCACTTGTTCGGTATCCGGTTGTATCACCAAGCCAACATACGTCTTTTCGCCGCTGGTGGCGGCCCTACAGGAGCGTGGCCCCGATACCACGCTGTGGGAGGGACGGGACACTTCCCCTAGTGGATCTCCGAAAGCCCCGCCGCGCGCAGCTTGGCGTTGAGGGTCGCGAGATCACGGCTCCGCAGCGCGCTCCAGCGCCCGAGTACGGCCTCAATCGCCGCCTGTTTTTCCGTTATCGCCGCGAGGGTCTGGGTGGTGGAGGCCGCGTCCACGTCCTGCACGGTGGAGTAGAGGGCCGCGAGCTCACCGTTCACGGACGCGGCGGTTCCCTCCAGCCCAGCCGCCACGCGATCGAATTCCGCCAGGGCGTCCGCACCGGGACCCTGGGGCGTGGTGCCGCGCGCTTCACGGACCTTGGCGCGCAAAGCCCGCACAGCCTCGAGCGCCTCGAAGTCGCGCCGCAATCCTTCAGAGAGCTGGAGAGAAAGCCTGTACTGCTGCACCAGCACTGCGGCGGGCACCTTGACCCGAGGATCGATCCGCACAGTGAGCGGTCTGCTATAACTCTTTCCGTTGGCGGTGAGCTTCACGGTATAGGTGCCGGGGAGGGCCCACACGCCGGCCGGCTCCCTGGTGGTGTTCAGATACACCGCGGAAATCGGATACCCGAAACTCTGGACCCTGGGGTAGGGTCCGTGGAGATCCCAGACGAAGCGGTGCATCCCGGGCTGAGCGGAAAGGGATTGCGGAGGCCGGATCCAATAGTCCGGGATGTTGCGCCCTTCGATCGGCTGCTCGGGAGGATCGTCGCTCGAAAAGCGGCGCACCGATCTGCCGCCCGCAGCCAGGATCTCCAGCGTCACGGGTCCGGTCGCGGCATGCTTGAGCCAATAATCGAGGATGGCACCGTCGGGCGGGTTAGGCGCGGCGGGCTCGTCCGGGGGGAGCGGAGTATCGGTGTTGAGGTTCCAGCGAACGCGGGTGGCGAGTGCAGGCTTGAAGAGCACGGCAGGCTCCGCCGCGGTGCTCGCGGTGAGCTCGCGGAGCGGGGCAATGTCGTCCAGGATCCAGAAGCCGCGCCCGTGGGTGCCCGCGAGCAGGTCATCGTCTTTGATGACGATGTCGCGGATCGAGGTCGCGGGCATGTTGAGCCGCAATGACTGCCAATGGTCCCCGCCGTCGAAGGACACCCAGACCTGGGTCTCACCGGCAGCGAAGAGCAGCCCCTTCCGGCGGGGATCCTCGCGCACGGCGTTGATGGTGGCGCCATCGGGGATTCCGCTGGTGATGCGGGTCCAGGTCGCGCCGCCGTCGCGGGTGCGATAGATGTAGGGCTTGAGCTCGTCGAGCCGCAAGGTGTTGACGGCGGCGTAGGCGGTGAGGCTGTCGAAGTGGGAAGCATCAATCAGCGACACCTTGCTCCAGGGTGTGAGCTCCCGGGGCGTCACGTTCTTCCAGGTCCGACCCGCGTTGAAGGTGACGTGCATAAGGCCGTCGTCGCTCCCCACCCAAATGACGCGGGCGCTCCTGTAGCTGGGCGCGACGGTGTAGATCACGCCCGGGTGCCGCGCGCTGGCGGCGGGCTCGGCCGAGTACTTGCCGACGCTGGGCGGCACGATCGAGTCGGTGCGAGTGAGGTCGGGGGAGATCACGCTCCAGCTTCGGCCGCCGTTGAGCGTGGTCCAGACGCGATTGGTGGCGAAGAACAGCAGGTGTGGATTGAGGGGCGAGAAGAGCACCGGGGCGGTGCGCAGGACGCGGTAGTCGGCGGCGCGGAACAATTTCGGCGCGATGTTCTGCACCTGGCCGGTGCGGCGGTCGTAGCGGGATACTCTGCCGCCGTACACGAGATCCGGATCGAGCGGATCCGCCGCGACGTAGCCGTATTCTTCCACCCCCACGGGGTGCCATTCGCGGAAGGTGATCTGGCCGTCATTGCCGCGGCTGGCCACGCAGGCCGAGCCGCTTTCCTGCTGCCCGCCGCAGACACGATAGGGGAACGCGTTGTCGGCGCTCACGTGGTAGAACTGCGCGGTAGGCTGGTTGTACCAGGAGCTCCAGCTCTCGCCACCATTCACGGTGATGATGGCGCCCTGGTCGGAGGCGATGAGGATGATTCTCGGATCGGAGGGGTTGATCCAGATGCGGTGATAGTCGTCGCCGCCGGGCGCACCTCGGAGCGCGCTGAAGGTCTTGCCGCCGTCAGTGGATTTCCAGGTGACTACGCTGGCGGTAAACACGATGTCGGGGTTGGTGGGATCGACCTTGACTTCCGCGAAGTCGGAGGGCCGGCCGGCGATGCGGCCGTCCTCGTTGATGCGGCGCCAGGTCTCGCCGGCGTCATCGGAGCGATAGAGGAACCCGCCGCTTCGCACCTCGACGGTGGCGAAGAGGCGATTGGGGTCGCTGGGCGCCACCGTGATGCCGATGCGGCCCAGGCCATCCTTCTCGAAGGTGGGGAGCCCGCCACCGAGCTGGCGCCAGGTGGTGCCGCCGTCGGTGGACTTGTAGAGCCCGCTGTTGGGACCGCTGAAGGCGCCGTTTTCCCAGGGCGCCTGGCGCGCTTCCCAGAGCACGGCATAGACGATGTCCGGGTTCCGGGGGTCGAAGACGAGGTCGACGCCGCCGGTGTTCTCGTCCTTATACAGGACCTTTTCGAAGCTCCTGCCGCCGTCGGTTGAGCGGAAGATGCCGCGCTCCGGGTTAGGGCCGTAGGGATGGCCGAGCACGGCGACGAAGATCCGCTCGGGATTGCCGGGATCCACGACGATTTGGGGAATCTGCTGGCCATCCCGCAGCCCGAGGTGGGTCCAGGTTTTTCCGGCGTCGGTGGACTTGTAGATCCCGTCCCCCGTGGAAAGGTCGGGACGTTGCAGGCCTTCGCCGCTGCCGACATAGATGATGTCGGGATTCGAGGGTGCCACGACAATCGCGCCGATCGAGCCGGTGGGCTGGTCGTCGAAGATTGGCTTCCAGGTGCGGCCGAAGTCGGTGGTCTTCCAGACGCCCCCGTTGGTCGCGCCGATATAGAAGACGTTGGGCCGGCTGGGCACTCCGGCCGCGGCCTTAGTGCGTCCGCCGCGGAAGGGGCCGATGTTGCGCCATTGGAGCTCGGCGTACAGGCTGGGGTCGATTTGAGCGAGCAGCGAGAAGGAGGTAGCGAGATGGGTAATGACGATCAGCAGGGCGGCACGTGCGAGGCGGGGCACGGGGACTCCTCGAGATGAGCTCGGTGAATGCGAGAAACTACCGCTGATCCGGGTGTCCTAGCGAATCGGGGGATCGGGGGTACCTTTGGCGCCGGCGAGCGTCCGCTCGCCCACTCGGAAACACGCCGGCCGAGTGGGCACCCGCCAAACTCTTCACCACCACCGGCGGAGGAGATCAGCTATGAAGCAACGTGTTGCGTTCCTTGCTTTGGCCGTCGCACTGGGGCTGCCCGCGGCACTCCGTGCGCAGGAGGCCGCGATGGGGCCACCTCCCATCGTCCAGATAGGCCGCGAAATCGTGAAGCCGGGGAAGTGGGCCGCCCACACGAAGCTGGAGACCGAATGGGGTCGGGCGCTGGCGACTGCGAAGTTTCCGGTGAACTTCATGGCCATCAGCTCCATGACCGGTGCGGGAGAGGTCTGGTTCCTGAGCGGGTTTGCCTCCATGGCGGAGTTTGAGAAAACCAACCATGAGATCGACGCGAACGCGGCCCTCGGCGCCATCTACAACCGGTATTCTCCCCAGGAAGCCGAGCTGCTGTCGGATTCTCGCGGGATGATCGCCCGGTATCGGGATGACCTGAGCTACCTCCCCGGGAAAGAGCCGCTGGGGACGATGCGGTACTTCAGCATCACCCGAACCCAGGTCCGTCCCGGCCACAATGGCGAGTTCGAAGATGCGCGGAAGCTGATCAAGGCCGCGCATATGCAGGCCAAGCTCCCGGACGGATTTGTGATCTACCAGGTCACCTCCGGCGCCCCGGTCGGAACGTTTTTGACCTTCGTGGCGCGCAAGTCGCTGGCCGAGATCGATCAGGGCCCGCAAATCCACGGCGCCCCGTATATGGCCGCCTTGGGAGGCGACTCCGGGCAGAAGCGGCTTACGGCGCTGGCGAGCAGCGGGACCATCACGGCGGAGACCAACGAGTTCTCGTTCAGTCCGGCGATGAGCTTTCCGGCGAAGGACCTGGTGGACGCCGATCCGGCATTCTGGAAGCCGAAGCCAGTGATGGCGGCACCGAAGAACGCGGAGCCCAAGAAGCCATAGACGGCACTGACCGCTGGATCGGGCGCTAGGGTACCTTCGCGGCGCCCGCCAGCCGGTCGGCGTATTTGATTCGCAGCTTGGCAAGTTTGGGAGTGATTATCGCCCGGCAGTAGGCCTTGTCGGGGTTCTGCCGGTAGTAATCCTGGTGGTACTGCTCCGCGGGATAGAACGTGTCCGCCGCCACGACTTGGGTGACGATCGGGCGATTGAAGGTGTGGGCGCTCTGGAGCTCGCGGATCACCTGCTCGGCCTGGGCCTTCTGCTTGGGAGAGTGATAGAAGATCGCCGAGCGATACTGGGTGCCCTGGTCGGGGCCCTGGGCGTTGAGCGTGGTCGGGTCGTGGAAAGCGAAAAAGAGCTCGAGCAGCTCATTATAGGGGAGAAGCATCGGGTCGAAGGTGATCTGGATGGCTTCGGCGTGGCCGGTCATCCCGGAACAGACCAGCTCGTAGGACGGACTGGGGGTGCGGCCGCCGAGGTAGCCCGACACGACCTTCTCCACACCCCGAAGCGGCTGGAAGACGGCTTCGAGGCACCAGAAACACCCGCCGGCTAGTGTAGCAAGCTCAGTCATACATCCTCGAGATCCGCAAAAGCCATCCACAGATTACACAGATTACACAGATGATACTGATTGGTGCGTCGATTTCAATGTTCTCCGTGAAATCTGTGAAATCTGTGGACTGTTGTTTCTTGCTAAGGGAGGAAGCGCTTGGCCTCCTCAGGCGTCGGCACGCGGCAGGCGTCGCGGCGGCCGTACCAGTCGAAGCGTTTCCGCGCCACATAATCATAGAGCGCGTCGCGCAGGCCCCGCGGGATGATGCGAAGGATCCCCGCCAGACGCCAGACGCCGCCCAGTCCCGTCAGGATCGCCAGCGCGGCGTCGGAGCGGACTCGGAAACGTTTGGTTTCCTCCAGCACCACGGTCTGCAGCTCGGGTGCGGTGAAGCGGTTTTCGAGCCGAACCTGGGCGGTTTCTCCCTGGAGCGGGGCAAAGTGATAGCGGCCGCGGCGGTCATGCTGGATGACGAACCGGACGAACCCATCGCAGAGGTTGCAGAGGCCGTCGAAGTAGATGATCGGTGGGTTCACCGGCGGTCCGGCGGCACCGCATCCGCCTTGCCCTCCAGGTACTTCTGGAACCAGTAGACCTGCCAGTCGAGGCTTTCCACCAGGTGCTTGGGCTCGCCGGTGCGGGTCAGGTTGTGATTCTCGCGCGGGAAGATCACCAGCTCGGCGGTCTTACCGTAGTGACGCAGGGCGCGGAACCACTGCTCGCCCTGCTCCAGGGGAACTCGATAGTCATTGTCGGAATGCAGGATCAGGATCGGGGTCTTGACGTTCTGCACGTACTTGAGCGGCGAGCGGTCCCAGTAGAGCTCGTGCTTCTGGAAAATGTCTCCCCCGAAATCGGTGCGGTGGCCGTAGGCGCCGTCGCGGGTACCGTCGTCGCTGATAAAGTTGGAAATACTGCGGAGAGTCACCGCGGCCTTGAAACGATCGGTGTGGCCCACGATCCAGTTGGTCACGTAGCCGCCGTAGCTGCCACCGGTCACGCCGAGCCGCTGCCGGTCGATCCAGGGGTTCGCGGCGAGCACCGCGTCGACCCCGTTCATGATATCGATGTAGTCCTTGCCGCCCCATTCGCCGTTGATGCCGCGCTCGAACTTCTGGCCGTACCCGGTGGAGCCGCGCGGGTTGGTGTAGAACACCGCCCAGCCTTTGGCCGAATAGACGTGAAACTCGTGATACCAGTCCACGCCGTATTGTCCGGCGGGCCCGCCATGGATGCTGAGCACCATGGGATAGGACTTGCCCGATTCCCAGCCGACGGGCTTCACCAGGAAGCCATCCACGTCCCACCCGTCGGCGCCCTTGTAGGTGAGGCGCTCGACTGGCATCAACTCGAGCCCGGCGAAGAACCCGTCGTTGACTGCGGTGAGGCGCTTTTCTGCCGAGCCGTCCTGGCGGGCGACATACACCTCATCGAGGTGGGTGAAATCGTTGGAGAGGTAGGCCATGGCACCCGACGGCTGGTGGAGCGAGAGCCGCCGCACGGCACGTGCGCTGCGGGTTATTGGACGGACCTGTTTGCTGGCCACATCGAGGCGATAGAAATGGATCTCTCCGTGATTGCCGGCGTTGAAGTACAACGCCGCGCCGCCCTCGGCCCAGCTCAGCTCCGAGGGAAAGAGGTCCTGGGCGGGATAGAGCAGCGTGGAGGGCGTTCCCCCCGCACTGGGTACGAGCCAGAGCATGGGTGGGTCGCCGTCCTTGATGCGCCCGATGAAGGCAATGCTCTTTCCGTCAGGACTCCAGCGCGGACTGGTGTCGCTGTCGGGATGATCGGACAGCTTGCGCGGCTCGCCGCCCGAGACGGCCACGACCCAGACGTCGCTATCGTCGTCGCCGTCCTGCTCCCTCCCGGTGCGGTTGGATACGAAGGCGATCCGGTTGCCATCGGGCGACCATTGCGGGTCGCTGTCGTTCCACTGGTCACCGCTGGTGAGCTGGGTGGCGGCACCCGTCGCGACGTCGATGATCCAGATGTGGCTCTTCCGGTCGTCGAACCAGCCGGTATCGTTGAACTTGTAGGTGAGGCCGGTGTAATGGCGGACGTCGCTCGAGGGGGCCTTACGATCGCTGGGGCCGCTGCGGGACAAACAGGCGAGCCGGGCTCCATCGGGCGAGAAGCTGCACCCGTTCACCCCGTTGGGCAGGCTGGTGACGCGTCGCGGCTCGCCGCCATCGAGCCGTAAGAGGTAGAGCTGCGAGCGGGTGGAGGCTTCATCTCCGGTGACGGGCCGCGTTGAGATGAAGGCGATGGCCTTGCCGTCAGGGGCCCATCGCGGGGCCGAGGAGGAAAGGTTGCCGGAGGTGAGCGGCCGCGGAGGCGCGCTGCCGTCGGCCGGCACCAGCGAGATCGCGGTGATGCGGCGGTTCTGGGCGCGGTCGACGCGCGTCACGGTGTAGACCAGTTGCTTGCCGTCGGGACTGAGCGATGGGTCGCCCACAAAATTGAAGCTGAAATAGTCGTCGCTGGTGACGCCTCGCCTGGCTTGCGCGGCGAGCGGGGCGGCCAGGGTGAGCAGCAGCGTGACGGCGCGGGCAAGACGCATCGCATTGGACTCGGTGAGGGTAAGGCTACGGTCTGCCGGTTCGGAATATATCTTGTTGGGAGATGAGCATCGGCTTGGAGTTGCGTGGCGCCGTCTCGGCCTTCCGGGCGCCACGCTCGCGACCAGGCTGATC
>CAZYPO010000015.1:15975-41496 GCA_964649225.1 uncultured Gemmatimonas sp. | reverse complement strand
AGTTGCGTGGCGCCGTCTCGGCCTTCCGGGCGCCACGCTCGCGACCAGGCTGATCTAGGGGATGCTGTACGGAACCAGCCGCACCGATCCGCTAGCGTACCCGTTCGTCGCGCTCGGCGGCACGGGTGGCGCCGAGCACCGCGCTGAGAGCGGAATAGGGCGGCGGCATGGCTGATCCGATGGAGGAGTTGGGCTTCGCGGTAAAGGCCAACGACGCCGAGGACGCCCGCCGAGTCCTGGAACGTCACCCCGGTCTCAAGGGCCGCCTCGACGAACCGGTACCCTGCGGAGACTTCGGCGCCACGGCGCTGCTGGTCGCGGTGCATCGCAAGAACCGGGAGATGATCGACCTGCTGCTCCAGGCGGGCGCCGACATCAATGCGAGGAGCCATTGGTGGGCGGGAAGCTTCGGGGTGCTCGATGGCGATTCCGGTCTGGAACCCTTTCTGATCCAGCGCGGCGCCATCGTGGACGCCCATGCCGCCGCTCGGCTCGGCAGGTTGGACCGGCTGCGGGATTTGGTGAGCGGCGACCCGGCATCGGTGCACGCGCGTGGCGGCGACGGACAGACGCCACTTCACTTCGCGGCGAATGTCGAGATCGCCGCCTATCTGCTCGAGCAGGGCGCGGATATCGACGCGCCGGACATCGACCACGAGTCGACTCCCGCGCAATGGATGGTGCGCGAACGCCAGGACGTGGCGCGCTATCTGGTGAGCCGAGGCTGCCGGAGCGATATCCTGATGGCGGCGGCGCTGGGTGATCTGGAGCTGGTGCGGAAGCAGCTCAAGGCAGACCCGGCACATATTCGCATGAGTGTGTCGGATACGTGGTTTCCCAGGAAGAATCCGCGGAGCGCCGGCACGATCTACAATTGGACGCTGGACCGCGACAAGACCGCGCACTTCGTGGCCCGGGAATTCGGGCGCAACGAGATCTATCACTTTCTCATGGCGCGGAGCCCCGAGGAGCTGCAGCTGGCCATCGCATGCGAAGCAGGCGATCAAGCGCTGGTGCACGAGCTGTTGGCACACCGGCCGGACCTCGTCGCCGCATTGTCGGACGCGGAGACGAGGAAGCTGCCCGATGCGGCGCGAGACAATAAGGCCGAAGTGGTGCGGCTCATGCTGGGCGTCGGCTGGCCGGTGGACGCGCGTGGGCAGGAAGGCGGCACCGCGCTGCATTGGGCCGGCTGGCGCGGACACTCCGAGGTGGTGCGAGAGCTCCTGCGCCAGCATGCGTCGGTCGAGCTACGCAACAACGATTATAACTCCACCGCACTCGAGGTGGGCGATTTACGCCTCGGTCCACGGGTGGCATCCGGACGCGGGAGACTATGCGGGCACCGTCGAGGCGTTGCTGCAGGCCGGCGCCAAGGCACCGCCGCTGACCGAGGAGCCCTCAGCCAGCATGGCGGTGCTTGAGGTGCTGCGCCGCTACGCCTAATCCACGAACGCCCAGAGCAGCTCGCGACTTTGCTTGTCCAAGGCCTCCGGCGCCGCGAGGTGGTAGAGGTCTCCCGCCACATCGCGGATGAGGAAGCCGCCGCCGGGCAGGCTCCGCGGCCAGTCGTCGAGCCTGGTCTGAAAGCTGCGCAGCCCCTGGCGGGTTTCCACCCGCCAGTGCCGGATTTCCACTTCCTCCTCCACCTCCAGCACCCGGGTCACCTCGAGCAGAAACCCTGCCTCGGCGAGCGCCTGTTCGAGCGCGCCGCGCGAGGCCGGATCCAGCTCGGCGGGGTCCATGACCAGGGACACTTCCTGGTTGTCATCGTCGCGCAGTGAGATGTAGCGGCGCGACTCCGACCAGGGAAAACAAGGCCGGACCGTCACCGGAATGGCGGTCTCCCCGCGGATCACGCAGAGAGTCCCGTCGGTCCGGTACTCGAGCTCCGGATGCTCCTGTGCCATGATGCGGTGCTTCATGCTGGGCCTGAACATCACTGTCGGTTGCATGGCTCCTCCTTAGGCTTTGGCGATAGCCGATAGCTGATAGCTGTTAGCTCAGCGCCAGTTGTAGTTCGTGCAGCCGGCGGTACTTTCCCTCTGGTACCGCCAGCAGTTCCGCATGCGTGCCCTGCTCGACCAGGCGGCCGTCCTCAATCACGAACAGGCGCGATGCTTTCCTCAGCGTCGAGAGCCGGTGCGCGATGGCGAACACCGTGCGTCCCGCCACCAGCCGTTCGAGCGCCTCCTGGATATGCCGCTCCGTCTCCGTATCCACGCTGCTGGTGGCCTCGTCCAGGATCAGGATCCTGGGATCGTGCAGCACGGCGCGTGCGATGCTCACCCGCTGGCGCTCGCCGCCTGAGAGGGTCTGGCCCCGCTCGCCCACCAGGGTGTCGTACCCATGGGTGAGCTTGAGAATGAAGTCGTGCGCGTTGGCCGCGCGCGCCGCGGCGACCACTTCGTCCAAACTGGCCTCCGGCTTCCCATAGCGGATGTTCTCCAGCACAGTGCCGTAGAACAGATACGGATCCTGCAACACCATGCCGATCTGGCGGCGGTAGTGCCCGCTGTCGAGCTCGCGCACGTCCACGCCGTCGATCTTGACGCTGCCGCCAGTCACGTCGTAAAAGCGCGCGATCAAGTTGACCACCGTGGTCTTCCCGCCGCCCGACGGACCCACCAGGCCGATTAGCTCGCCGGGCTGCACGTCGAAGCTCAGGCCGCGGAGCACCTGGCGAACGCCGTCGTACGCGAAACCCACGTGCTCGAAGGTCACCTGCCCCTTCACCGGCTCGAGCCGGACCGGCGCCGCTGCATCCACGATCTCGGGCTCGGTGTCGAGGATCTCGAACACCCGGTGCGCCGAGGTCGTCGCCCGGTTCATGGTGCGCGCCATCCGGCCGATCACCTCGATCGGCGCGATGAACATCGTGGCGTACAACAGGAACGACACGAACGTTCCGGTCGAGAGCGCCGGCCCCGAGGTGTTCAGGAGCCTCGGGACCGCGAGCACCCAGACCAGCACGGTGGTGGCGTGCACCCCCAGCATGAGGAAGGGCCAGAAGCCGGTCCACATACGATGGATGCGGTTGAACTCCTCCGTCACGTCCTCGTTGCGTTCGCCGAACCGCGCGATCTCCCGCTCTTCCTGGTGGAACGCCTTGACCACCCGGATACCCGGGATGGTGTCGGACAGCACATCCGTCACCCGGGACCATTTTCTCCAGGCCCGCAGGAACAACCGATTGATCGACTCGCCGTGCCGGAAGATGAGCCAGCAGAAGAGCGGCACCGGCAGCACCATCGCCAGGCCGAGCCTCCAGTCGAGCGTCACCAGCACCACGCCTAAGCCGAGCAGCATCACCGCGGAGAGCGAGACGTCCACCACGCCGAACGCGACGAACTCCCACAACCGGTCGGTATCGGCGGAGACGCGGGTGATGATGCTGCCGGTCTTCTTCCGCGCGAAGAACGAGAGGCTGAGCCGCTGCAGGTGCTCGTAGAGCTCGGTGCGCAGGTCGCGGGCGACCCACTCGCCCATAATGGCCATGAGGCGGAGCCGGATCCACGCCGCGCCTTGTCGCACCAGAAACACCAGCGCCATCGCCGACACCGCGATCCAGGCGAGCAGCGCGGCGCGCTCCACCGGGAGGGCGCCATTCCGCGCCGGCACCACCAGGCGGTCGAGCACATAACCCGCGAGCCAGGGCGGAATCAGGCTCACCAGGGTGATCAGGGTGGCCGCGGCCATCCCGAGAGTGAGATCACGCCGGTAGGGCTTGAGGTAGCCCAGCAGGCGACTGATCACCGCGTGCGGGCGGCCGGCGACCAGTGCCTGGGCGTCGCGCACCGGACGCGCGACCGCATCGGCGTAGTCGCGGTCGGCATCGACCGCGCTTACGCTGTGGCCGAGCAGGCCTTCCTCCAGCACGAAGCGGAGGTTCTCGAAGGCGCGCTGCTGGCGGTGGGTGTAGCGGACCACCGCGAGGGGCGGCTCGTCCGGCGCACCCAGGAACGCCAGCGTCGTGGCCGAGAGACCCGGGCTCTCGCGTACCGCGGTGAGCCGGGCGCGCGGAAAGCTGGTGAGCTCGCCGGAGCGGGCGATCGCCACCTGTTCCCGGCCCACCGCCACCCACGACTCGGTGAGCTTGAGCTTCGGGCTCAAGTCGGCGAAGGCGTAGAACTGGACCGGGGCGCCGGACCAGCAGGCTTCGATGCGGGCGCGCAGCTCCGGGGGCAGCCGTGCCGGCTGGCCCGCATAGCGGGTTATGATGGCCTGGTCGAGAGTTGGTGCTGTCGTTTCCATCGCCGTGATCCTTCGTCAGAGTACAAAACGAAAAGCCTTCCGGGTCTCTCCAGAGCACCCGGAAGGCGGATCACGCGATCTGATCGATGGCTTCTAGGGTGCTCGTTTCCTTCGGGTGGAGGCGATGCGATCGCCGACGTCGCCAGTGGGCAGAATCCAGGCGGCCGGGCGCACTCCGTGCCCGAAAGCCTGCACGCCCAATCTGGCGGCCATCATTGCGCGGTAGTGACGTCGCATCGTGAGAGAGACCCTTTTGTGTGAGACTGCCATCCTCAACATAAGAAACAGGCGCGGGGCAGGCAAGTGCCCCCGCCACGTTGGGCACTGGATCGACTTCGAGTACCGGCCGGCCGCGGCGGGGACGCTGAAGCTGCGCTTCGGTCCGCCCGACGCGCCACCAGGGTCCGGCTTCCCGGCACCGGCCGTGGTGGCGGTGCGGGTGCGGTAGCGGGTTAGGCGATCACGGCGTGCGCCGGGGCCGCGCCGAGGGCGGCAGGATCCCGTTGGCGCGGAGATACATCGCGGCCTGGGCGTAGTGATCGGCCCAGTCCTGGGCCAGCGCGATCACCGCGCGCGCCCGGGTGGCTTTGCGACCGCCGAAGTAGGGCACCGAGTCACCCAATGCGGCATCCTTGAGCTGCGCGATCACGCTGCCGCAGTACTCGAACGACTTGCGCAGCCGCGCCACCAGCTGGTCCTTGGGCGCGGTCGCGCCGGCCACTGATTCCGTCGGCGTCTGCGCGCTACCGGCAATCGACGCACAGAGCGTCTCGTTGGAGTCGGCCTCGTGGGCCAAGATCTCCCCGAAGCTCAGCTGGGCCGGGGTCGGCTTCCAGACGTACTTTTCGGCCGGCATCGAGTCGGCCGCGCCCGGCATGTTGGTGGCGTAGCGGGTCAAGGTGGCCCTGAGGGCGGAAGCCACAGGGCCCAGGGGCTGCTCCTGCGCGCCGCTGGCGGCCGGCAGGGGGAGGACGGCAAGGACGACAACACCGAGCACACGCTTCATGGTACGATCACCGGTGAAGGGGGGGGAGAACATAGCACCGAATCAGGTTGTGAGCGACCGGGTCTGGACGCGATCAACCGATCAGAAAGCGACAGGATTCGCGGCTAGCAGCCGATCGAAGCGTGGATTCCCCTTGAGCGGCACGAACGCGGGATCGATGCGCAGCCAGCCGGGTGAGAGATAGTAGGGGATCTTGAGCAGCGGCTCGAGCAAATCCAGCGCCTTTTCGTTCTCTCCCACGAGCAAATAGATCCGCACCAGGATGTGCTGGCCGTAGGCGCCGTTGGACTGGTCCTTACTCAGCGGGGCAAGTTCCGCCCCTTTCACTCCTTCCCGGATCGCCTCCGTCTTGCGCCCGAGATAGGCGAGCGCGAGTCCCGAGAACAGGTGACGCTGGGGATCGTTGGGCGCCTGCTTGAGCTGCTCGCCGAGCGCGACCAGCGCGGTATCGGCATAGGCCCGCGCGCGCAGCCTGTCGCCCCGGTGCCAATGAGTCTGCATCAGTACATCGGCCCAGACCGCCCGGTCGCCATCGAAGGCGGACGGGGTGAGCCGCAGCACCAACTGCTGGTGCTCTTCCTCCAGCACCCAAAAGAGATCCTGGTAGTTGGCGAAGTAGGCCACCAGGGCCGTCGGCGCGAGGGTCGCCGGCGCGCCGCGGATCACCGCGCGCGCGGCCGCGAGGTTACCCTGCCCGAGGCGAATTATCGCCTGGGTCTCGATGGTGCCGAGCGCCGCGGCGTCGAGGGCAAGCGCCTGGTTCCCAACCTCGAGGGCCTCGGGGTAGCGGCGCATCAAGTCCAGGCAGGCTTGCAGTGACCGAGCGATAATCGCCGAGCGGGGATCGAGCCGGCGCGCCAGCTCGAGGTGCGCGAGCGCTTCCTGCCAGCGCCCCAGGGCCTCTTCCAGCGAAGCGGCCTGGCGCAGAATCTCCACCTCGTTGGGCGCGAGGCGCAGCGCGACACCCGCCTCTGCCTCTGCGCTGGCGAGGTCGTTTCCGACCAGGTAGTGATAGCGGGACATGGCAAAGTGGCCGGAGGCGCCATCGGGCTCGAGCGCACGCGCCCGCTCCGCTGCCCTCCTGGCCCGCGCCCCAACCACGGGATCGGGGGTCGCGTTGAAATAGAGATTGGAGAGGACGCTGCTCAGGCGCGCCCACGCCTCGGTGAAGCTCGAGTCGAGTGCCACCGCCTGCTCGTAGAGGCCGGCCGCCTGGCGGAGCGTCGCCGGATCGTTGCTGCTCAGCGCCTTTGCCTTGAGGAAGACGTCATAGGCCGCGATATCCCTGGTGGGCCGCGCGGCCATCTCCTGCTGGTCCTTGCTGCCGAGCGCCACGCCGAGGGCGCCGGCCACCTGGCTGGCGATGCTGCCCTGCACCTGGAAGACGTCGGTCACGCTGGCGTCGAAGCTCTGCTGCCATTTCGAAGCACCGGTGCGCACGTCGATCAGCTCCGGGCTGACTTGCACCCTTCCTTTTCCCTCACCGCTCCTGGCCCACACCACCGTGGCACCGAGCAGGTAGTCCACGCCGAGCTCCTTGCCGATGAGCTGTGGAGGTTTCGTACTCTGGCGGTACTGCTCCGAGCTGGTACGCGCGGTCACCTGGAATCCGCCGAGTCCGGTGAGCTTGCCCCGGACCTGGTCGGCGATCCCGTCCACGAAGTAGGCGTCGTCCGCGGTGCCGCGGTTCTCGAAGGGGAGCACGGCGAGGCGCACCGCGCCGCCCCCGCTCGCCGCCCGGCCGGGACCCTGCAGCACGAGTCCCGTCACCACTACGGCCCAGGTACCCAGTGCGAGCGCGCCGCCGAGCGTGGTGTTGCGCCAGGTGAACCACCTGAGCAGGCCCGGCGTGGCGCCGCCGGCGCGGCGGCGGGCTTCCATGCGTCCCGTGGTGGCGAGCACCACAGCGCCGATGGCAAGCAACGCAATGGCGAGCCCCAACACCCACCCCGGCAGTCCCCAGCGATTCACCAGCCCGTAGAACAGTCCCAGCGTCACCGCCGAGGCAAAGGCGAAGAGGCCCCAGGCGAGGAGCGATGATGGTCCCGCGGGCGTTAGCGGAGCGGCAACAGGGTCGGGAGTGTCGGACAGCCGGTTGAGCGCCTCGCCCATGGCTGCCGCGGTCTGGAAGCGGTCGGCGGGACCCTTGGCGAGCGCTTTGGCGACGATGCCATCGAGCGCGCGGGGCAGGCCGGCGCGTGAGATGGTGAGCGAGCGGGGGTTCTCGGTGAGGCTCCGCGCGATGATCGCCTGCGGCGTGGGCCCGGTGAAGGGCGCCTCTCCGACCAGCATTTCGTAAAGCACACAGCCCATCGCATAGACATCGGCGCGACCGTCGACGCCGCCGGCCCCGGTGGCCTGCTCCGGACTCATGTATTGGGGCGTGCCCACCGCGAGCCCGGTCTTGGTGATGGTAGCCTCGCCCCCCATGGCGCGAGCGATCCCGAAGTCGGCCACCAGGGCGTGGCCGCGGCTCAGCATGATGTTGGCGGGCTTGATGTCGCGATGGATGATGTTGCGCTCGTGGGCGTAGGCCAGCGCCTCGGTCACTTCTCGCGAGATTCTCAGCGCATCCTCGACCGGCAGCTGCCCATCCCGCTGCATACGTTCCTGGAGGGATTCACCCTCCACGTACGGCATCACGTAGTAGAGCAGGCCAGCTGCCTGGCCGGAGTCGTAGACGGGCAGGATATGCGGATGGGTGAGCTGCGCCGCGATCTCGACCTCGCGCAGAAAACGCTCGGCGCCCAGGGTCGCGGCCAGCTCGGGCCGCATGACTTTCACCGCGACCTTGCGTCGGTGCTTGAGGTCTTCGGCCAGATACACGGTGGCCATACCGCCCTCACCCAGCTTGCGCTCGACCTTATACTCGGCCGTCAGTGCCTGGCGAACCCGCACGAGCTCCCCGGGCTCGGTCACCCCGGTGCGCGGGGGAACGCCGGGATCAGTGGGGGTCGCCGCGCCGCAGTTGAGGCAGAAGTGGGCTTGCTCGGGAAGCGGGGTCTGACACGCCGGACAGGCGCGAGCTGCAGATGGCATGCGGTCCGATCCGGCAGCGCCGGGATATTGGAGAGGAAGCCAGAGGGAAAGATGGACGTGCCGCTGGTGATTCGCCACTGAAAGGCGGACGGGCGGACACGGGGGATGGGGCGGCCTGGCTCGGCGAGCGGTGCGGCTGACCCTCGCGGCGCTGCAGTGGCGCGGTGCAACGCGTTAGAATCCTGGCAGCGCCACTGACGCGCTCGCTCGGGCCCCGCAGCCACTCGCTGGCCACCGGCCGCCCCTGGGGAGATTCAGCGCTGCTCGGCGTATCTTTGGCAACCGCACCGGAACCGTTATGAAGCCAGCGATTCTGCTTGCCCTGCTCACCGCCAGCGCATCCCTCCAGGCCCAGGGCAGTGGCGACGCGCGGAGCACCCTGCAACGACAAGCCACCCAGCTCGACAGCGAGGGCAAGACCGCCGAGGCCCGCGTCAGCTTCCAGCGGCTGATCGACGAGGCGGCAGATCCGGCCGCGAAGGCCGCGTCACAGCGCGCGATGGCCATGTCGTACGCGTTCGACGGCGACTGCGTCAACGCGCTGAAATACGAGCAACTGGTGATCGCCTACTGGGTCACCCGCGAGACGGCCGAGCCACAGAACGCCTTCTATCAGGAGGGTGAGATGGCTAACGAGGCGGCGCGGGTGTGTATCGATGCCGGCGATCTGGATGCCGCTGAAGCGTGGTATCGCGAAGGCGCGCGGCTGGGCAACAAGGAGCCGGAGCCGCGGACCCACCCCAGGAGCCTATGGGATTTTCGTACCGCGCATGCGTTGGCCCGGCTGGCGGCGCGGCGCGGCAATACGGCGGAGGCGAATCGCCAGGTGCTGCTGGCGCGGAAGGCGCTGGACAGCGACTCCGCGATGGCCGGGCCGCAGCAGCGCTTCTATCCCTATCTCGTGGGTTACGTGGCGCTCTACACCGGAGACCTGAAGGCGGCAGAAGCAGAGCTGACCAAGGGGATCGCGATCCGGGGCAACCAGAACGATCCCTTCCAGCATTACCTGCTCGCGCTGACGTGCGAGAAACTCGGCCAGCAGGACAAGGCGAAGGCGCTCTACCAGAAGGCGTATGACCTGGCGACGGGGCACAATCCTCCGGCGGCGTTTACGCGTCCGGCGGCACGGAAAAAGCTGGGCGCGGGTTAAGCGGTCTGGCTACTTCACGCCAATTCGCTTCACGAGCTCCGCAAAGCGCGGATCCTCCCTGAGCGGCGTGTAGCCGGGGTCCAGGTGCAGGTAGATCAGTCCGCCCGAACGATCCTGGAACGCGCGCTCGAGCCAGCCGAACGCCCGGTCGAAGTCCGGAAGCGCCGCATACCCCATCGCCACCACCTCGGCGCGTACGTAATGCTGCCGCGACTCGTCCTCCAAGCGGGTCAGGATCGCTTCCCCCTCCTCCCGCCGGCCCAACGCCGCCAGCGCCCGCACCAAGAGCGCGTCGTAGGACCGCACGCTGGTCGGCAGCGCCTGGCCGCGGCGATACCAGTCGAGTGCTTTCTCCGCGTCGCCGACCCCCAGGTACGCCGATCCAATGTCGAGGTAGGAGAAGAAGGCATCCTCTTTGAGCTCGATCGTCTTGTGGCTCTGTTCGATGCAGCCGCTCAGATCCCCGGCATACAGCAACAGTCGCGCGAGCCAGCGGCTGGAGCGGTGCACCAGCGGATCCAGTGTCAGCGACTTCCGCATCTCCTCGATGGCTTCGCGGAGCAGGCCCACGGCCGGCAACACGCTGCCGAAGGTCCAGTGCGCCTCTGCGTAGCTCGGGCTCAAGGCCACGGCACGGCGCAGCAGCTCCGCTGCTTCGGCGAAGTGCCACTCGTGCCAGCCCAGCACCTTGCCGAGCGAGGTCAGCGCCTCGGCCAAGTCAGGGTCGAGCTTGAGCGCGAGCATGGCCGCCGCCTTGGCCTGCGGATAGGCGGCCTGGGGGGCCACCCAGTCATCCGCCAGGGTGCACCAGGTGTCGGCGATCCCGGCGTGCGCGCGTGCGTAACCCGGATCCTGCAGCAGCGCCTGCTGATAGAAATCCAGGCCCTTCCTGAGCCCCGCTTCGGTGAACTTGTTGTAGAAAAACCGGGCTTTGAGGTACAGGCTGTAGGCTTCGAGGTTCTGGGTCGGCGCCACGGCTTGTGCGTGCTCGCCGCCCAAGCGGAGCTTGAGCGCATCCACGATGGCCCGGGAGATCTCGTCCTGAATGGCGAAGACGTCCTCGAGCTGGCGGTCGTAGGTTTCCGACCAGAGGTGATAGCCGTTCTCGACGTTGATGAGCTGCGCGGTAATCCGGATCTTGTTGCCAACTTTTCGGACGCTGCCCTCCAGCACGGACGCCACGCCGAGCTTCGCACCCACCTGTCGGATGTCGAGCCCCTTCCCCTTGAGGGCGAAGCAGGAGGTGCGGGAGGCGACTTGCAGATTGGGCAGCTTGGAGAGCGCGTTGATGATCTCTTCGCTCATCCCGTCGCTGAAGTACTCGTTTTCGGGATCGGCGCTCATGTTGGCGAGCGGGAGCACCGCGATGGACTTGGCGGCCGCCGGGGTGCGGTGAGGCCCGCCATCCCCGCGGAGCGCCTCGGCGAACTGGCCCGCGGTGGCAAAGCGGTCCACCGCGGCGCGGGCGAGCGAGCGGGTCACCACCTCGTCGAGGCCGTCGGGCACGTCGCGCATGGCTTTGACGTGGGGGACGGGCGAGATGAAGCGCTTGGACATGATGGCCTGGGCGGTGGGGCCGGTGAAGGGCACCTCGCCGGTCAGCAGCTCATAGAGGACGCACCCCAGGCTGTAGATGTCGCTGCGGCCGTCGATCTCCTGCTCGCCGCCGGCTTGCTCCGGGCTCATGTACGCCGGGGTGCCGATGGCGAGTCCCGTCTGGGTGACCGCGGTGGCGCCACTCAGCGCTTTGCCGATCCCGAAGTCCGCCACCATGGCGTTGCCTTCATGGAGCAGGATGTTCTCGGGCTTGATGTCGCGGTGCACCACCCGGTTCCGGTGGGCGTAATCCAGGGCGGAGGCGACCTCGCGAGTGATGCGGAGCGCCTCCTCGAGCGGCAATTGCTTCTCGGCGTCGAGCCGCTCCCGCAGCGAGCGGCCTTCCATGTTGGGCATGACGTAGAAGAGCAGTCCGCCGGCCTCTCCCGAGTCGTAGACCGGCAGGATGTGGGGGTGGGTGAGCCCGGCCGCCATCTTGATCTCGCGCAGAAAGCGTTCGGCGCCGATTTCGACGGAGATCTCGGGGCGCAGGACCTTGAGGGCGACCTTGCGGTCGTGGCGGAGGTCGCGGGCCAGGAAGACGAGGGCCATGCCGCCCTGGCCCAGCTCGCGCTCGAGGGTGTAGCGCCCGGTGAGGCCGGCTTCGAGGCGGGATTGGAACTCAGACATGGATGGGGAAGATGCCGCCGGAGGGGAAGGAGGGCTAGGGCGGTTGATCACCGTCCGAGCCTCCAGAACTGAACCGAGTATTCCCAGACGGTCAACGCGATACGCTGGCCGTCCGGCGCGTAGGACGGCTGGGTCTTGTTGGTCGGGTCGAAGGTGAGCTGTTCGGGTGTCCCGCCTCCAACCGGAGTCCGGAAGAGCTGGAAATACCCGCCGGCCGGCGCCACGAACGCCACATATTTCCCATCGGGAGATACGCCGAGCCCGGAGAAGAGATGCTCGCTGCTCCAGCGATGGAGCGTTCGGACCGGGCCGCCGTCGCGGGTCGAGCGCAGAATCAGGTGCTGATCCACCGACTCATCGGCCAGAACCGCCAGTCCCCGACTGTCCGGCATCCACTCGGCGTGCACCGCGGCGCCGGTGAAGCCGTTGAAGGCGAGCTCCCGCTCCACGCTCGTCACCACCCCGCTCTCCTGGTCGATCCCCATCACATAGATGACCGACCTGCGCGCCGTGCCCTTCGAATCGGCGTCGAAAGCCAACCACTTGCCGTCGGGCGACCAGCGGGGCCAGCCGGTTTCGTATCCGCGCCCGAAGCTGGTGATTCGTCGCGCCGGCTGCGATCGGTCCGCCGGCACGAGATAAATGTCGTCCCCCATATCCTTGTGGGAGTGGTAGGCGATCCATTTCCCGTTGGGCGACCAGTGGAGCGACTGGTCCTCGCTGGGCGAGTTCTCCACGACTCGCTCCACCTGCTCCGCCGGTGCGGGCGGCTCCGCGCTGACGATCCCGACGTCCTGGGCGATGTCGGGGTAGGCGAAATCGTCGATCACCCGGCGCCAGGTCCCATAGGTGATGCCGATCCACTTGCCCGTGGGATCCCAGGACGGCGTCTCCGACTGGAAGGCGGTAATCGCGGTGACCGGCCCGCCGGTAGCCGCGACCACAGCCACGACGGTTCGATAGTGCTGCGTCTTGAAGACCACCGAGCCGTCGCGCGCTGAGGAGGGGGCGTAGGCATCCCGCGCGAAGGAGGTGAGCCGAACCGGCGAGCCCGAGCGCGGCCTGGCCCAGAGGTCGAGGGTGCCAAGGGCATTGGGGGCGGCGTAGTACAGCGTGTCTCCCCTGGGCGAGAAAGCCATCGGGCCGTAGGCTTCGATCGCCGGGCCACCGGTTTCCCCGGAGCACGGGTCGCGGAGGAATTGCAGCTTGCCGTCACGGGCCAGGCACGCCAGATGGCCATCGGGCGCGAATACCGGGTAGCTCAGCCGGCTGGCGGAACGGATGACCTGCGTGCTGTCGCCAGGGTCGCCGAAGACCCAGAGCTCCGATCCGTCCCCCACGTCGTACACTCCGGCCGTTCGCTTCCCGTCGAGGGACCAGGCCAGCTGCCGCAGAGAGTCGGAGAGCGGCGCGGATGGCCCGGCCCGATGACCGGGTGTGAATAGCGGTCCATGCCGGCCGGTCTCGAGGTTGTATATCCACCAGTGAGGAGCGCGGTAGCGGTGCTCGGCGGCGATCCCGCGGGCTCCCGGGAGCCAGGCAAGATGCAGAATGAGTCCCGGCTCGGTCGTGAGCTCGCGCACCGGGCCGCCGCTGGTGCCGCGCAGATACAGGTGGTTCTGGACCGACCACGCGAGCCGCTCGCCATCGGGGGAGAGAACGCCCAGCGGATCCCGAAAGCTGACCGGACCGAACTGGTTGGCGGTCGTGAGATAGTGCAAGCGCTGGGGCGGCGCTGCCGGGGGCGCGGAGCACGCGGCCAGGACGAGAGCCGCCGCTTTGATGAGCTTCATCGCGACTACAATACCAGCGCCCTTGACTTCCCGCCCGGCCGGGCGATGCTCCGGGTCAGGAGGATCCGCCCTTGCCCCGAAACCGAGTGGTTTTGCTGCTGCTGATTGCGGTGATCGCCGCGTCCCTGTTCCTGTTTCCCATCCTGAGCGGATTCCTCACTGACTGGTGGTGGTTCAAGGAGATCGGGTACCGCGTCGTCTTCACCCGCGAGCTGGTCACCCGCGGCATTCTCTTCCTGGCGGCGGGTGGCCTGACCGCCGGCGTCCTCTATCTCAACCTGAGGACCGCCCAGCGGGGCCTGGTCCCCCACCCGATGGTGCTGCGGCTCGGCGAGTCGGTGCCCAGCCTCAACGTGCCCGCCCTGCTGCGACGGTTCACGCTTCCGGTCTCCCTGGCGCTGGGTCTCCTCGCGGGGCTGGCGGTTGCCCCGGCCTGGAGCCTGGTGCTCCGCATGATCTACGCAACGCCGTTCGGGATCAGCGACCCGGTTTTCTCCCGCGACATCGGCTTCTACGTCTTCACGCTGCCCGGCCTGGCGTTGCTGCTCGGCCTGCTGTCCGGCCTCGTCACCCTCTCGCTGCTGCTGCTGGTGCCGATCTACCGGCTGCGCGGCGACATCGTTCTTCGCTCCCGGAGCATCCGCTTCGAGCCCTCGGCGGGGATGCATTTTGCCATCCTGCTTGCCGCGTGGTTCCTGCTCACCGCCGTGCGGCTCTGGCTGGTGGACATTCCCCGGCTGCTCTACTCGAGCACAGGCCCGCTGGTCGGGGCGAGCTATACCGATCTGCACGCGCGGCTGCCGGCATTCAGGGTGACGGCGGTGCTCGCCGGCATCGGCGCCGTGCTGGTGCTGGTCGGCGGAATCCGGCGCGAGCTGGGTCGCTACGGGCTCTGGGCCGTGGGCGGCTATCTGCTCGCGGCGATACTCGGCCGCGGGTTATTCCCGCTGCTGATGCAGAAACTGGTGGTGGCGCCGACCGAGCTCACCCGCGAGACGCCCTACCTCATCCATCACATCGCCGCGACGCGGGCTGCCTGGGGTCTCGACAGCGTGGAGACCAAAGAGCTCAATGGCGAGGCCGATCTCACCCTGGCCGATATCCGCGCCAACGGGCCCACCATCGACAACGTGCGGCTGTGGGACCGGGATCCGCTGCTGCAGACCTTCGGCCAGCTGCAGGAGATCCGCACCTACTACGACTTCATCTCGGTGGACGACGACCGCTACTGGGTCGACGGGAAGTACCGCCAGGTACTGCTCTCACCGCGGGAACTGAACCCCGCGTCGCTGCCGACCCGGACCTTCATTAACGAGCACCTGACCTTCACCCATGGGATGGGGCTCACGCTGGGCCCGGTCAACCAGGTCACCACCGAAGGGCTGCCGGTGTTGTTTATCCGGGACCTGCCGCCGGTGGCGACCGTGTCACTCAAGATCACCCGGCCGCAGCTCTATTACGGTGAGCTGGCGAGCTCGTTCGTGTTCGTGGGCACCAAGCAGCGGGAGTTCGACCATCCCTCCGGCGAGGCGAACGTCTACGCCTCGTACGAGGGCAGCGGCGGGGTCACGGTCGGCAATCTGCTGCGCCGCCTGGTGCTCGCGGTCAGCTTCGGCTCTTCCAAGATTCTGCTCTCGGGAGACATCGGGAGCCAGAGCCGCGTCCTCTACTACCGCAACATCGTCGAGCGGGCCCAGCGCGCACTGCCGTTCCTCCGCTTCGATCGCGATCCCTATCTCGTGATCACGGACGACGGCCGGCTGCAGTGGATCGCCGATGCCTACACCACCTCGGACGGCTATCCCTACGCGCAGCGGCTCAGCGACGGCACCAGCTACATGCGCAACAGCGTCAAGCTGGTCATCGATGCCTACAACGGGACGCTCACCGCGTACGTGAGCGCGCCGACCGACCCGGTCATCCGGACCTGGGCGCGGGTCTTCCCAGGCATCTTGGTGCCGCTCGACAGCATGCCGAAGGACTTGCGGGCCCACATTCGCTATCCGGACGAGCTGTACCGGGTGCAGACCAGCCTGTACACGACCTACCACATGGAGGCGCCGGAGGACTTCTACCACCGGGAAGACCAGTGGCAGATCCCGGTGGTGGCCGAATCGGAGGCGGCGGTGCCGTTCATGCGGCACATCATCATGCGGCTGCCGGAGGAGCCCAAGGCGGAATTCATTTACATGGTGCCCTTTACGCCGCGGGGAAAGGACAACCTCGCGGCGTGGATGGTGGCGCGGAACGACGGCGAGGTGTACGGAAAGCTCCGAGTGTACCAGCTCTCGCGGCAGAGTCTGGTGTTCGGTCCGCAGCAGATCGAAAACCGCATCAACCAGAACACCGAGGTGTCACGCCAGGTCTCGCTCTGGGATCAGGGCGGCTCCAAGGTGATCCGGGGCGATCTGCTGGTGATCCCGATCGAACAGTCGCTGCTCTACGTGCAGCCGCTGTATTTGCAGGCGGAGGGCGGGCGGATTCCCGAGCTCAAGCGGGTGGTGGTGGCGTATCAGAACCAGGTGGTAATGGAGGAGACGCTGGATGCCGGCCTGACCCTGCTCTTCGGTGGCGGGAGTGGAGCAGCGCGGAACCAGCCGGTGGCGCCGGTCGGCGCGGCGGCGGCGGCAGCCGGGGCAGCGCCAGCGGGGCCCGTGCTCGGTGAGACGGAGCTGCGGAGTCTGCTGACCGAGGCGCGGCGCCGCTACGAGGCGGCGCTCGCGGCGCAGCGGGCCGGGGACTGGGCGCGTTACGGTGAGGAGATCCGGCGGCTGGGCGAGCTGCTCGGGCGGCTGGCGGGAGGTCGGGGAGGACAGTGAGGCGACTTGCCCGCGTCCCCGACTGAACTCCGGGGGGGCTACCGCAACCCAATCCTCTCCACCAGCTCCTGGTACCGCGGATCCTTCCGGAGCGGCTCGTAGCCGGGATCCAGGTGGAGGTAGATCAGCCCGGAGGACCGAGCCTGGTAGGCCCGCTCGAGAAGGGCGAAGGCCTTGTCGAGTTCCCCCAGCGCTGCGTATCCCATCGCGAGGACTTCGGCCCGGATGTAGTGCTGCTTTGACTCCTCCTCCAACCGGGCGAGGATCTCAGCCGCCTCCTCCCGTCGCCCCAGCGGCGCCAGCGCCCGCACGATGAAGGCATCGTAGGAGCGGACACTGGACTCCAGCTTCTGTCCCCGCTGGTACCACTCCAGGGCCTGATCCGGCTTGCCTTGTGCCAGATAGGCGGAGCCGGCGTCCAGATAGGCGTGAGTGTAGTCGGCGTGGAGCTCGAGCGTCTTCTGGCTCTGGGTGATCGCCGCGTCGTAGTCCCTGGCATAGAGCAGGAAGCGGCCGAGCCAGCGGCTGTGGTGCGGGTGCAGCGGATCGAGGGTGATCGCCTTGCGCATCTCCGCGATCGCCTCACCCAGGGCACCCACCGCGGGCAGAACGCTGCCGAAGGTCCAGTGCGCCTCGGTGTAATTGGGGTTGAGCGCCACCGCGCGGCGCAGCTGCTGTTCCGCGCCGGCGAAGTCCCACTCATACCAGCAGAGCACCTTCCCGATCGAGGTCATCGCCTCGACCAGCTCGGGGTCGAGTCGCAATGCCGTGGTCGCCGCCGCCTTCGCCCGGGGATAGGCGTCGTCGGGTGCGACCCAGTCGTCGGCCAGTTCGCACCAGCAGTCGGCGATTCCCGAATAGGCGCGGGCGTAGCCGGGTTCCTGCAGGAGCACGTGCTGGAACAGCTCCATACTCTTGCGCAGGCCCGGCTCCGTGAACCGGAAGAAGAAGAAGCGCCCTTTCAGGTAGAGATTGTAGGCCTCGAGGTTCTTGGTGGGTGCCACCAGCTGGTCGCCGGCGCTGCCGAGCTGAAGCTTGAGCGCATCCGCGATGGCTCGGGAGAGCTCGTCCTGAATGGCGAAGACATCCTCGAGCTGCCGGTCGTAGGTCTCGGACCAGAGATTGTTGCCGCTTTCCACGTTGACGAGCTGGGCGTTGATCCGGATCCGGTTGCCGATTTTCCGCACGCTTCCCGTGAGCACCGACCCTACGCCGAGCTTCTCGCCGACCTGGCGAAGGTCGACCTCTTTCCCCTTGAAGGAGAAGCACGAGATGCGCGAGGCGACCTGCAGGCCCGGCACCTTGGAGAGAGCGCCGATGATCTCCTCGGTCATGCCGTCGCTGAAGTACTCGTTTTCAGGGTCGGCGCTCAGGTTGGCGAGCGGGAGGACGGCGATGGCCTTAGCGGCCGGCGCGGCCCGGGCCGCGTCGGGCGGGGTGCGCCCGGTTCCGGCGGGCCGGAGGGCCTCGGCGAAGAGCGCCGCGGTGGTGAAGCGATCCACCGGGGCCCGGGCCAGCGCTTTGGTCACGATCTCGTCCAACCCCTCGGGCACGTCGCGCATCGCTTTGACGTGGGGGACGGGTGAGACGAACCGCTTGGTCATGATGGCCTGGGCGGTGGGTCCGGTGAAGGGCACCTCGCCGGTCAGCATTTCATAGAGCACGCAGCCCAGGCTGTAGATGTCGCTCCGGCCGTCGATCTCCTGCTCGCCCATGGACTGTTCCGGGCTCATGTAGGCCGGGGTGCCGACCGCGAGTCCGGTCTGGGTGACGCCGGCAGATCCGGTCAGCGCCTTGCCGATGCCGAAATCGGCCACCATGGCGTTGCCTTCATGGAACAGGATGTTCTCGGGCTTGATGTCGCGGTGAATCACCCTATTCCGGTGGGCGTAATCGAGCGCCGAGGCGACCTCGCGAGTGATGCGGAGCGCCTCCTCGAGCGGCAATTGCTTCTCGGCGTCGAGCCGCTCCCGCAGCGAGCGGCCTTCCATGTTGGGCATGACGTAGAAGAGCAGTCCGCCGGCCTCTCCCGAGTCGTAGACCGGCAGGATGTGGGGGTGGGTGAGCCCGGCCGCCATCTTGATCTCGCGCAGAAAGCGTTCGGCGCCGATTTCGACGGAGATCTCGGGGCGCAGGACCTTGAGGGCGACCTTGCGGTCGTGGCGGAGGTCGCGGGCCAGGAAGACGAGGGCCATGCCGCCCTGGCCCAGCTCGCGCTCGAGGGTGTAGCGCCCGGTGAGGCCGGCTTCGAGGCGGGATTGGAACTCAGACATGGATGGGGAAGATGCCGCCGGGAAGGGAAGACGGCTAGGGCCGCCGCGCTGCTGGTGGCTGGGCTCCCGAACTCGAGCCGAGGCTCCGCTTCGGGCGCTGCAGTGTTAGGTATTGACACCTCCCAGACTCACATCAGTTTGGCACCGACGCGCCCGCGGGGAGCCTCAGCTCTCGTCGGGAGCCCAGCGCGCTGGACGAATCCCTGCCGCCGAGCTAACCTCGCCGGATGCGAACCCGCCTCGTCCTCGCCGCTCTGCTCCTGTTCCTCGGATCCCAGTCCAGCCAGGCCCAGCCGGTCCAGCGGTTCGACCTCATCATCCTCGGTGGCCGGGTGCTCGACGGCAGCGGAAACCCCTGGTTTCCCGCCGACATCGGGATCCGGGGCGACCGCATCGCGGCGCTCGGCGACCTGCGCACTGCCGCCGCGGCACGGGTGATCCTGGCGCGCGGCAAGTTCGTCACGCCAGGGTTTATCGCGCTGCACGAGCACATCGACCGCGGCATCCTGCGTGGACAGGGGCTGGTCCCGAACTATCTGCTGCAAGGCTTCACCACCGCGGTCATCAACGCCGACGGGCTCGAGGGCGGCGTCTGGCCGCTCGCCGCCCAGCGCGATTCGCTGCGGAAGCTGGGCCACGCGCTCAACCTGGTCCCGATGGTCGCCCACGGCACGGTGCGGCGCCTCGTCATGGGCAGCAAGCCGGAAGAGGTGATGCGGCCCGCCACAGCGGAAGAGCTAACCCGCATGCAGGCCCTGGTCCGACAGGGGATGGAGGAGGGCGGCTTCGGGCTCTCGACCGGCCTGGAATACAACCCGATGCGCTATTCGACCACCGAAGAGCTCATCGCCCTGGCGAAAGTCGTCTCCGAGTACGGCGGGCACGTGCAGGCCCACATGCGCTCGCAGGGCCGCTACCCCAAGTGGCAGCTGCCAAGTCACATGGATCACCCGACGCAGCGGCACGTCGACTGGCAGGACGCGATCAATGAAGGGATTGGGATCGCCCGGGAAGCGAACGTCCCCTTCTGGTTCGACCACATCCATGCCAAGGGGCCGCGCGAGTGGGGCGTGGCGAAGGTGACAGTCGAGACGATCCAGCGCGCCTGGGACGAGGGCCTCAGGATCTACACCAACATGCATTCCTACGAGGGCTATGCGGAGACCGTGACGCTGGTGCCGCGCTGGGCACTCGCGAAACAGGAGGTCCCGGGGATGAGCATGAGCGACGACTTCCCGCCGGTGGATTTCAGCGGCGCGCTCGCCAACCTCGATCGCAACCTGGCCGATCCCAAGCGGCGCGCGCTGCTCGAGACCGACGCGGTCTACGAGGTGGACCGCCAGGGCGGGCCCGACGGGCTCCTGATCACCGGCTTCCCGGACCAGACGCTGATCGGCAAAACGCTCGGCCAGGTGGCCCGCGAGAAAGGGCTCAGCCTCTTCGACAGCGTGCTCTGGCTGGCCCGGAACGGCTTTCCTAACACGCTCGGCGGGGTGGTCTGGACCATGCGCGCGATAGGGATGGTGGACATCGAGGAGTGGATGCGGCACGACTGGAACGGCGTCGCGCTCGACCGCGGCGTGGACGACCTGACCAACTGCAGCCCCTTCCAGCACCCGGGCGCCCACGGGACGTCCGGCCGGCTGCTCCGCACCTTCGGGTTCGAGCGGAAGACCATCACCCTGCCCTACGCGATCCGCTCGCTGACCTCGGTCGGGGCGCAGGCCCTCGGCCTCGCCGATCGCGGGTTATTGCGCGAGGGGATGCTGGCGGACCTGGTGGTGTTCGATCCCGACTCGATTCGCAGCGACGCGACCTATCTCCAGCCCTGCGTGGCCCAGCGCGGGATCGAGCACGTGCTGGTGAACGGCGTCCCGGTGGTGAGCGGTGGTAAGGTGACCGGAGCCAAGCCAGGACGCGTGCTGGAGCGGCAGCGGCGCCAGTAGAGGCTACGGCGTCAGCGGCCGCTTGTTCCCCAGCTTCTTGAGCAGCTCCTGCACCGCGCGCTCCAGCTGCGGATCGCGGCCCGCCAGCTCGTCCTCCGGGCGGTGGGGCACCAGGATGTCCGGCTGCACGCCGTAGTTCTCCATGTTGGTCAGCTTGCCGTCGGCGAGATACACCCCGACGCCCGGGGTCCGCACCGTGGAGCCGTCGATCAGGGAATAGCTCCCCGTCCCGATGACCGCGCCCATGGTGGGCTCGCCGATGACCTGGCCCAGCCCCAGCGCCTTGAACCCCGCCGGGAACATCTCGGCGTTGCTCGCCGAGCGCCAGTTCTGCAGCACCACCTTGGGGCCGAAGTAACCCGCGAAGGGCCGGCTGCTGGTCTCGGTCCCGCGCGGCTGCCAGACCTCGTACTCGCGCTGCACCAGGATCTGGAGCAGCTCCTGCTCGATGTTGCCGCCGCCGTTCCAGCGCTGGTCGATCACCAGCGCCTCCTTGTCACGGTTCTCGCGCAGCTCCTTCTCGAACTTCCGCAGCGAGGGCTGGTTCATGGCCTGGATGTGCAGGTAGCCCACCCGGCCGTTGGAGAGCTTGTCCGCCATCACCTTGCGCTGCTCGACCCAGCGGTCGTAGCGCAGCTGGTTGAACTGGTTTGCCGGGACCGGGTCGATCCGCGAGGTCACCGCGCCTTCGGCTACCGGCTGGGCGTTGAAGGCGACGCTCACCCGCCGGTTCAGGCGATCGGAAAGCAGCCGCCAGTAATTGTCGCCCGCTTTGATCTGGGTGCCGTCGATCGAGATCAGGTAATCGCCCACAGTGAGCTTGACCCAGTCCTTATCGGCGGGGCCGCCCTGGTAGATGTGGGTGACCTTGTAGCGGCCGGCCTTGGCGTCGGGCTCGAGCTCCACGCCGAGGTGGGCCGTGGCGGTGCCGCCCGCGTTGCCGCCGGGTGGCGCGGCGGCGCCGGTGTGCGAGGCATTGAGCTCGCCGATCATCTCGTTCACGATGTTGAGCAACTCGTCGCGGTCGCCGACATGAGCCAGCAGCGGGCGGTACTTGGCCCGCATGGCGTCCCAGTCCTTGCCGTGCATCGCGGGGTCGTAGAACCGGTACTTCATGGTCCGCCACGCGTCGTCGAACATCTGGGTCCGCTCGGCGGACAGATCGACGGTGACCCGGGTGGTAAAGGCGAGGTGGCGGGGAGGAGGGAGGAGGGAGGAGGGAGCAGGCGATCCGGCGGCATCCACACCTCCGGCTGTGCGGAGGGTCAGCGCGTAGACGCCGTCGCCGCGCTGGAAGTAGACGGTGCGGCCGTCGGGGGTGAAGGCTAACCCGCTCACACCACCGCCGAACCCGCCTCCGGTTTGGGGTTCGTCGTCGCCCGCGCCGACCGGAGCCGCCAGCGAGGCCAGCCTGGCCACCCGGCGGCCGTCGGTGCCGATGCTGAACAGCGCGGCACTGGTGCGGGCACCGACCTGCTCCTGGGTGGCAAAGACCAAGGTGCGGCCGTCGGGCGCCACCGCGTAGTCATTCACCGAGAAGGGCATGTTGGTGAGCCGGCGGGTGCGACGCTCCAGCCCGGCCCAATCAATGGCGAGCTCACGCGCGGGGGCGTTGCGCGGCGCCCTGCGGGTGCTGTCGTCGGCGGGACGGGTGTCGGGATCGTCGGGGTCATAGGGCTGGCGCTCGAGTCCCACGGCCCAGAGCTGGGCCAGCGCGGGGCCGCCTAACCCGCCCTGCACCCCGTCGGTGCGCCGGAAATAGAGGGTGCGGCCGTCGGGACTGAACTCGGGGCCGCCGTCGTTGTAGGAGTCAAAGGTGACGCGGTGCTCGACGCCGCCCGACGCAGCGATGAGGTAAATGTCGGCGGTGCGGTCCTCATCGGCTTTGGAATACGCGATCCACTTGCCGTCGGGACTGAAGACCGGCTGGCCGATGTTGCCATAGCGCCCGCTCACCAGCTCCGAAGTGCGCCTGGTGTCGAACGCGTAGAGTCGGAGTTTGTTGTCGGACGCGGTGTAGGCGATGGACTTGCCGTCGGGCGCCCAGGTAACCGCCTGCTTCAAGGCGTCCACGTCGCTGATCCGCTCGGCGGGGCCGCCCTCCGCGGGCGCGACCCACACCTCTTCCCGGCCGCTCGAGTCGGAGACCCAGGCCAGCCGGTTGCCATCGGGCGAGTAGAACGGGTTCACGTCGCGCGCGGCACCGGCGGTGAGCTGGCGGAGGTCGCCTTCTTCGACCGGGGCGGTAAAGAGTTCGCCGTGGATGGAGACGGCGATGCGGCGGCCGTTCGGGGCCAGGGCGTAGTCGTTGGCCTCGGAGCGGAAGCTCCGGCTCTCGGTGAGATTCTCCTGCAGCTCGGCGTTGATGTGGAGCGGGACCTTCCTGGCCTGCTTGCCCGCAACGTCGTAGAGCCAGAGGCCGAAGTCGTGCTCGAAGGCGATGGTCTTGCCGTCGGCGGAAATGGCGGGCCAGCGCACGTCACCCGAGGAAAACGAAGTAACCCGCTCAGCCGCGCCGCCCTTGTCGGGCACGCGGTAGAGATTGGTGGCGTTGCCGTCCTTGTCGCTCACGAAGTAGATGAAGCCGTCGCGCCCCCACATGGGCCAGCTGTCTAGCCCGTTGAAATCGGTGAGGTCGGTGAAGGTGCCCGTGGCGGTGTTGAGCACCGTGACGTCGCTCTGGTAGGCGCCGCGATACCCCTTGCGCCAGTAGACCTGGGACTTGCGATTGAAGGCGAGCCGGGTGCCGTCGGGGGAGTAGCTCGCGGAGACGCCGATATCGGGCCCCGCCGAGACGGGCAGGTGGCCCTCGAGGTCGACGGTGTAGAGCATCGCGCCGAAGCGCTCGCCGCGGTTGCTGGAAAAGAGGACGCGCCTGCCGTCCGGGGTCCAGCCGAGGACCAAGTCGCCGGCGGAGTGCCAGGTGAGCCGGGTGGGCTGGCCGCCCTCGGACGGAATGATGAAGACATCCATGTTGCCGTAGCGATCGCTGGAGAAGGCGATCCACTTGCCGTCGGGGCTGAAGCGCGGATACGCGTCGCGCGCGGTATGGACGGTGAGGCGGTGGACTTCGCTGCCGTCGGTCGTGGCGGTCCAGATGTCGCCCAGGTAAGTGAAGGCGACCTTGTTCTGGGAGACGTGGGGGTAGCGGACCAGGCGGGCTTCGGGGGCCGGGGCCTGAAGCAGGAGCATCAGCAGCGGGAGGAGCATGGTGGTCTCGGGGCGGGGGGACTGTCCATAGAATCGCCCCAAAAACGGGGTTCCGCCAGCGGATTGCACGACCTGCCCGCTTTTCGGCCGCTCCCGGCGCCGCTGGGCGCAAAACAGCCTGATTATCGGTCGCGGGTTAGGAGACAGCGTGTCCTAACTGAAGGGCGCTGCGACGTCCCCAGCATCAGTCCGGATTGTGACGAAAACCAGTCAACTGGGGTAGGTACGCACATGCGAAGCACGGGAAGAGGAATTCTGCTCACACTCGCCAGCGCGCTCGCGGTCGGCCCGATGGCGGCACAGTCAAGTGGGACGGTGGAGCTGGGGGCGTTCGGGCGGTGGACCAAGTTTGGGGAGTCGCTCAAGACCGACGTCACCAACAAGCTGCCTGCGGAGAACGGAATCGGCGGCGGACTCCGGCTCGGGGTCTTCGTGGTCAGGAACCTCGCGGTCGAGGCGGACGCGAGCTATACCAAGGTCGACGCGGCGGGTGGGGGGAAGGTTCGCCACCTCCCGATCCACGCCGGCCTCACTTACAACTTCCCGCTGGGCCACAAGGCGGCCTTTCTGCTGGGCGCCCGCTACGTGCGCAACATGTACGGAGAGGACGCGGACTTCGACGACAGCGGCATCGGCGGCGTGGGCGGGTTCCGTTTCGGCCCGGTGCGGGTAGAGGCGACCTGGGACCAGACGCTGAAGGACAATGCGGACCATGGGAAGTACCACAACCTCGGCGTCAACGCCGGTTTGAGCCTATTGCTGGGCGGGTGCAACAAGTCCGCCGATGGGGTGACGATCAGCCCCACCAACGCGACGCTGAACCGCGGCGAGAGAGCGAACTTCAGCGCCACGGCGACCCACTGCGGGAAGCCCCGCGACGTCGTCTGGACCGCCACCGGCGGCGACATCACCCAATCGGGCGAATACACCGCGGGGCCAACTCCGGGTAGCTACCAGGTGACGGCCACGGAGCCGAAGAGCGGGCTCACCGCCACGGCGTCGGTGGTGATTCGGGAGCCGCCGCCGCCGCCTCCCCCGCCGCCGCCGGCCGCCACCCTGACGCGCATCGACCTGCGGCCGGATCGCGCCAAGCTGAAGCTGAACGAGTCGGTGACGTTCACGGTCACCGGGATCATGAGCGACGGCGCCAACCGGGCGCTCAACAACTGCCCCCTGACCGCCACGGGCAACCCCAAGCAGAGCGGCAACAGCTTCAACTGGGGCCAGTACGGCACCTACACGGTGACGGCCAACTGCGAGGGAATGAGTGACGAATCGACGGTCGAGGTCCCGCTCGAGGTCGTCATCTTCGGGACCAACTTCGCGTTCGACCGCGACAAGCTCACCCCCGCCGGGATGGACAGCGTGCGTGCGGCGGCGGACTCGCTCAAGAAATACCCCGAGATCAAGGTGCGGCTGGCGGGCCACGCCGACTTCATGGGGACGGACGCCTACAACTGCGACCTCTCGTGGCGGCGGGTGCACACGGTCCACCACGCGCTGAATCAGTTCGGGATTTCGGATGACCGCTTCAGCGCCATCGAGGGATTCGGGGAGGCGTACCCGGTCCCGGACGACCAGGTGCCGCAGGCGTGGAAGGATCTCAACACGCGGACGCACGACAAGGGCAAATGGTGGGACCGCCGAGTGGACATCACGTCGGCGTCGAACCAGGGGATGACGGCGTGCGCGGAGCCGGCGATGAAGCAGCCGTAACGCGTGCGCCCAGGTGCTAGCGCGCCCGCACGGGCGCGCTGAGCATCTGCCGGACATCCTCGGGCAGCTGCCCCGTCAGCTCCCAGCGG
>CAZYPO010000015.1:0-15875 GCA_964649225.1 uncultured Gemmatimonas sp. | reverse complement strand
AGCTCGGCCAGCAGGACGTAGATCAGCTCGCGCGAGCGCGGTCGCGCATTGAACATTCCTGCCTGCAGCATCAGCTCTTACGTGTTCCGAAGTGAAACTCACAAGTCTCGCGTCCGTAATACCCGCATACCCTCCGCCGGGACCGCAGATGAAGGCCCCCTGGCACGACCTCCTGCTCGGCGTGCGCGCGCTCCGCAAGGAGCCGATGTCCGCCGTCATCACGAGCTTCACCCTGGCCCTGGGCATCGGGCTCTGCACCATCGCCTTCAGTCTGCTCTACGGGGTGTTTCTCCGCGGGCTGGACGTTCCGGCGCCCGCCCGGCTGACTCTGATCTATCGGACCAACCCGTCCCGCGAGATCAACTTCGGGTCGGTGCCGGTCCACGACTTCTACGACTGGCGGGACCAGCAGACCTCTTTCGAAGCGTTGGCGCACTTCTCCACCGGCACGGTGAACCTGGCGGGCACCGAAGGGCCGGAGCGCTACAACGGCGGCTTCGTTTCCGCGAGCGTCTTCGACGTGCTCCGGGTGCGGCCCATCGTGGGCACCACGTTCCGACCCGGCGACGGCGCGGCGGGGGCGCCGCTCACCGTGGTGCTGGGCTACCAGGTCTGGGCGACCCGGTATCGGTCCGACCCGAACATCTCCGGCAAACCGGTGATCGTGAACGGCGAAGCGGCGACGATCCTCGGCGTGATGGCCAAAGGATTCCGGTTCCCCCAGGACCAGGACCTCTGGGTGGCGCAGCGGGACGAGCGGACAGCGAACCCTGACCGGAGCCGGGGCCCGCAGTTTCAGGTCTTCGGCCGGCTCAAGGATGGGGTCAGTCTGGATCAGGCGGAGCTCGAGATGACCCGAATCGCGGACCGCCTGGCCAAGGCGTACCCGATATCGAACGCCGGGTTCACCACCCGGTTCCGCAGCTTCGTCGAGGACGACACCGGACCCGAACTGGTCGCGGTGTTCGGGGCGATGCAGATCGCGACCATCTTCGTGCTGCTGATCGCGATCGCCAACGTGGCCAATCTGCTGATGTCGCGCGCGACCCTGCGCACCCGGGAGGCCGCGGTCCGAAGCGCGTTAGGCGCGTCGCGGCTTCGCGTGGTGCTCCCCTTCTTTGCGGAGACGCTGCTGCTCGCGCTGGCGGGAGCGGTGCTCGGAACCGCGATCGCCTATGCCGGGGTCACCTTGTTCGACGGGGCCACCCAGAGCGTGGGGAAGCCGTACTACATGCAGTTCGGTCTCGACCTGCCGGTGCTGTTGTTCGTCGTCGGGGTAACCGTCCTGGCCGCGCTCCTGGCCGGGGCGGCGCCCGCGTTCTACGTGCTCAAGACCGACGTGAACGCGACGCTCAAGGACGAATCCCGGGGGACCGGGGTCCTGGGTGGCCGGCTCACGCGGGTGCTGGTGACGGCCGAGATCGGGCTCTCCTGCGCTCTGCTGATCGGGGCGGGGCTGATGGTCCGGAGCATCGTCAAGCTGCGCCAGTTCGACTATCCGTTCGCGACCGAACGGGTTTTTACCGCCCGGGTGGGGCTCTTCGATACCGAGTATCCCGATACGGCGGCGCGGCGGCGGTTTTTCCGGGGTCTCTCGGAGCGGCTCGACCGGCTGCCCGGGGCGCGGTCGGCCGCGCTCACGACCAACCTCCCGCTCAATGATGGCGGCCGGAGCATCGGCATCGCGGGAGAGAGTTACGCCACGCCGCGTGACTATCCCGAGGCGCGGACCTCGACAGTCACGCCCGGATACTTCGTCACCTTCGGAGTCCGGATCCTCCGCGGCCGGGATTTCAACCCCGGCGACGCAGTGGGAAGCGAGCGTGTCGCGATCGTGAATGAGTCCTTCGCCAAACGGTTCTTCGCCGGGCGCGATGTGCTGGGCCAGCGGTTCGCCGAGCTGGCGGGACGCGACAGCCTGGGGGCGTTGATGACGGTCGTGGGCGTCGTACCCGACCTGCGGATGGAGGGGTTCGGCACCGAACGGCGGGACCCATGGGGGTACTACGTGCCGCTGGCGCAGCGGGACCCGCGCTTCGTGAGCATCGCCATTCAGGCGGTGGGCCGGGATCCGCTCGCCCTCACCCGGTCGGTCCGGGAAATGGTCCGCTCCCTCAATCCGAACCTCCCGATCTACAACGTGGAAACGATGCAGGGGGTGATCCGTCAGGAGACCTGGTTCTACTACGTGTTCGGCAGCCTGTTCATCGTCTTTGGCGGTGCGGCGCTCTTCATGGCCACGGTCGGGCTCTACGGGGTGCTCTCGTTCTCGGTGAGCCGGCGCACCAGGGAGATGGGGATCCGGATGGCGCTCGGCGCCAGCGCGCGCGACGTGATCCGGCTGGTGCTGCGGCAGGGGGGAAAGCAGCTCGCGCTTGGTCTCGGGGTCGGACTGGTGATCGCACTCCTGCTCACGCGGGTGATCGGGATCCTGATGTTCGAAGTGGCACCGCGGGACCCGCCGGTCTTCACGCTGGTGGTGCTGACCATCACCGGGGTGGGGCTGCTGGCGAGTCTGGTGCCGGCCCGGCGGGCGACGGGGGTCGAGCCGGTGGTGGCGTTACGGCACGAATAGGCCGCGGCCGCCTTTCCCGGGCGCGCAGGACGAAATTGCCTCAGGGCGCTGCGAGTGCGCCTTCATGAGCAAACCTGACAGGAATAGCGGGGCTACACTCACTCGGACCCCGCAGCCGCTCGCCGACCGCGGGTGCGCTGACGCCCGGTGGACCACTACTCCGTGCTGATCGCCTCCAGCGCCTTGATCCGTGCCGCCCGCCTTCCTGGGAGCCAGCAGGCCAGGAATCCCGCGAGGAGCAGCACGCCGGCTCCGCCGAGCAGCGACAGGGGATCGCTGGGCGCCACCTGGAAGAGCAAGGCACGGAGCCAGCGCACCTGCACCGCGGCTAGCCCTGAGCCAATGGCCGTGCCGATGAGGGCGTAGCGCATCCCGCGCGCGACGATCATGCGGGTTACTGCCCCCGGCTGGGCACCCAGCGCAATGCGCACGCCGATCTCCCGCCGCCGCTGCCGCACCACGTACGACATCAGCCCGAAGATGCCGAGCGCCGCGAGCAGCACTGCCACCGCGGCAAAGGCCGATAGCACGGCGGTCCAGCGCTTGGGATCGGCGAGCGAGTCGCGCAGCCGGTCGAGCAGCAGGGATTCGGCGAAGGGCAGCTCGGGATCGAGCGCGGCGACCTTGGCGCGGATGGTGGAGAATACCGCCGCCGGTGCGCCGCTGGTTCGGACCACCAGGCTGGCGGAGCGCACCTGGGTTTGCGCCAGCGGGGCATAGATCCCCTCGGCGGCATTGGCCAGGCCGAGATAGTGGACGTCACCCACCACCCCGACGACAGTGGTGAGCGGGCAGCTGGTGCAGCCGCCTTCGACGAGCTGCTGGCCCAGCACCGGTTCGCCCGGGAAATAGCGCGCGGCCCAGGCCCGGCTCACCACGATCACCGGGGGCGCGTTGCTAGAATCCGCGGCGGTGAAGAGGCGACCCTCGAGCAACCGAATGGCCATCGCCTGGAAAAACCCGTTGGTGACCCACACCCAGGGAGCTGCTGGTTGCGAAGTACCCTGGGGGACCGGGTGGGCGATGAGATCGAAGTTGTTGACGTCGCCGCCGTTGTCGGGGGGCAGCGAGGTGGTGAGACCGGCCGCGACCACACCGTGAACTTCTTCGACGCGCTGTACCACCTGGCGCCAGAAGAGCCGCCGCGCGGGGTCCTCGGGATAGCGCGCGGCCGGCAGTCCAAGATTCACGCTGCCCACACCCACCGGATCGAAGCCCGGGTTCACCCGCTGCAGACGGAGAAAGCTCTGGAGCATGAGCCCCGCGCCCAGAAGCAGAGGTAATGCCAGGGCGAACTCGGCGATGACGAACCCGGCGCGGGTGCGGTTGGAACTCCGACTCGTGCCGGCGCGGCGCGCGTCGGGCAGCAGCGACGGGGTGGCCGCGCGACGCAGCACCTGGGCCAGGGGCGAGAGGCTCACCAGGAGCGCCGAGAGGAGCGCCGCTCCACCTAAAAAGCCAAACGCGCGGGCATCGAGTCCCACTTCGGCCAGGCGCGGGAGATCGGGGGCGAGGGTGGCGACGAGGCGGACACCGACGGCAGCGATCCCTAACCCGGTGAGCCCCGCAAGCAGTCCGAGGCTCAAGCATTCGGTGGCCACCAGCCGAGCGAGGCGGGGGCGGGCCGCGCCGAGCGCGGCGCGCACCGAGAGCTCCTGCTCGCGCGCGGAGGTGCGCACCAGCATCAGGGTGCCGACGTTGGCGATCGCGATGAGGAGGACCAGGGCCACCGCGCCCGCGAAGAGGGTCACCGAGTGGTCCGCGGCGCCGATGATGGTGGTGCGAAGCGGCACCGGGGTGAGCCGGGCGGTCTTGTCCTGGAAGCCCGCGGCCCAGAGCGGGAAGATCCGCTCACTGATGCCGGCCAGGTCGCGCGCGGCGGCGTCAAGGGTGACGCCGGGCTTGAGGCGCGCGATGCCGCGGTAGCCGAAGGGGCCCCGGCGGGTGGGCGTGCTGAGCTGGAGCGCGGGCCAGGCGACGGCGGTGATCCCGGCGAGCTCGTCACGCTTGGGCGGCAGCACGCCGACCACTGTATGACTCACGCCGTCGAGGGTAATGGTCTTGCCCACCGCCTGGGCGCCGGCGCCTAACGCGCGCTCCGCGAGCGCGTGGGACACCACGACCACCGCGGGCGCGCCGGGAGCCTCGTCCCCCGGTGCGAGGAGGCGGCCGTGTGCCGCCGTCACCCCGAGCGCCGCGAAGAAGCCCGCGCTGACCTTGCCGATGGCCACGTTCTCGGGAGCCCCGGCGCCGGAGAGCGCCGCGGCCATCCAGCGGGCCCCGCCGAAGGCGGCGAAGCTCTGTTGCTGCTCGGCGGTGGCCTGGAGGTCAACGACGGAGAGCGTCCAGAGGTTGGTGGGAGAGTTCTGCTGGAAGATCCGGACGAGCTTGTCGGCGTCGGGATAGGGGAGCTGGGAGAGCAGCACCGCGTCGAGCACGCTGAAGACCGCGGTGCTGGCGCCCAGGCCGAGTCCAAGCACGAGGACGGCGGCAGCGGTGAAGCCCGGGTTGCGGCGGAGCGCCCGGAGAGAATAGCGGAGGTCTTTTACCAGATCCTCGAGTGGCTTAAGGCCACGGGTGTCGCGCACGGCTTCCTTCTGCTGCTCGATTCCGCCCAGGCTTACGCGTGCTGCTCGCTGGGCCTCCTCCGGGGTTCCGCCCAGCCGGATTCGCTCGGCGGTTTCGCGTTCCAGGTGATCGCGGAGCTCGTCGTCGAGGTCGCGTTCGACTTGGCGGCGCCTGAAGAGTGAGCGCAACCGGAGCGGGAGCTTATACAGCCAATGTTCCAGACGCATGGGTCAGGCCTGTGGCGCCCTAAGGGGAGCCTCGGATCGAGCCCGGGGCGAGCAAGCCGCACCGCTCGCCGCAGGCCGCACCGGCTCACGCCTCGCGCAGCCGAACCACGGCCGATATGGCGTTGGACAACCGCCGCCAGCTTTCAGTTTCGTGGGCGAGCTGTCGGCGGCCCAGCCGGGTCAGCGAGTAGAACTTGGCGCGGCGGTTGTTCTCGCTCTGACGCCATTCGGCGGTGATCCAGCCCTCCTGCTCGAGCTTGTGGAGGGCGGGGTAGAGCGAGCCTTCGCTGACCTGGAGCACGTCGGAGGAAAGCTGCTTCAGTCGCTGGCCCACGGCCCAGCCGTTCAGGGGCTCGAGGGTGAGGATCTTGAGGATCAGGAGGTCGAGGGTTCCCTGGACGAGGTCGGTCGGCTTGCTCACGGCGCGCTCCCTTGGTTACCGAGATGAGTTTAGCGTGCGACCTCTCGGTAAGCAAGGGGAGCGGGGTTCAAGACCCGGAATCGCGCTATGTTAGAGCCTCCCGCCCCCGCGGAGGGCCCAATGCCTCGCTTGCTGCTTTCCTCACTCATTGCTCTCGCAGCTTGGCCTCTCGCCGCCCAGACGCCCGCTCCTCCGCGTGCGCGCCCGGCCTGGGAATGGTCCAACGACACCATCCAGCGCGTCGTGAATGCCGTCCGCGCCGGGCGGAGCCTCCAGCCCAGGCAATGGCCCGACGGTGCCCGGGTGGCGGTGCTCCTCTCCTTCGACGTGGACAACGAGACCCTCTCCCTGCGCGGCGGGGAGCCGAGCGTCGGGCCGCTTTCCCAGGGTGAATACGGGGCGCGGGTTGCACTACGGCGCGTGGTGGAGCTGCTCGACCGGCACAGCATCCCGGCCTCGTTCTTCATTCCGGCGGTGAGCCTGATGCTGCACCCGGAGATGGCGGAAGTCATCAAGCGGTCGGGGCGTCACGAGTTTGGCGTCCACGGCTGGATCCACGAGACCAACACCCTGCTCCCGGCCGAGATCGAGCGCGACCTGGTCCGGCGCGCCCTCGACTATCTCACCCAGCTCACCGGGACGCGGCCGGTGGGGTACCGGGCCCCGTCGTGGAATTTCTCGCCCAACACCTTGGGCATCGTCCGCGAGCTTGGCTTCCAGTACGAGAGCTCGATGATGTCGGACGACCGGCCTTACGAGCTGCTGCAAGACGGCCAGCCCACCGGCCTGGTGGAGATCCCAGTGGAGTGGATCCTCGACGACGCGCCGCTCTTCAACGTGCAGGGCGCCAACTACGCTTCGCCGCGCGAGGTGGCGCGGGTGTGGATGGACGAGTTCGACAAGGCGTGGGACGAGGGGACGCTGTTCGTACTGACCATGCATCCGCACATCAGCGGACATCGCTCCCGCCTCGTCGCGCTCGAGCTGCTGCTCGACCACATCCGCGCTAAAGGGAAGGTCTGGTTCGCCACCCATCGCGGCGCGGTCGAGTATGTGAAGCGGGAGGCGGGGATGAAGTAGCGGGTCGCCGGCGCCCCCGGGCGAGCCGAGGCTCCCCTTAGGGCGCCACAGTGCGCCCTCATGAGCGAGCCTGACAGGATGGAGAACTCGCCGCTCACCGACACCCGCGTCCCACTACCGACCTGGGTGCCGTTGCCGAGCTGACCGAACGCATTGCCGCCCCAGCAATAAGCCGTATTGGTGACGGTGGTGCCGCAGGTGTAGCCCGACGAGGCGTCAATCGACGCGAGGCTGAAGGGCGGGGGCGTAACGGTCACCGGTGTGGTCGAGGTGTGGACAAGGGATGGGTCACGATGAACTGCGCCTGTCCCACGCCGATCGCCTTCACCCAGAAGAAAGGGACGACGAGGTGCCGTCCCGCACCCGGATACTGGTGATGGCCTGGGATCCGTCGCCGAACCGGTGTTTTTGGTTCGCGGCCCGAGCCGGGCGTCGCTAGCTTGTCTCGTATGCATAAAGAACGCATATATATGCATATGAGAACCACCCTCAATATCGACGATGCCCTGCTCGCCGAAGCCGCCCGCATGACCGGGATCCAGGAGAAAACCTCCCTGGTGCGGGCGGGCCTCGAGGCCCTGATCGCGCGCGAGGCCGCCCGCCGCCTGGCCGCGTTCGGCGGGTCGGACTCCCGGGCCGCGGCCGGGCCCCGCCGGCGCTCTCCGCCCCGGCCCTCACGGTGATCCTGGTCGATACTTCTGTCTGGGTCGCCCACCTGCGGACGGCGGAGCCACGGTTGGCCGGACTCCTGGAAGATGGGCAGGTGCTGGTGCACCCTTTCGTGCTCGGCGAGCTGGCCTGCGGTACCCTGCGCCGAAGGCAGCAGGTCTTGGCCTACGTGGGCCGCCTCGACTCCGCGCCCCTGGCCAGCAACGAGGAGGCGCACCGGTTGATCGAGCTGCGCCGGCTCATGGGCCGGGGGTTGGGATGGGTGGACGTCCACCTGCTGGCGTCCTGTATCATGGCCGGCGCGGGCTTGTGGAGTCTCGATCGGCGGCTGGCTCGCGTGGCGGACACGCTGGGAGTGTTCGCTTAGTCGGCGGAGCCGGGTTGAGCGCAAGGATCGTAGTGGGGGCAGGCCGACGTTGGGACGGCCGCGGCCGGCGAGCGGCTGCGGGGCCCGAGCGAGCGCGTCAGTGGCGTTTCCGGGATCCTAACGCGTATCCCCGCCACTGCAGCGCCGCGAGGGTCAGCCGCACCGCTCGCCGAGCTAGGCCGTGGTAGAGCCAAGCCGGCGCGACGAGCTACATTCCGAGCATGCGCACCCATCTCCTGCTGCTCGCTACCCTCTCGCTCTCCCCCTCGCTCTCCCTGGTGCAGGACACCCAACCCATCGTCGTCCGCGCCGCCCGGATGCTCGACGTCACCAGCGGCCGCATGCTCACCAATGCCACCGTCGTCATCCAGGGCGACCGGATCGCCGCGGTGAATCCCAGCGCGCTGCCCGCCGGCGCCCGCACCCTCGATCTGGGCGACGTGACGCTGCTGCCGGGCTTCATGGACCTCCACACCCATCTCGCGAGCGAGATCTCGGCGACAACTTTCTTGGAGCCGGTCACCCTGACCGACGCCGACCGCGCCTACGCCGCCACGGCCAACGCGCTCAAGACCGTGCGCGCAGGGTTCACCACGGTGCGCGACTTCGGGGGCGACGTCACCGTGGCGCTCGGCAAGGCGGTGGCCAAGGGCATCGTGGTGGGCCCGCGCGTGGTACCGTCGCGCAACCTGATCGGCATCACCGGCGGGCACTGCGATGCCGGCGGCTTCGCGCCCGGCGTGCTGGAGCGCCGCCCCGAGGACGGCGTCGCCGACGGACCCTGGGAGGTGGTGCAGGCGGTGCGCTACCAGATCAAGCACGGCGCCCAGGTCATCAAGACCTGCGCGACCGCGGGTGTGCTGTCGCTCGAAGGACCGGTGGGCGCGCAGCAGTACAGCTACGAGGAGCTCAAGGCGATGGTGGACGAGGCCGCGCGCCACGGCATCAAGGTGGCCGCACACGCGCATGGCACCGACGGGATCAAGGCCGCGTTGCGCGCCGGCGTCGCCTCGATCGAGCACGGCTCCATGCTGGACGACGAGGCGATCGCGCTAATGAAGGAGAAGGGGACCTACCTGGTGCCGACCACCTACCTGATCGACCGCATCAACCTCAGCGTGCTGCCGCCGCCGGTGCGCAAAAAAGCCGAGACCATCATGCCGCTGGCGCGGGAGAGCCTGCGCCGGGCGATTGCCGCTGGAGTGAAGATCGCGTTCGGCACTGATGCGGGAGTCTACCCGCACGGCGAGAACGCCCATGAGTTCGCGGTCTACGTGAAACTGGGGATGTCGCCGCTCGACGCGCTGCGCACTGCGACACTCCGGGCCGCCGATCTGCTCGGCGTCACCGACCGCGGGGTGATCGAGGCAGGGAAGCTGGCCGATCTCGTCGCGGTGCCCGGCAATCCGCTGCGGGATATCACCGCGACGGAGCGGGTGAGCTGGGTGATGCTGGGAGGGAAGGTCGTGCCCTAGGCCCCGGCCTCGAGCGGAGGTCCCCCTTCGGGCGCTGCAGTGTTAGGTGTTGACACCTCCCAGGCCAGTCTGGTTTGGCACTGACGCGCCCTGCGGGGGACCTTCGCTCTCGCCGGGGCCGGCCTCTGAGCCAGCAGCCCGCGGTTCAAACGCTCACGGACCGGCGAGCATCGTAGCTCTGACCCTCACGCCCGAGGACCCGGATGGTGTTGCGCGGCCGCATGCACTCGCTGGCCGTAGGCCTTACCATCGCATTGGGCGTAGCCGCGCTGACCGCGGCGTTCGGGATCGTCAACGCCGCGCTGTTCCGGCAGCCCCCCTTCGAAGACGCAAGACGGATCGCGCTGCTGTACCTCCTGCGCGACGACCATGGCACCCCGCGACGAGAGCGCTGGTCCTTCGCGCGGATCCAGCTGCTGCGGCAATCCCAGCGCAGCTTCGAACCGATCGCCAGCTATTCGCCGGCAACCCTCACGCTGACCGCCGAGGCCGACGCCGAGACGGTGCGCGGGGAGATGGTGTCGTCGGGGTACTTCCGCGTGCTGGGCGTGGCCGCCGTGCAGGGGCGGGTGCTGAGCGCGTCCGAGGACAGCGTTTCCAATCCGGTGCCGGTGGTGCTGGTGAGCCGTGCCCTGGCGCGCCGGCACTGGCCGGGCGACGCGGCGCTAGTGGGCCGCCTCCTCAGGCTCAACGGCGTCGTGCTCACGGTGATCGGGGTGCTCCCCGAGGGATTCCGCGGGCTCTCGGGCCAGGCCGAGCTCTGGCTCCCCGCACCGATGGCGCCGAAGCTCACCTACGCGGAATACCTCACCACCAACCAGAACTTCATCAGCGTTGCCGGGCGGCTTCGGCCCGGCGTGTCGCTGAGCGCCGCAGAGAGCCAGCTCGCGGTGCTGGGCGCCACGATCAACCGCGCGCTGCCCAGTGATCCCGCGCGGCCGGACGAGCGGGCCGCCGCCACCGCCGTGTCCCTGAACGAAGCGCGGACGGACCGCACGGTCCGCCGCTCCCTCAGCGTCTTCCTGGGCGCCGTCGCTCTCCTGCACCTGCTGGCCTGCGCCAACGTCACCAACCTCCTGCTCGGCGCTGCCGCGCGGAAGCGCAAGGAGTCCGCGGTCCGCCTCGCGCTGGGCAGCAGCAACGCCCGGCTGTTCGGCCGACTGCTGGCGGATGGCATGGTACCCGCCGCGCTGGGAGGTCTGCTGGGCGTGGTGCTGGCCTGGTGGGCCAGCCGGGCGATCGTGCCGCCGGCCAATCTCTGGGCGCCGCGCAACTTCTATGGCAGCGTGGCGCCGTTCGACGCTCCGGGCTTCGGGCCGGCCGAGCTGGTATTCGGGTTAGGTCTCGCCGCGGTAACCGCGCTGCTGGTGGCGTTGCCGGCCGCGCTCTCGGCGTTCCGGCTCGACGTTGGCGCAGGGATAAGGGCCGGCGCGCGCGGGTTAGCGGGTGGCGCGATCACGCTGCGGCGGCCGACGCTGCGCGGCGTCATCGTGGGGCTCGAGGCCGCGCTGGCGATGTTGCTGCTGGTGGCGGCGGGGCTCCTGATCGACAGCTTCCAGCGGATGCGCCGCACCAGCATCGGGGTGGATCCCAGCCGCGTGCTCACCTTCTGGGTCATTCCCTCCGAGGTGCGGGTGCCGCTCGCTGCCGCGCCCGCGTTCGTGGCGCGACTGCTGGAGTCGGTGTCACGGATTCCAGGAGTGGTATCGGCCAGCGTCGATGGGGGCGCACCGCTCAGCGGCACCGCGCGAAGCACGCTGTACATCGAGGGACGCCCGGCACCGGCCCCGGACGAGGCCCCGCCGGTGCTGCGCCATTATGTGGCCCCGGAGCATTTTCGCACCCTGGGCATCCCGATTCTACGGGGTCGCGGCTTCAGCGCGGCGGACGCGGCGGGGGCGCCGCACGTCACGGTCATCAGCGCCACGGCGGCGCGGCGCTTCTGGCCCGACCAGGACCCGCTGGGCAAACGGGTGTGGTTCGGCGGCGGCAGCACTTTCGCCAGCCCGGATTCGGCGGCGACGATCGTCGGCGTCGTGGGCGACGTGGTGTACGAGCCGCTCGATCAGCGCCCCAACGGCGCCAGCTTCTACACGCCCTACGCGCAGTTCACCTACCCGGCGCGGATGGTGTTCCTCAAGACCGTGGGCGATCCGCTCGCGCTGGTGCCGGAGGTGCGGAAGGCGCTGGGCCGGGTGGATCCCGATCTGTCCATGCGCGACGTGCAGCCGCTGACCGAGCTGGTCAGCGGATCGTGGGCGCGGCACCGCTTCGATGCGCTGCTGTTCGGCGGGTTCGGCGTGGCGGCGCTGCTGCTGGCGGCGAGCGGGACCTTCGCGGTGCTGGCCTTCGCGGTTGCCAACCGCACCCGCGAGTTCGGCATCCGGATCGCGCTGGGCGCGCACCCCGCGCTGGTGGTGCGGCGCGTACTGCGCGAGGGGATGGGCTTCCCCTTAGCCGGGCTCGGGCTCGGCGTGGCATTGGCGCTTGGCCTTACCCGGGTGCTGCGGGCGTCGCTCTACGAGGTCTCTCCGCTCGAGCCGGCGGTGTATCTCCGCACCGGCCTCCTGCTCCTCGCGGTCAGCGCGGCCGCCTGTCTGGTTCCCGCCTGGCGGGCGACGCGCGCGGATCCGCTCGAGGCGTTGCGGGCCGAATAGGCGGCGGCTCGGCGAGCGGTGCGGTCTGCCGGGAGCGGTCGGGGCCGACGCGAAGGCTAAGCCGGCGCGCGCATCCCGTGGGCCGCGAGGAATAACATGTCGGGATCCAGGTCCACGTCGTTCGGCCAGACAATAGTCCCCGCTTCACGGTCAACCGAAACCTGGGCGAAGAAGGCAGGGTCCTGGAGCGCGCCAAAAACGCCGCCTCGCCCGCCAATCCAGGAAGTCAGATCGACCCTACCGCGGGACCCATCGGTAAAGTCGAGCTCAACGACGAAGTGAGAGGGAACCCGGACGCCGGTGATACGAGGATGCATGGCTTACTCCAGCGGGGCGATGCGCCGCGGCGGCTCGTTGGCATGAAGTCGCCGCCAGTTCTCGAGCAACTCGCTCGGGTGGAGCTTACCCCACTCGAGGACGAGCGCCAAGACCCGCGGCGGCAGGCTGCCGAGCAACAGTTCGGTTGGCCTGATCCCAATTAGAGCATCGACACCGCCATAGCCCGCATGGAAATGCGCTGGCGCGTGGTCGAGGAAGTACATCCGGATCACGATGCCAAGGAAGCGGGAGATTTCCGGCATGGGCCAGAGCTAGCGCCCATGCCGGGGAAGGTCTTCATCAGTTTCTCGCGAACGACGGCAACTCCGCGCACACCGTCAAGGCTTAGAGCGCCGCCGCCAGCTCCCGCAGCCGCGCCATCAGCCGCACGGTGGCCCAGGTGTCGCGCTCGCAGTAATCCAGCAGGTCCTGCCGCAGCCGGCCGCGCTCCGCCGCCGGGATCTTGTGCGCCACGAAGAGCAGCCGCGCGATCTCGACGCTGGCCAGCCGGCCGTCCACGATCACGAGGTCGCTGTAGCTGAGCTCGGGCACCAGCGGCGTGAGCACATACTTGAGGCTGAAGCTGCCGCGGAAGTCCGGGTGATAGACGTTGTTGCGGACCACCGGCAGCAGGTCGACCAGCTTGTCCAACAGCTCCTGGAGCGGCCCCGCCAGCTCGGGCACCAGCGCCTTGAGCTCGGTGATGCGGGTCTTTTCGTAGGCGGAGTAGGTGACGATGCTCCGGGCGCCGGCCGTCGCGCTGACCATTGCCTCCGCCACTTCGCGCCGCGGGTCGCCGGGTCCTTCGGCCAGCCAGCCGACGTGGCTGTGGCTCCCGTCGCCCTGCTCTTCGTGATAGCTGAACTGGGCCACGGCGGCGCCCCAGGGCGCCAGGCCGTCCCACACCGGCACCGCGCGCGCCACGGTCTCGAAATCGAGGTAGCCGAGCGGGCTCTGGAAAGGCTCGAGCTGGGCGGCCAGGCAGGGCTCGACTACCAGGCGCTGCTCTTTCAGTGCTTTGAGCTGGCGGCCAGCGGCGAAGGGGAGCTTGGTTGCGGGAGGCAGGTCCCAGATGGAGTGGACCCCGGACGCCATGTAGCTGATGGTCTTCTTGGGCCCCACGTTGTAGAGGGTGCGGATGTGGTGCGGGTCGGCGGGCCAGCAGCGGGCGTGGAAGGCGCACTCGCGCGGCTCGTAGCAGTGCAGGCCGAGCTGCTTCTCGGGCAGCGGGCCGTCGAGGACACTCAAGAGACTGACGACGAGCTCGGGCACCTCGGGGAGGAACGCTTCGACGTCGGCGGTGACGTCGGTGCGGGTTAGCAGGTCACCGTGACCGGGGTGACGGTACTCCTGGTTGAGGTGCATCAGCTCGACCCGGGTTAGGTCGAGCCCCGCCTGGCGGAGCACCCAGGTCTGGATCGCGGCGTCGGGAATGTGCTCGGGCTTGGCGGAAGAGGCCGACTTGACCTCGATCAGGGTCCAGCCGGCGTTGCCGCGGAGCAGGATGTCCACCGCGACGAACACACCGTCGGATTCGAAGCTCGCCTCGAAGATGGCGGGCGCGCCGGCGTCGAGCGCCTTTTGGGTGGAGGCAATGCGCTCGGCGTAGGCGCTGTGAGGGTGGTCGATGAGGATTCCGCCGGGGAATTCCAGCCGGGCCAGCAGTCCCACCTGGCGGCCCTGGTCGAACAGATCGAGGAGGACCTTGTCGGGCTCGAGCTCCTTGGCCTCGGGCTCGTGGACGGTCCACCAGAGGAGCTTCTCGCACTGGTAGCCGGTGGTGAAGCGGGATTTGGTGAGGTGGGGCACGGCTCTGAAGATACTGCTCGTGAGCGCGCCCTGTCTCGGCGAGCGCTGCAGTGGCGGGTGACCGCGTTAGGGCAACTGGAAACGCCACTGACGCGCTCGCTCGGGCCCCGCAGCCGCTCGCCGGGCCGCGGTCGCCTCGTGGTCAGCGGCGCAGGGCCAGCCCGAGGAGAGTATCAGGCAGTTTCAATTGCGGCGTTCAGCTTGCTGAGGACCAAGCGGTCGAGCCGGACTTTGGAGCTGGCGTTGTCGATGTCGATGCCGACGAGGTTGCCGCTGGCACGGAACCCGCGATCGGGGAATGCGTTAAGAATGGTAACCTGGTCATCGAGCGTTATCACGCGCAGGTAGCGACCCTCCAGCTCCGGGACCTGAACCCAGAAGCGATACCTATTGTTCTCCTGACGCTCGACCCGGAGAGGGCGTTGCCGGGCGCGGATGCACCACTCCTTCCACAGGAACGGCCGCTTTCGTAGGACTTCTTCTTCGAAGTACCCCGTGAATCGATAGGTGGGCACGACCCGAAGTAGGGCCCACGGCGTTGCAGCATCGAACCGGATCAATGCGGGGGACGGCGAAAGACCGTGGGATGAAGGGGAGCCGGGGTCGGCCCGCCGGCCCGGCCTGTGGGCTCCGGCTCAGGCCTGGAACAACTCGGGTACTGAAAGCCGCAGGGGCTCCAGAAGCTCCGGCGGGTGCCAGATCACCTGCCCGGCTTGCCGCTGCTCCGAAGTTCCGGGTCGTGAGACGAAGACGCAGCGGTCCTTGAGATCCACGCGCCACACCTCCCGGACGCCCAGGGCGAGGTACGCCGGTCCCTTGTGATCGCGATCGTAAAGACTGGACCCCGCTCCCGAGACTTCCACCGCGAGCCACCAGCGGTGTATTGCCGTCCAGCTGGCCTCGGGGCTCATCCCGTGTCCCAACTCACCTGTCGGCACCACCAGAACGTCGGGCTCGAGATGCAGGTTGGGCTCGACCTCCACCGACCCGCGCGAGAAAACCCGGGCAAGGTCGGGAGAGAGATAGCCATTCAGGGCCCGCACGATGGTAGCGACAACAAGCTCATGCCGGAGCGCGGGGGCAGGGGTCACCAGCAGGACGCCGTCGAGCAGCTCGTAGCGGCTGCCGTCGTCCGGGAACGATTCGAGATCGCGGAGGGTGTAGCGCGGGACGACCACAGGCATGGCCATAAGCTATGGGCTCGGCGGGAGGGATGGCAATTCGGCATTCCCGCACGGTAGGCCGTTCCCAGCCCAGGCCTCTAACCGCTTTCGCGCGGCCAGCCCCGGCCACGGCTCGAAGCGGAGATCCCCCTTCGGGCGCTGCAGTGTTAGGTGTTGACACTTCCTAGGCCAGTCCGGTTTGGCACTGACGTGCCCTGCGGGGGACCTCCGCTCTCGCCGTGGCCGGCCTCGCTCAGAGCTGCAGCCAACCGGGCTACGGGCTCCTACGGGCTTATTGGTCGCAGCCGGATGCCGAAAGTGTTGATGCGAGCCAACGAAGGAGATATCTGTGACTCTGTCACTTACCTGACTTTCGAACCGGGCCCGATCCCCGCGGCGAATTCGCGGGTTCCGACACCCGGGACGGCCGGTTGGGCCGCGCCTTGCTGGTGAGCTGCCGGATCGTGGCCTCCTCGAACCAAGGGAAATCTCGAAAGGCCGCAAACAGCTCCCGGCCATCGACCATGAGCCGCAGGCCGAGCGTCG
>CAZYPO010000014.1:28936-53640 GCA_964649225.1 uncultured Gemmatimonas sp. | reverse complement strand
TAGGGAGCTGGGGTCTAGGGTGCTAGGTTTTCCCTGGCCCCTAGCTCCCCAGTTCCCTAGCTCCCTGCGTAATGTCCCAGCTCCCGCTGTTCCCCTTGCGCGTCGTCCTGTTTCCCGGCTCGCTGCTTCCACTCCACATCTTCGAACCGCGCTATCAGGAGCTGCTCGCCGACGTCACGGCCGGCGATCACCGTTTCGGGCTGCTCCCGCCGGGCGAGCACGGGGGATTGCCCGCGCCCGGCAGCTTCGGCTGCGCGGCGCTGGTGCGCGCAGTACAGCCGCTTGCCGAAGGCCGCGCCAACATCGTCGTGAGCGGCGAGAGCCGCTTTCGCTTTCTCGAGCCAGCCCCCGCGGCAACGGCGTATCACCAGGGCATCATCGAATGGGTGGATGACCTCCCGGACGTGCAGATCCCCAGTGAGGAGGAGCTGGTCCGGTTGCGCGCGCTGGGGGAGCGCTACGCGCTCGCACTCAACACGCTCAACGATCAGTTCCTCGAGGTAAGGCTTCCCGACCGCGCAACGGAGCTCTCGTTCGAAGTGGCCGCGCTGCTGGAGTGGGAATTCGAGGCCCGCCAGCGCATGCTGGAAATCCGTTCCGCCACCGAGCGGGTGATTCGGCTGCTGCAAGCCCTGCCGGCGCTCGTCCTCAAGGCTGAAGAACGCGCCCTGCTGCACGGGCGGGCCAAGTCCAACGGTCACGGAGTCATCCGGTGACGGCGGACTTGGCCGGGGGTCTCGCGGCCGTCGTCGGGCCGCGTTGGGTGCGCACTCGTCCAGCCGAGCTGCGCACCTTCGAAGCCGATGGGCTGCCGACCCATTCGGCCCGGCCGCGGCTGGTCGTGCTTCCCGGCACCCGCTCCGAAGTCACTGAGGTCATCCGCGCGCTGCATCGGGCCGGCGTCCCCTGGGTGGCCCGGGGAGCGGGCACCGGCCTTTCCGGCGGCGCGCTGGCCGAGTCCGACAGCGTGCTGGTGGTCCTCACCAGGCTCAACCGCATCCTCTCGCTCGATCCGGTGCGCCGGCGAGCCGTGGTGGAACCCGGAGTGGTCAATGCCCGGCTGTCGGATGCAGCCCTCCCCTTCGGCCTGCACTATGCTCCCGACCCGTCGAGCCAGTCGGCTTGCACGCTCGGAGGCAACGTGGCGGAGAATGCGGGCGGCCCGCATTGCCTCAAGTACGGCGTGACCACCAACCATGTCGTGGCGTTGGAAGTCCTGCTTCCCGACGGTTCGGTGGTCCGGCTCGGCTCGCCCCAGGGGGAGGCGTGGGGACCCGATCTGGTCGGGCTCTTCGTGGGCAGCGAAGGCATGTTCGGTATTGCCCTGGAAATCACCCTCCGGCTCACCCCTTTGCCGCCGGCCATTCGGACGCTGCTGGCCGACTTCATCACCGTGCGCGCGGCCAGCGAGGCCGTCAGCGCGATCATCGCCCGGGGAATCGTGCCGGCGGCCCTCGAAATGATGGACCAGGCCTGCATCCGAGCCGTGGAGGCCTCGATTTTTGCCGCGGGTTATCCGACCGACGCGGGGGCCATTCTGCTGGTCGAGCTGGACGGCCAGGTCGAGGCAGTGGCGGGGGAGAGCACCGAGGTGGAGGGTCTGCTGCGCCAGGCGGGCGCACGGACGGTGCGCGCCGCTTCGACGCCGGTGGAGCGCGCCCGGCTCTGGCAAGGCCGCAAGAAGGCCTTCGGCGCGGCGGGAAGGATTGCCCCGGACCTCGTGGTGCAGGACGCGGTCGTTCCCCGGTCCCGCCTGCCGGACATCCTGGAGCGGATCGGAGCCATCGGGCGGAGCTACCAGCTGACCATCAGCAACGTCTTTCATGCGGGGGACGGCAACCTTCATCCCAACATCAGCTACGACAGCCGGGACCCGGCGCTGGCCGCGCGGGTCAAGCTGGCCAGCCGGGAGATCATGACGGTGTGCGTCGAGGCCGGAGGGTCGATCACCGGTGAACACGGCGTGGGCGCGGACAAGCTCGACTACATGCCGCTGATCTTCGAGCCCGAAAGCCTGCGCGCGATGTGCGCGGTGCGCCGAGTCTTTGATCCCGCCGGGCACGCGAACCCGCGGAAGGTGATCCCGATTCACTACTGCAAGGAATGGGGGCGGAATTGAACAGCGCCATTTTCATGCGCCTGCGCCACGCCCTGGGCGAGAGCGCGGTCGAGGCCGATCGCGAAGGACGGCCCCGCGCGGTTCCCGAGACGACCGACGCGGTGGCGCAGGTCTGCGGACTGGCCCATGAGCAGGGCTGGCGGATCCGGCTGGAGGGCCGGGGAAGCTGGATGCCCGCCGATGCCCCGGCCGATCTCGCCCTCACGACCCGTGGTCTGGCCCGTATCGTCGACGTGGCGGCCGCCGATCTCGTCGCGACCAGCGAGGCCGGGGTTTCTCTCGCGGTGCTGCAACGCGAATTGGCGGCCAGGAACGCCTGGCTCGCGATCGATCCGCCCGGGCACCCGGAGCGTTCCCTGGGATCGATCATCGCGACCGGGACCGCGGGCCCGCTGCGGCACGGCTTCGGTCCGGTGCGCGACCACATTCTGGGCGGGACCATCGTCACCGGCGACGGGCGGGTTATCAAGGCGGGCGGTAACGTGGTGAAGAATGTCGCGGGTTATGATCTGACCAAGCTTCAGGTGGGTGGCTTCGGCGCCTTCGGCGTGGTGACCCAGCTCCACCTGCGCCTGCGGGCCGCGCCGGCTATGCGGGTGACCCTGTTGGCACACGCCGAGCGCGATGTGCTGACGCGCCAGGCGCGCGCGCTGGTGGATGCGCAGCTGGCCGCCGCCGCGCTGGAGCTGTTCTCGCCCGAGCTGGCCGAGGAAGCGGAGTGGGTGCTCGCACTCGAGCTGAGCGGCACCGAGGCGACGGTCGAGGCCGAGGCGGCTCGGGTGACCGCGCACAGCGAGGTGAGTTGGAATCGCCTCGCGCCGGAACGGGCCACCGCGTTCTGGAATGCCACCGCGCGGGCGCCGCTCGCCGCCCCGATGACCTTGCGACTCGGCGTGTTTCCGGACGGGCTCGATGAGCTCATCGACCTGCTGCACGAACGGCTGAACCCCGGGCTGCTGAGCGCAGGCCCCGGCTGGGGGATGTTGCGCTGGAGCGGGGACGCGACCGTCGGCGCCCTGCGCGACGTGCGCCGCATGGCCGCGGAGCGCGAGACCCCGCTTACGCTCGAGCGCGGGCCCTGGGCCATTCGCCATGCGCTGGGGCACTTCGGCGCCTACCGCGAAGGGGTGGGGGTCCTGGTTTCCAAGCTCCGCAGCACCTTCGATCCCGATCCCACCTTTCCGGTCGCGCTGGAAGGAGAGCATGAGTAGAGGCGGGTTCGAGGCCCTCGACCCCTGCGTGCACTGCGGATTCTGCCTTCCCGCCTGTCCCACCTACCTCGCGACTGGCGACGAGAGCGATTCGCCCCGCGGACGCATCCTCTTGATGCGCGCGCTCGAGCGCGGCGAGATTCCCGCTGACGATCCGGCGCTGCAAGAGCACCTCGCGCTCTGTCTCGGGTGCCGCGGCTGCGAGCCGGTCTGCCCGGCGGGAGTAGGCTTCGGCCGCGGGTTGGAGGCGGCCCGGGAGCGGCTGGCGGTGGCGAACGGACAGCCGGCCTTGGCGCGCCTCGTCTTGGGCATCTTCCGCCACCGCGTCCGCTGGGCGCCGCTGTTCACCCTGGCGCGCTGGCTGCGTAACACCGGAATCCCGGCGGCGTTGTCCGGCGAAGGGCGCAGCGGGTTCGCGCTTGGAATGCTGGCGGCGAGCCGCCAGGCCGTCATCGCTGCCCCGCGACAGGCCGGAGCCCGACCGGATCCCCTACCGAGCGAGCGGCCTCATGCTGCGCCGGGCATCAGCATCCCCCGCCCCACCGTCGCCCTCTTCCGCGGCTGCGTCATGGAGAGCCTGTTCCGCCACGTGCACGAGGCGACCCGGCGAACCCTCGAAGCCAACGGCTATGAGGTCGTCGAAGTGGAGTCCCAGGGCTGTTGCGGCGCCTTGCACGACCACGCGGGTGAGCGGTCGGGCGCGCGCGCGCTGCTCGCCGCCAATGCGGCGGCGTTTGCCGGACGGGCGGACTACGTGGTGGTGAACAGCGCGGGCTGCGGCGCCCTGCTGCGCGACGCCGCGCACCTCGATGGGGCGGCCGGCGAGGAATTGGGCCGCAAGGTCCGCGACGTATCCGAGCTGCTGGCGGCGGTCGGCCCGCGGGTGGGGGCCCCGTTGCCGATCGACGTGGCCTACGACCCTCCCTGCCATCTGGAACATGCCCAGGGTGTGCGCGAAGCACCGCTCGCTCTCTTCAGTGCGATTCCGGCACTGCGGCTGCAGCGGCTGCCCGGAGCCGAGCGTTGCTGCGGCGCCGCGGGGATCTACGGCCTGCTCCATCCGGACATGGCCAGCGCAGTGCTGGATGACAAGATCACCGAGATTGCCGCGGCCAAGCCGCGTCCCTCCCTCATCGCAACGGGCAATCCCGGCTGCCTCATGCAGATCGGCGCGGGGCTGCGCGCCAGAAAGCTCAAGATCGGAGTCGTGCATCCGGTCGAGCTCCTGGATGAGTCGTACGCCCGGGCAGGCCTCTACTGACGGTTCACCGCCGAGACTCCTCGTTACCTTCCACCGATGCAGCTCGACTTTCCGATCTCGACCTCCCAGCTCAAGGCTTTGCGCGGCGGCGCCACCATCATTCCGGAGCCCGTAGCCATTTTCCGAGTTGAAGGGCCGGGCGCGCTGAGCTGTTTGCAGGGACTCCTCACCAGCGATCTTGCCGGGCCCGGCGAGGGAAGTCTCAGCTACGGCGCGCTGCTTACGCCCAAGGGGATGATCGTGGTCGATCCCTGGGTGCTGCGTGAAGCGGATCGTTTCACCCTGTTGCTCGACGCGCCGGGGCGCGAGGCCGCGGCGCAACTCTTCAAGCGCGTGTTGCCGCCGCGGCTGGCGCGGGTCACGGATCTCACCGGCGACTGGAGCGCGGCGTGGCTGGTTGGCGCGGGCGCGCTGGAGCGCTTTGTCCGCGCCAACGCCACGCCGCTTCCGGGAGCCGGGAGGGTCGTGAGTCTCGGCAATGAGCGCACCGGCCTGCTCGCGGGCGGGGCACCCCTTTCACCGTTCACCGCGCTGGTGCTGGGGCCGGTTGCGGAGCTGGCGAACTTGACCGCGCGCTCGGAGCGGGCGGGGGTTGCGCGGGGCGATGAAACCATGCTGGCCGCCGCCCGGGTACTGGCTGGCTGGCCCACCCTCGGCAGGGAGATCGATGAGCGAACCTTGCCGCAGGAGGTCCGGTTCGACGAGCTCGGCGCGGTCTCGTACGTCAAAGGCTGTTATACCGGGCAGGAGACCGTGGCGCGGGTGCATTTCCGCGGGCACGTCAACCGCGCGCTTCGGGGAGTAAAGGTGTCGGGCGCCCAGGCCCCGGTGTCGCGCACGCTGGCGCTGGGAGACAAGGAAGTAGGCACGATCAGGACCGCTCTCCTCCTGGACGACCACCTGCTGGCGCTCGCCGTGGTGCGTCGCGAAGTCGAGGATGGGACGCCGTTACTGGCGGGCGACCGGGAGGCAACTCTCGTCCACCTCCCGGTCGACCCGGTCTAGCGGGTTACGGCTTCTTGGCGGTATCCCCGGCGACTTTTACCGTGGTGTCGGCAGCTGCGGCCGGGGGGGGTGCCGGGGTAGCAGCGGCGGCGGCCGCAGAGTCCGCAGCGGGAGCCTGCTCAGCCTTTGGACCACAAGCGGCGAGCGCGAGCAGGGCGGCAACTGCGAGGTACTTCGACATTAGTGCTCCTGGGGACGGTGCGAGTACGTTGTGAACGGGGAGCTGGCGCGCGGCAATGTAGCGGATTCGACCCCTTCATGCAAAGAACGGCGAGATAATGAGTTACAGCAAAGCACCGGACGATCTGCCGGCGACGCTGGAGGCCCTGCGATCCAGTCGGTGGGGGAAGCCACCGCTGCTGGGCCGCTCGGTTCGCGATGAGGTCCGGAGCAACCTGCTTCGCAGCGTCCTTGCGAAGGTTCCGTTGTTCCCCGGCATCCACGGCTACGATGATACCATCCTGCCCCAGCTGATCAACGCGCTGCTCTCCCGGCAGGACTTCATCTTGTTGGGTCTGCGGGGGCAGGCCAAGAGTCGCATTCTCCGCGGCCTCACCAAGTTTCTGGATGAATGGCTTCCCAGCGTGGCGGGTAGTGAGGTGAACGATGACCCCTTCGCTCCGATCAGCAAGTACGCGCGCGAGCGGCTGGAGTCCGAGGGGGAGGCTACCCCGATCGCGTGGATCAATCGAGCCGACCGCTACGTGGAGAAGCTGGCCACCCCCGACGTGACGATCGCCGACCTGATCGGGGACCTCGACCCGATCCGCGCCGCGCGGGGGGGGCACGTGCTCTCCGACGAGCTCACCATGCATTTCGGGCTGCTACCGCGCGCTAACCGGGGCATCTTTGCCATCAACGAGCTGCCGGACCTCGCGGGAAAGATCCAGGTGGGCCTCTTCAACATCATGCAGGAGGGCGACGTCCAGCTCAAAGGCTACCCGGTCCGGCTCCCGCTCGACGTGCTGCTCTGCTTCACGGCCAATCCCGAGGATTACACCGCGCGCGGCAAGATCATCACACCGCTCAAGGATCGCATCGGCGCCGAGATCACCACGCATTATCCGCGCGACGTCGAGCTGGGCATGGCCATCACCAAGCAGGAGGCCTGGACGACGCGCGATGGCGAGGCGCCTCCCGCGCGAATCCCTCCGCTGGTCCGCGAGGTCGTCGAGCGGGTGGCGTTCGAGGCGCGCGAGGACAAGCGCGTGGATCGCCGCTCGGGGGTCAGCCAGCGACTCCCGATCAGCACGCTCGAGAACGTCGTCTCCAGCGCCGAGCGCCGCGCACTGCTCCACCGGGAGCGGGAAGCAGTCGGGCGCATCGCCGATATCTATGCGGCGCTGCCCTCGATCACGGGCAAGCTCGAGCTCGAGTACGAGGGGGAACTGCAGGGCGCTGAAACGATCGCGAAAGAGCTGATCCGCCGCGCCGCGTTGCATACCTTCCTCGACCGGTTACCGGACGAGGAAGATGAGCGGCTGGATCGAATCGTCGCCTGGTTCGACCAGGGCTCCGCGCTCAAGATCGGCGGCGACGAACCGGCGGGGAACGCGGTGAAAGCGTTCGGTGTGGTGCCCGGACTGCTGCAACTGGTGCACGACCTCGGCTTGGCCACGGCCAAGGATTCCGGCGGTGAGACGGCGGGATGTGAGCTGGTGCTGGAGGCGCTGGCGGCGCAGAAGCGGATCAGCCGGTCGGAGGATTACGGCTGGGGGGCGGCGCGGGGAAGGCGGTAGCTCCCCACCTCCGTCGGGCGCAGGCCACAATGAGCGCCGCGGCCTCGTCCAGGCCGAGCGCGCCGGTATTGAGTACCATGTGGAAGTTGCTGGTGTCTTCCCAGTCCCGCCCGTAGTGCTGCTTGAGATAGCGCGCCCGGTTCCCGTCGGTTTCCTGCAGCACCTTTTCCGCTTCCTTCGGATCGACGCCGAGCCGCTCGATGGCGGTCCGCAACCGAAGCGCGACGGGTGCGACCAGCTTGACATGCATGGCGTCGTGCTCTCTCCGGAGCACCGCCGGCGCGGCCCGCCCGACCAGCACAACCCGCCCCTCCGCGGCGAGCTCCTCCACCACGGTCTCGGTGACGCGCACGAGGATCGCTTCCTCGGGCTCGGGGACCTTTTCCGGCGGTGCCGGGAAGAGCTCCGGGGCGGATCGGGCCAGCGCGCGCCCCAGCCGCTCGATGAAGCTGGGAGCGCGCTCTTCGCGCTGGGCCACCTCTTCCGGAGGCAGGCCCGTCCGCCGGGCAACGCGATCGATCAGCTCGTTGTCGACGACGCGCCAGCCCAGACCTTCCGCCACGCGCCGCGCGACCTCGGACCCGCCGGCGCCGAACTGGCGGGAAATGGTGATGATCATGGCACCCTCCTGAGCATCTTCCACGCGGTGTAGCCTGCGGCGAACAGACAGACCCCTCCCCCGACGAGGATAGCGGTCGTGGTGCCCGCGTGTTCCGAAATCCAGCCGGCCTGCAGCGACCCGAACGGCGCCAAGCCGACCACGATGAACGAATAGAATCCCATGACCTGGCCTCGCAGGTGATCGGGGGCGTCGCTTTGCAGCAGCGTGTTGGTCATGATGGCGCTGAGCGCCATGCTGAGGCCGCACACCACCGCCAGGGCCAGCGCCAGGGCGAGGTGGTGCGTCAACCCGAGCAAAAGCAGCCCGGTGCCGAGCGTGATGCCGGCGCCGAGCGCGGTGCCCTCGCGCCGGAAGCGGTGTCCCACCGCGGCGATCGAGAGCGCGCCCGCCGCCGCGCCGACTCCGAAGGCGGACATGATCGCCCCGTAGCCCCCCGGGCCCGCGTGCAGCACGTCCCGCGAGTAGACGGGGAGAATCGCGATGAACGACGCGCCGAAGACGCTGAACACCGCGGTCAGGCTTACCAGCGCGCGGGGCCACGGGCGTCCGAACACGTGGGCGATGCCCTCGCGCAGCGCCGCCCGGCGCGCCGGAACCTGCAGGGCCAGGGAGGGAACCGGCCGGATCATGCAGAGCCCGATCAGCACGGCCAGGAAGCTCGCGGCGTTGAGCAGGAAACAGACCGCCGAGCCTGCCGTGGCGATCAGGGTCCCCGCGATGGCGGGCCCCACGACGCGGGAGAGATTGAACGCCGAGGAGTTGAGGGCGATGGCGTTCATCAGGTCGTTCTTGCCGACCAGCTCGACCTGCCAGGATTGGCGGATCGGAATCTCGAAGGCGCTCACCAGTCCGCCCACGAACGCGAGGGCATACAGCATCGGCACGGTGATCACATGCAGGGCGGTCAGGATGCCGAGCGCCAGCGCCTCACAGAGCAGCAGGGATTGCAGCACGAGCAGCGCGCGGCGGCGGTTGACCCGGTCCGCGATGACGCCGCCATACAGGGTGAACAACAGCACGGGAAGCGCGCCGAAGGTGGTGACCAGACCGACCTGCAGGGCCGAATTGGACAACTCGAGCGTAAGCCACCCGAGCGCCACGGTCTGCATCCAGCTCCCGCAGAGCGAGACGAATTGCCCGAGGATGAAGAGGCGGAAGTTCCGGTGCCGGAGCGCGCCGAAGGCCGCGGTGGGTGCGGTCATGCGGGCAATCTATTAGGGATCAGGATGCAGGATTCAGGGTTCAGGGGGCTGGCGCTATCATTCCCTGACACCTGAATCCTGAATCCTGACCCCTGGCATGCGTTACACCACCTATTCGAAGTCCGTCCCCGGCCTCGCCGACGCCGTCAATCTCCAGGCGTTGCTCGACCAGCTGGGCGACTTCCTGCTGCAATCAGGCTTTGCGGGCGGTCCCGGCGACTGGCCCTGGTGGGCGGAGCCCGGCGAAGGCAACGAGCGCTCGCTGGATAAGCTGCGCGAGGCGATCCTGCGCGCGCTCATGGAGTCGGGGCAACTCACGCCCGAAATGCTCAAGTTCCTGCGTGGCGAGTCGAGCGGCAATCCCGAGCGCGACCGCGAGCTCGAACAGCAGCTGGGCCAACTGCTCGACCAGATCATCCAGCGGCTGGCGGACGAGGGATACCTGAACGTCAAAGAAACGCCCCAGGTGCCGGAGGGGTATTCCCCGGTGCTGGGGCCGGGAGGCCAGGCGGCTTCGGCGGCGCAACAGGTACAGTTCAACCTGACCGAGAAAGGCATGGATTTTCTCGGCTACAAGACCCTCAAGAACCTGCTGGGCAGTATCGGCAAGTCGAGCCTCGGTGCGCATGAGACCCCGCACCTTGCCACGGGCGTCGAGGCGGACGCGGCAAGCAAGCCCTACGAGTTCGGTGACGTCCTGAACCTCGATGTCCCCGCGACCCTCGGCCACGCCATCGCACGGGAGGGCATCGGCATTCCGCTCAATCTCGAGTACCAGGACCTGCAGGTGCACCAGGCGGAGTACCGCTCGTCCGCCGCCACCGTGCTCATGCTGGACTGCTCCCACTCCATGATCCTCTACGGAGAGGATCGCTTCACGCCGGCCAAGAAGGTCGCGCTGGCGCTCACCCACCTGATCCGCACTCAGTACCCGGGGGACAGCCTGCGGGTCGTGCTGTTTCACGATTCCGCGGAGGAGATCCCGCTGGCCGCCCTCGCCGGCGCGCAGGTGGGGCCCTATCACACTAATACGGCGGAGGGACTCAAGCTGGCGCGGCGGATTCTCTCCGCCCAGAAGAAGGACATGAAGCAGGTGATCATGATCACGGACGGCAAGCCCTCCGCCCTGACCCTGCCCAACGGCCAGATCTACATCAACTCAGCCGGGCTGGATCCCCGCATCCTCAAGGCGACCTATCACGAGGTCGGCCTCTGCCGCCGCAGCGGCATCATGATCAATACCTTCATGCTGGCGCGCGACCGGGCGCTGGTCGAGTTCGTGAAGCGGGTGGCGGAGATTTGTCGCGGCAAAGCCTATTTCACCAACACGATGACGCTGGGACAATTCATCCTGATGGACTTTCTGAAGCGCAGAACGACCCGGATGTGAGCGCCGGTCTCACTGCACCCGCTTGGCCATCGTGCCGGCCGGGAGCGTTGCACCGGCGGATACCCCGTTCAGCACCGTGATCACCTCGAGTCGGACCGCCGAGGGATACTGCCGGTAGAACTCCTCGACCGTCATGGCCCGTGACAGCCGGACGAGCGACAAGTGCACCGGCTGCTTGTCGAGCGACGCCTGATCGGTCAGCGGGCCAAAACTCTGCATGGTCCGCCGGATCACGCCGGAATAACCGCCGTAACCCGCGGCGGTGCTGTAGCCCAGCAGCTGATAGGTCGTCCCGCCGTAGCTGATGTACATCACTCTGCCGGCCAGCGCGTTGCCCTGATCGTCCTGCGCCTGAAACTCCGCGGTCGCGGCGGACAGCCCGTTGACGCTGGTGCGCTGCGAATTGCTGGTCTGGACGCCCTGCTGCTGGGTGAATTTCTGTAGCAGCGCGTCCGGTGATTCGGTTCCGCCCAGAGAGAGCTGCACCAGCGCATCGTTGGAGGGGCTTCCGGCCAGGACCGCATCGGCCCGGTTCTGGGTCGTCCATCCCGAGGGAAAATCGATCCGGAATCGCAGGTCGGGATGGAAGAACCGAGTTCCCTCGAAGTACCCCTGCCGGGGATTCACCCCGAACACGATTCCATCGATCACTCGGAGATAGGCATCCCGATTGACAATGGACCGCTGCAGGCTGTCGGCCGGAACCGCCGCGGCGCGCTGCTCGGCCTGCTTGAACCGGTCGCCCGGATCCGGGTGGGTCGAGGCCCAGGTCGGCAACCTGCCGCCGCCGGAGAGGGTGCCCACCCGCTCCAGGGTGGCGAAGGTCTTGGACATCTCGTGCGGGTCGTAATTCAGGCGCCGGAGATAGCGAAAGCCCAGCTCGTCGGCCTGGGACTCGTCGCTCCGGCTGTAGCTCAGGAAGAGGATCCCGAGCCCCTGCTGGATGGCCCCGGCGCTCCGGGCAACCTGGGAGGAGAGGATTGCACCGGCGATCAGCCCGATCCCGAAAAGCTGCTGGCGGGTGATTTGCCGCGCCGTGTGCCGCGCGGTGACGTGTCCGGACTCGTGGCCCAACACCCCAGCCAGCTCCGCCTCCGAGCCGAGATAGGGGAGAATGCCGCGGGTGACGAAGATCTTGCCTCCCGGCGCGGCGAAGGCGTTCACCTCGGGATCATCCACGACCTCGAAGTTCCAGGGGAGCGACGCGCGTTCGGTGGTTGCCGCCAGCCTCGCGCCGAGCGCGTGGACGTAGCGTTGCACCGCGGAATCGGGATAGATCCCGATCGAGGCCCGGGCAGCCGCGACCGTCTGCTCCCCGATCGAGATTTCCTGGGATTCGCTGACCAAAGAGATCTCGCGGTTCCCGGTGGCGGGGTTCGTGGCGCATCCGGCGAGCATCCCGGCAATAAGGCAGCGGCTCAGTGTGCGTCGAGTCATTCCTGGTTCCTCCGTCAGAGCCGGAGACGTCCCGCTCTTGCCGCCATTGCACCGACCCGGCTTCGCTATACTTCAGACTACCATTGGCCGCCAACAAGGACTCTGCCCCATGCTGCGTCGCTCTGCCATCGCGCTCCTGCTGGCCACCGCGATCGGTTTCCGCTCGGCTTCGGCCCAAGCGGCGCCGCTCACGGTCTTCATCGTCCGCCACGCCGAGAAGGGACCCGAAGTCCCCGATCCTTCCCTCACCGAGGCGGGACAACACCGTGCCGCCGAGCTGGCGAGGGTGCTCGGCGATGCCAGGATCACCGCGCTCTTCGTCACAGAATTCAAGCGGACCCAGGAAACACTCGCTCCGCTGGCGGCCGCGAAGAGGCTCACCCCCATCCGGTTGCTGGCGCGAGACCTGGTCGGCTTAGTCGAGGGGATCCGCGCCCTGCCTCCGGGCAGCCAGGCCGTCGTGGCGACTCATAGTAATCTGATTCATGTGATCGTCGCGCAGCTTACGGGAGTGGTGATTCCGGAACTCACCGACCTGGACTACGATCGCCTGGTGGTAGTCACGGTGACGGGGAAAGAGCAAGGCACCGCGGTGGTGCTGCGCTTCGGTCAGAAGTGACCGGGGACCGCTGACCGGTAGCCTCCACTGGTCACTGGTTACTGCCGCTCTCCCTCCAGTACCAGCCCTTGCGCCCCGACCACTCCGGGGGTTCCCCCGATGCGGCGCTCGAACGCCAGCAGCAGCTTGTTCGTGGGCGAGGTCATCTTGGTCCAGCGCGCCCCGTCGAACCGAAGCACGACGCCCTCTTCGCCGACAGCATAGACATCGGTCGGACCGGTGCCCCAGACGGCTCGGAGATCGACCCGGGTGGGACTTGGCATCGTGTACCAGCGCCCCCCATCGTAGCGTAGAATGACTCCGCCGGCGCCCACCGCGAAGACGTCTTGGGGGCCGCTGCCCCAGACCCCGCGCAACAGGGAGTCCGTCGGGGTCGGCATCGCCCTCCAGGCCGCGCCGTTCCAGTGCAATGCGGTACCTGAGTCGCCCACGGCGTAGACGTCGGAGGCACTCAGCCCGAAGACGTGACGCAGGAAGCGAGTGCTCGATGTGGGCGTCTCCACCCATCGTGCCCCCTCGCGCCGCAGCACGACGCCTTGCTCTCCCACGATGAATCCGTGTCCCGCCCCATCCATCCAGATCGAGCGCAGGAGGCGACTGGCTCCGAAGGACTCGTCGCTCCAGCCGGCGCCGTTGTAGCGGAGAATGGTCCCGCTGTCGCCTACCACGAGCAGATCGCCGTTGTCTCCCGCCGCGCCATAGAGGGTTCGCGTTCGCGGCACCTCGAGGAAGACCCAGGTAGCGCCGGTGCCGCGCAGCACCGCACCGTTACTGCCCACCGCGTAACGGGTGTTGCCCGGCCCGTTCGCCATGGCGAACAGCAGAGGACCCGTGGCACCCAGAAGCCAGGTTCCGGTCGTCCGGCGCTGCAACGCGGTCCCGTTCCACCCCACCGTCACGAACCCGCTCTGGGGAGCGGCGTGCACCGCCCGCAGATTCTCGCCGGTGGCGGACTGGGGAACGAGGGTCCACGCTGACCCGTTGAAGAGGAGCATGGTGCCACGATTGCCGACCGCGAGGATCTCGGTTCCGCTCCTGCCCCAGACGGCGAAGAGATCCGCGTGGGTGGGCACCGCCACCGGGCTCCAGCGCACTCCGTCCCAATGCAGGATCGTTCCCTGGATGCCCACGGCGTAGATGTCATCACCAGCCGTGCCCCATAACCCGAGCAACAACAGCTGGGTCGGGCTGGCAAGCCGGGTCCAATGGGTCCCCTCGAGCCGGTACAAGACGCCGTTCTGGCCAGCCGCGAAGAGGTGGGATCGGTCCGTGCCCCAGACTGCCCATAGCTCGGCGCTTTCGGTCCCGGACAGCGGATGCCAGCTGCTGCCGTCGTAGTGCAACGCCACCCCCGCGCCGACAGCGTAGATGTCGTCAGGGGCGAGTCCCCAGACCTCGAGCAGGGTGTTGACGGTCGGGCTGGGCATGCGCGACCAGCTCGTCCCGTCGGAATGGAGGATGGTTCCTGCGACGCCGACCGCATAGACGTCGTTCGGCGAAAGGCCCCAGACCCCCACCAGGTCCGTGGAGTCGGGAGTCATCATCCGCACCCAGGTAGCGCCGCCGTCGTCGGAGCGAAGGATGTTGCCGAACTGTCCTACCGTGAAGCTCGTCTGGGCGTTGACGCTCCAGACCCCGAGCAAGGTGGCGTCGGTCAAGCCCTGGTGGGCCACGCGCCAGGAGCGGACCGCGGGCGCAGGGGAAAGGACGGTGACCTGGGTTCGGCCGGTGCCACGCGGGTTACTTCCCCGCACTTCGGCGCTGCCCGGGGTGAGCGCCGTGATGGTGCCCTGGTCCGAGACCGTCGCAACCGCAGGGGCGCTGCTCGCCCAGCTCAACGGTCCGCCCCCGTCGAGCGCGGAGGTTGCCACGACCGCCACGGCCCCGCCCGGCTCGAGGAACAGGGTGGCGGGGACCAGCGCGATGTCGCTCCCGGCCGGCGCCGATGGGGTGAGCGCGTTCTGCTGGATGCAGGCGGACAGCAGCAGTGCGCCGAGCCACGCGATCCCACGGATGGGCTTCAGGTGACCCTCCGCTCGATACGGCCCAGCGCGCCCAGGACGATGGCGTCCATCAAGCGATCGGGCAGCAGGCGGCTGAGCCAGAGCCTGACGCGGGCATCCCGTCCCACGACATAACGGGTCCTTGGCTCCGCGGCGAGCAGGGCGTGCACCACGGCGTCGGCCACGCGCTCGGGCGGCACCGCAACGCGCGGCGCGCGCTCCATCATCCATTGAAACACGCGCAGCCGGCTGCCATAGCGGGCCAGTCCTTCCGGGGGCAGTCGGCTGGCAATCTTTCCGGAGGTCGCGACCGCCTTGTCCCAAATGGGCGTACGGACCTGCCCCGGCTCGATCACGGCCACGTGGATGCCCTCCGGTGCCAGCTCGAGACGGAGCGTATCGGTCAGCCCCTCCACCGCGTGCTTCGAAGCGGTGTAGGGCCCGATGAAGGGCGACGAGATCCGGCCGGAGATCGAGCCCACGTGGACGATCCGGCCGTGGGCGCGGCGGATCAGGGGGAGAAACGCCGCAGTGACGGCGTGGAGCCCGATGACGTTCACTTCAAACTGGCGCCGCAGCACCTCTGGCGTCACGAACTCAAGCGGCCCGCCCAGCGCGATGCCGGCATTGTTGACCAGACCGGCTATCCCCCGCTCGCCCACGACCTGCGTCACCGCGGCCACCGCGGCGGCGATCTGCCCGGCATCGGTCACGTCGAGAATGAGCCACCGCAGGCGTTCGGGCGCCGCGGCGGATAATCGTTCACCGTCCTCGGCGCGCCGCACCCCGGCAAAGACGCTGCAGCCCTCGCGCACGAGCCGCGTGGCGCAGGCGTGGCCGATTCCGGTGGAGGCGCCCGTAACGAGAACGGCGGGGTGGGAAAACGCTGGGTTGGACTGGGAAAACACAGCTCGAATCTAAGGGGCGCCGGGCGATTCGGCAGCCGCGGTTAGCGCAGCAGTCGGGCCGGGCGGGCCGTGCCGCGCACCCCATCGGAGAATTGCAGCTCGAAGTCCCGGCCTGGCGCCCAGAGCCGCGCGGTCCCGCCGCGGGCAAAGGAGAGGACCTGGCCGCTGACCGCGTCCCGCACCATCACCATGGGGAAACGCGCGGCATCCCAGCGAACCTCGACCTGTTGGGAATTGACGCGAGAGAAGACCAGACCGGGGTCGGCGGGAGCGCCGGCCGCGACCAGGCGCGTTACCGAGCGGGACCCGGCCACCACGCGGAAGCCGGCGAGGGAGGCCTGGAGTGGCGCATCGAGCGGCAGAACGAAGGCAAAACCGCGCCCGGTGCCGCCGGGCAGGTCGGCGATCTCGGAGGCTTCGAACGCTACGCTTCGCAGCAGCGAGCCATCGGCCGCGAGGAGCTCGAGTCGGTTCGCTCCTGCCCGCGGTAGCTCGCGAGCCGCCGGAACCGTGAAGGCGGGCTCCAGCACCACCCCGGCGGAAGTGATCCTGCCCCAGATGAGCAGGCCGGCCGCGCCGGCCCCGAGGTCCGGCGCGTTGTTCGGGCCTCCCTGCCGATAGGCCAGCATGCCGGTCCAGTTATAGTCGCTCACCCAGTTGGGACCGCAGTAGCTCATCAGGTCGGCGAGGGTGGGCGACTTGAGCGTCAGGCTCGCGACGTCCATCCCCCACACCCCGATTTGTCCCCCTCCGTAGGGATAGGACGGGTCGGTCCCGGAGGGGCCGCCGCAGGGAGCGTGCTGGCGGCCCAAGTTATGCCCGACTTCGTGGGCCATGACATTGGTGGCACTGGGCAGGTAGTCCCACCCCATGGCGGCGTGGGCGGATCCGCCGACAAAGCCTAACCCGGCCACCCCACTGCCATAGGCCACCTTCACGACCCCGTAGTAATAGCGGCTGCTCGCATCGGTGATGCGCAGCGCCTGCAACTCGTTCAGGATCGTGTTCCAGGCCAGGTTGCCATTCCCGCTCTGCAGCGCCGGGGCGGTCGTCGTGTAGGGGGCGCGCACGTCGATATCGCTGGCGCCGACCGGGAGCAGCTTCCTGAGATCGGCCAGAAACACGTCCTGGTTTCCGCTGCTCACGTTGCCCTGCAATCCATTGACCTGCTGAAGGACCGGGACGAATCGCAGGGCAAAAGTGGGCAGCGCGCGCACATCCACGCTCGACGCCGAGCCCGAGACGGGGAATTGATTGTTGCTCTCATCGCCTTCGACGACGCCATTGGCCGGATCCACGTCGGCCAGCAGCTTGAGGCCGGGCTGCACCAGAGCGCCGGGAACCAGCAGGTTCCACGACTTGGTCAGGGTGCTTTCGTCCGGCGCGGTCGGCACGCTCGCGGCCGGCGCCGCGACGGTAGCGGTCTGCACCAGCGTGGCGCCCTGGTACAGCCGTACCCGCACCTGGGGCTGGGCCGAATTCGCCTGGTTGGCCACCGCAAACACCCGCAGAATCGCGTCGCGGCCGGCGACGAGCGGCACCGTGCCGTCATATCGCTGAGTGGCCTGGGTGAGGTACGCGCCATTGACGGTAAGATCGAGTGAGCTGCCGCCGCCGCTCGCTGAATAACTCACCGACGCGGAGCTGGTGGCTCCCGCACTGACGGAGAGATTCTGGCTGAGAGGAACCGGGGTGTAGGCAGTGCCTCCGCTGCTCACCACGCCGGCGCCGATCGTGTAGCTGCCGGGGACCAGTCCATTCAGGGTTTGCGATCCGCTCAGGCTCTGGGAAAAACCGCCCGGCCCGCTCAGCTTGACGTTGGCGATCGTCCCGCCCGGCAACCCCGAGACCGTGATGCTGAGCACGCCGGTGATGGCCGAGTAGGCTACGCTCACCGCCTGGGTCGCCCCCCCGCTCAGCGTAACCGACTGCTGCGTGGGCTGCGGAGCGTACGTGATGCCGGCACTGCTGACGTTTCCGCTCGTGATGTTGTACCCCCCAGCCGGCAGACCAGCCATGGTTTGTGAGCCGGAGAGGACCATTGCGTATCCGCCCGGTCCCGCAATCGAGACATTGGCGGGAACCCCATTCGGCAGACCGCTCACGCTGACCGTCAGCGTCACGGGTGCCAGAGCGTAGCTCACGCTGGCGAGCTGGGGAACCAGGCTGGCGGAGATGCTCAGCGTTTGGACGGCGGGCGTCGGGACGTAGAGCTGCCCGCCGGCCAAGACATTGCCGGCGGTGACTGTATAACTGCCGGGGGCCAGGTCCGTGAGGAGTTGTGAGCCGCTCAGGGTCTGGGCAAAACCTCCAGGTCCTGCGACGCCGATATTGGCGTCCGTTCCCGGCGGAACACCCGATGCGGTAACCTGAAGGCCGCCGGTTGCCACTGCGTACGCCACGAGGGCCTTGAATGGCGTTGGGTTCGCCGTGACTCCCACAGAGAGGGTGGCGGGCTGTGCGGCGTAGGTGTACCCGCCGCTAGCGAGGTTGGCCGCCGCGACCGAATAGGTGCCGGGCACCAGCCCAATGAGGGTATCGGTCTGGGTCACCAGGCGATCGAATCCGGGTCCGGTAACCTGGATTGCCGCCGCGGCACCGGAGGGAACTCCGGAAACCTCAATCGCCAGTCGACCCGTCGCCAGCACGTAGTCGACGCTGACTTGAACGGGGATGGTATCGGCCGTTGGCAGCGTGACGTCGCGGCTCTCGGGCTGGGTCTGGTATTGATCCCCGCTGACAGTGAGACTCGGAGCGTGGAGGCCGTAGACACCGGGAGTGAGGCCGGTCAGGAGAGCTGTCCCGGTGAGGCTGTGCTGGTATCCACCCGGTCCGCTCAGGGACAGCGTGATGCTGCTGCCGGCCGGAAGGCCGCCGAGGCTGACCTGCAGGCGGGCGGTCACCAGGACATACATCACTTCCACCGTCACCGCCGAGGCCGGCGGGACCGTGACGTTCTGGGTGGCCGGCGCGGGAACGTACCGATCGCCCCCGATCAGCACTTCGAGCGCCACCACGGAGTAGCTCCCGGCTGGGAGAGCGGCAAGGGTTTCCTGGCCCGTGGAGCTGTGCTGATATCCCTGTGCGCTGGAAATCCCGATGGCCGCGGCCGAGCCTGCCGGGAGACCTTGCACCAAGAGCACCAGGCTGCCCGGACCCGAGGGTCCCAGGCTTCCCGTCAAGTCAGCGGCCGGGGTGCACGCGGTGCCCAGTCCGATGACCAGAGCGAGGCCGCTGCGGGCCCGGCGTAATGCAGACCGTCGAACGGCAACCCAAGAGAATGCAGGGTATGGCAACAAGGTCCTAATGGCTTGATCGCAAGGATGTTAGACCGCACAAATGCCGCTGTAGTCCCGCTTGAAGAGCGACCGCGAGCCAGCAAATAGCAGATCGCGTGCCTGCTGGGGGATTGTGGCGGATCGCGGAGAATCTAGCCCAATACTCGCGAGACGAATCAACGCCGCTCCACGGGCTCGACGCGGCGGTGGTCGGCGCAGTGCGTGCAAGCATCAAGGTCAACGCCGGGGCTTGCGCCGGAAGGGCTTCAAGTCGAACTATTAGCGGTCCCGCCAACCCAGTCCCCGAGGAGGCCGCCATGGCCACCCGCCGCTCGTTCCTCGCCGCCCTCGCCGGCACTTCGGCAACCTTACCGGTCTTCCGGGAGCATGCCATTGCAAGACTGGCTCGGGCGTCCGAAATCGCGGGTGGACGACCACCGGAAAAACTGGCGGATGATGAGGCCTACTGGACCGAGATCCAGCGTGCCTTCGACGTCGATCGCACCATGGTGAACCTTAACAACGGCGGCTGCTCCCCCGCGCCCACCCACGTGCTGGAGCAGATGATCCGGGATCTCAAGTTCAGCAACGAGCTCCCGGTCGACCACATGTGGCGGGTGCTGGAGCCGCGCATCGAGAGTGTGCGGCGCGACCTGGCCCGCGATTTCGGTTGCGACCCCGAGGAGATGGCAATCACCCGGAATGCCTCCGAGGCCAACGAGATCATGATTCTCGGACTCGATCTCAAGGCGGGCGACGAAGTAGTGGTCACCAATCAGAATTATGGGCGGATGCTCACGACGTGGCGCCAGCGGGCCCGCCGTGACGGGATCGTGCTGAAGGAGATCTCCTTCAAGGTGCCGCCGCCATCGCAGCAGTACCTCGTGGAACAGTTCCGCGCCGCGATCACGCCGCGCACCAAGGTCATCGAGGTCACCCACATTACCAACCTGACCGGCCAGATCATGCCGGTAAAGGAGCTCGTGGCGCTCGCCCGCCCGCTCGGCATCGAGGTGTTCGTCGACGGGGCCCACTCGTACGCGCAATTCCCCTTCAAGCGCGACGAGCTGGGCTGCGACTACTTCGGCACCAGCCTCCACAAGTGGCTCCTGGTGCCGATTGGCGCGGGGTTCCTTTATGTGCGGAAGGACAAGCAGAAGAAGCTCTGGCCCATGATGGCGGCGCCGCCCGAGATGGACGAGAACGTGCGGAAGTATGAGGAGATCGGCACCCACCCCGCCGCCAATCACAATGCGATCTCGGCCGCGCTGGCGTTCCACCGCGGCATCGGCGCCGATCGCAAGATCGCCCGGCTGCGCTGGCTCAGGGATCGCTGGGCCAAGCGGCTGCTGGCCGAAAACGACCGGGTCCGCGTGCTGACGCCGCTCGATTCTCCCTATTCCGGAGCGATCTGCTTGTTCAGTGTGGTGGGGATGGACATGCCGAAGCTGGGTAGCTGGCTGCTCGACAACTACCGTATCGTCAATACGCCGATCACGCACCCGGAGTTCTCGGGGATCCGGATCACGCCGAACGTGTATACCACGCCGGACGAGATCGATTTGTTCGCGGAGAAGGTGCTGGAGGCGATCCGAAAGGGGGTGGCGTAGCGGCTACGCGGTCACCGCCGCCCGCTCACCGAGGCGCCGTGCCGCCCACGCATCCGGCCCGAGCTTCCGCAGCATGTTGAGATGCGACCGCACCGCCGACCGCAGGGTCGGCTGGTCGTAGTAGGGCACCCCGTATTTCGTCGCGGTTGCCTTGACGATGGGGCTGATCGCCGGATAGTGGATGCTGCACGTTTTCGGAAAGAGGTGGTGCTCGATCTGGAAGTTGAGCCCGCCGACGTACCAGCACACCAGGCGATTCGACCGGGCAAAGTTGGCCGTGGTCTCCATCTCGTGCACCAGCCAGGCATCTTCCATCCTTCCCTCCGCGTCCGGCACCGGATAGCCCGGCCCCTCGACCACGTGGGCAAGCTGAAAGACCACGCCGAGAATGAACCCGGCGGTCATGTGCATGACCAGAAATCCGATGGCGAACTGCCACCAGGGAAGGTTCAGCACCAGCAGCGGGATGACGATGGCCCAACCGTAATACACCAGCTTGGAAGCAAAGAGATTCACCCACTCGGCGCGGGGATGCTTCTTGTCCTTGTAGGGCCCGAGATCCTGCTTGAAGAAATACTTGAAGTCCTTGACGAACACCCAGAAGATGGTGGACATCGTGTACGCCGCAAGGCCGTAGAGATGCTGGAAGCGGTGGACCCGCAGGAGCGGCGCCCCAGGACTCAGCCGGAGCAGCGGTGAGACGGTGAGATCCTCGTCCACCCCATCGATGTTGGTGTAGGTGTGATGGATCACGTTGTGGGTGATCTTCCACATGTAGCCGTTGGCGCCGAGCAGATCGAAGGTCCGGCCGAGTAGAGCGTTGATTCGGGGATTCGCCGAGTAGGCGCCGTGCAGCGCGTCGTGCGAAATCGCGAAACCGATACCGGCCAGCCCGACACCCATCACCACCGCGAAGCCCAGCATCGCGAGGGGCGCGAATCGGTTGCTCAGGGCCAAGCCGTACGGCACGAACGTCAGCGCCAGGAGGAGTATGGTCTTGGCCACCATGGCGGGCGTGGCGTTCCGGGTCAGGCTCCGGGTATCGAAATACTCGGCGACCTTCGCCTTCACTTCCTCCGCGAAACCGGTATAGTCCCGGTTTGGGAAGGTTATTGGGACAGCTATCAAGTTGTCTTTCGGTTGGACCCAGGACACCCCGCCCTCTTGGAAACTTGCACCCGCCGCCCTCCTGGAACAAGAGCGGCGGGTTCCCTGGCTACATCCTCTTTCAACGCCACGCCCCTCCGAATACGATTCGGGCCATGCTGCGCTGGCTCTTGTGGGTCTCGCTCGCTTCGGGTGTGGTGGGGTGCGGGTCCGATACCCGGCGCGCGGCGGAGTCGCTCCGCTCAACCTTCGATCCGCCGCCGCCGCCCGATACAATCCCCGAAATGCTGGAGTATGCCGCGAACCTGCAGGTCGACCTGAGCGAGATGGCCAAGCTGCCCATCGGGGTCCTCTATGCCGACATCACCCCGGGAACCGGGACGGAGGTGGTCGCCGGGGATTCGGTCGAAATCGGCGTGCAAGGTTGGCTCCCGAACGGAACCAGGATCGACAGCACCGTGGCGGTCCTGCAGATCGGCGCAGGCGATGTGATAGCGGGGATTGATGCGGCACTCCCGGGCATGAAACCGGGCGGCCGTCGCAAGCTCGTCCTCACGCCGGGGCTGGCGTACGGCGCCGAGGGCAGGGATAACGTGCCGGCGAACTCCGTGGTGGTCTACGACCTGGAGCTGCGCGCGCGGATTCCTTGAAGGATCAGCGGTCGCGGCCTTTGTTGGCGCGAGTCTTGGCGCGAAGTTCCGCCTCCGTCGCCGCCTTGCGAAGCATCTTCTCCGGACTGACCGGATTGGCCCCGGGACGTGGGGCTCCCATCTTGAGGGCGACCTGGCCCTCCTCGATTGCGATCGTGACCGGCCGTCCCCCCCTCACCTCGTAGGCGCCCAGCACCTCTTCCCCGACGGTCGCCCCCGGCTTGACCCGCTCCTTGAGCGCCTCCCGGCTCGGCAATCCTTCGACCGATAGGAACCGCATTCCGCTCGCGCTCTGCAGCCGGACCAGGACGGCGAAACGGGCTCCGGCAAGCCCTCGGATGGAACGAAGCTCGGTGCCTGCCGCCAGCTCCCGAGCCCAGCGAAGCGTTTCATGTTCCTGGGCGCTATAGGCCGGCCCTGCCGCTTCCGGGTGCGCCGCAGGAGCTGCCTTGCCGGACTTCTCCAGCCGCTCCTGCTGGGCCCGGCGCAGCCGCTGGAGGTATTCGGGTTCTTGACTCATGGCCGTAGGATAAAGCGGGGGGCCTCAGCGGACCAGATGCAGCTTGTCCTGCCGCCGCAGGGCCCAGCGCGGTTTGCCGTCCAGCCCGAGAAAGAAATCCTCCTCTACCGCCATGCGAACCGGCTGCCCACCCCACTCGGGCACTGGCGTGGTGGCCTGCAGCTCGCTGGAAAACCACATGCTCGGAATGACCGGATGATCGCCCCGGCCGGGAACGCCGTCCTGGTAATCCCAAAGCCCGATCAACGGTCCGGCGCCGTGGCCGTGCATCCCGATGGGATGCGTATAGACGGTACCGTCGATCCCTTCGGCACGCATCTTGGAAAGTGAAGCTGCGAGCACCGCGTTGCCGCCCCGCCCCGGGCGGATCTCCTCGAAGAGAATGTCCTGCAGCCGGTTGGCGTTGGCGAGCGCCCTGCGGAGCCCGGCCGGCGCATCGCTCTCACCCGGCAGCAGGACGTAGGCGTCGTGCTGGGTGTCGGTGTTGAGACGGAGCGCGGTGATACCGACGTCGCAGTGCAGCACATCGCCACGCTGAATGACGGGGTCCTCGCCGAGCTGCTCCGGCGTGGCGGCGCGGCGTTGGACTTCGATCGACGGCTGGAACCAGGTGCCGAGGCCAAGGTCGTTCACCCGTTGCCGCCACCACCAGACCAGGTCGCTGGTGCGGGTGGTGCCGGGGACGATGGTACGGCTGGAGAACATCTCGTCGATCAGGTCCCAGACCAGCTGGGTGAGCTTGCCGTAGAAGGCCTCCTCCTCCGGCAGGCGGGTGGCAATGAAGTCGACGGCAAGGCCCTCGGCGGGTCGGAATTTCCCGGTCCATTCGGGCCCGAGGGCTTCGCTCATTCCTTCGAGCTCGCCCGAAGAGAGTCCGTCGGCAAACGCGAAGGTGCGCGACTTGTCGATGCCGATGACGCCTGGCTTGCGCTCCGCGATGACCTGCTTGAGTACCTGCCATTGCTCGTCGCCCCAAAGCTCCGCCTGGCGGCCCCCCACGCCGGCCGGCCCCGCGATCGGCTTGGTGCTGCGCACCGCTTCATAGACGCCGCCCTGGGAAGAGCCGCCCAGCGCGATCCGCTCGACCGGTTTTTCCGGGCCCCGGTCGAAGAAGACGTAGATGGTGCGCCGCCGAGCGGCAAAGGTGGTGGGCGAGACGAGCGAGGAAAACACCGGATCCTCGTTGTACTCGCGCATCGGCACCACCCACATGTCGATGTGGTGCTTTCGCATCAGCGCCGGCAGGACGCCTTCCATGCGCCGCTCCAGCCAGCGCTGCTGCAGCTCTGCCTGCTCTTTGAGGGTGCCGAACGGCCGTAACGGCGTCTGCGCCGCCAGCGGAGCGGCGGCGAGGGCAAGGAGAATCGCGCAACGGAGCGGTCGCATCGAGCTCAAGACCTGTCGGAGTGAGGGGTGAACTTGGCGGGGGGGAGCCGAGCGGGCAAGCGGACCGCCTTGCCATGCTCCGGATGGGGGGCGACTTTGCCCGCATGCCCCACGAGCTCACGGCCACGCAAGATCCCATCTCCCAATTGATCGTGGCCACGGTGATCGTGGGAGTCTTTGCCATGCTCGCCCTCGAGAAGGCGCATCGTGTCCTGATCATTTTCTCGGCGGTCGCCATCCTCTGGCTGATCACCTACCTCTCGCCCTACCGGCTGATCTCGTTCGAGCGAGCCCACCGGGCAATCGATCTTAACGTGATCCTGCTGCTCGCCTCCATGATGGCGGTGGTGGGAGTGCTCAAGACCACGGGCGTGTTCGGCTATGCGGTCGGATGGCTGATGGAACGATCCGGCGGCCGGCCCGTCACGCTCCTCGCGTTGGTCGTCTGGTTCACCGGGGTTCTCTCCGCGCTCATGGACAACGTCACCACGGTCATCTTCGTCTACCCGATGATGGCGGCGATGGCGGGTGCCACGGGGATACCGCTCGCAGCGCTCGCCCTGCCGATGGTGATCGCCTCCAACATCGGCGGCACCGCGACCCTGATCGGTGATCCGCCCAACATCATGATCGGCTC
>CAZYPO010000014.1:19657-28836 GCA_964649225.1 uncultured Gemmatimonas sp. | reverse complement strand
ATGCCGGCGGCAGTGCCCGCGGCCATCGGCGCGGCGATGCTGCTGCTGGCCCAGGACATTATCTATCTCCGCACCACCCGGGAATCGCAGGAAGAGCGGGTGCACGGCATTCTCCGGGTGATCGAGAAGGAGATCGAGTGGCCTACCCTGGCCTTCTTCGCGTTTCTCTTCATTGCGGTGGGAGCAGGGGTTGAAACCGGACTCATTGATACGCTGGCTCGTGCCTTGGAACGGCTCATCGAGGCAGGCCGCAGCGGCCTGGGCCTGTCGGGAACGGGAACGCTGTTGTTCGCCGGGATGCTCGTTCTGTGGGCGAGCGGGTTCCTCTCGGCGCTGATCGACAACATCCCCTATGTTGCCGTCACCATCCCGATCATCGCCCGGCTGGTGGGCCATCTGCAGGGGGACACCGAGATCCTCTGGTGGGCGCTGGCGCTGGGCGCCTGTCTGGGCGGAAACGGCACGATGATCGGCGCGTCCGCCAATGTCACGGTGGTCGGCTTGGCGGATCGGGCGGGACAGCACATCTCCTTCCGCCAGTTCTCCCGCTATGGGATCCCCATGACAGTGCTCACGCTGCTGATCTCCTCACTCTTCATTGCCTCACACTTGTATGTCGGGAAGCTGCCGACGTTCCTGGGCGGGATGACGCTGATGGCGGGGTACGCCGGGTGGGTGCTGGTGAGGAGGCGGACGCCGGTGGCAGTGACCCGTGACCAGTGACCGGTTACTGCTTCCTTCCCATCAGCTCGAGATACGCCCGGTCCCACGCCGCCGGGATGCTCTCGCGGGCGGAATAGACCCCGGGCTGATACTTCCGGGAGCCGATGCCGAGCTGGCTCCTCGCGATGATCGCCCAGTCCTGTCGATTGGTCACGTCCCAGAACCCGATGGCGTCCTCCGGATTGAACGCGGGGTCACCCTGGTTGTCGGGATGGAACAGCCACTCCGACTCCACCGTCGTGCGGTCGGGTGTGACCGGCGTGACCAGGTAGTAATTGACGTAGTCGGGGTGGATGCTGAGCAGCATGTTGGGCTTGAGCGAGTAGTAGAACGCGCGCCGGCGGTCCTCGGCGGGCAGCTCCGGATTCACCAACCGCCCGCAGGCCCGCCCGCTCAGCGTGGCGCTCTGATTGGGCTCGGTGATCTCCATGTAGCCGCCGAGGAACGGCCCCTCGATCAAATCGTTGGCGCCGCTCTGGTAGGGCAGCACCAGGGACAGCTCGGGATGGATCATTGGGCAATGCAGGCATTCCGAGTAGTTCTCGAAGACGAGCTTCCAGTTGGCGGCGACGTCGTAGCTGACCCGGTGACCCACCCAGAGTCCCGCCAGGTGGTAGCGCGCCAGCCGTCCGAGCATCGGAGCCCAGGCCTGCGCGAAGGGCACGGGGTCATCGGCGAGGTTCACAAAAACAAACCCCTCCCATTCGGCGACCCCCGCGGCGTGCAGCGGGTAGTCCTGCTTGTCGAAGCCCTCGACATCCTGCATGTGCGGCGCCCCGATCAGGCGGCCGTCGGTACTGTAGGTCCAGGCGTGGTAGGGACACTGGATCGTTTCGGACAAGCGCCCTGCGGCTTCGGTGCACAGCCGGGTACCACGGTGCCGGCACACGTTGTAGAAGGCGCGCAGCGCGCCGTGGCTGTCGCGCAGCACGATGAGCGATTCACCCGCGATGTCGCAGAGGAAATAGGAGCCCAGCTCCGCGAGCCGCGAGGTGCGCCCCACGCAGTTCCATTGCGCCGCGAACAGACGCTCCCGCTCCTCCGCGAGGATGTCGGGCGAGGTGTAGTACTCCCGCGAGAGCGTCTCGGTATGGCGATAGTGCGTGGCGGTCCGGTGAAAGGTCCGTATCACGACTTGGGGATCTCCTTCTTGGGATCGATGAAGGGTTTGGGGACCACCGTCGCCCGCCGCTCACCCGCCCCGGGGACGGCCACGCTCAGGACCGTGCCATTCGTGGCGTGGACCGAAGGGAGCATGGCGTAGCCGATATTCTGCTTGAGCCGGGGAGACCAGATGGCGGAGGTGACCCGACCGACGGGTTTGCCGTCCAGGCTCACCCCCCACTTGGTGGTGTTGAACTCCACCGGTTCTCCGGCGATCTCGATCCCCACCAGTTTGCGCGTGACGCCCTGCTGCTTGATCCGCCGGAGCGCGTCCCGTCCGATATAGTCGCTGCTCTTTCCCTCGTCGATGAGCCACTCCAGGCCGGCTTGGTAAACATTGTCCTCCAGCGTCATGTCGGCTCCCCAATTGAGAATCCCGGCCTCGACGCGGCGGATGTCCGAGGGCCCGGTGGGATGGATGTCGTACGGCCGCCCGGCCGTCATGATCCGCTCCCACAGCTCATCGCCGCGGCTGCCATCGCGCAGGTAGATCTCGTATCCCACTTCGCCCGACCAGCCGGTGCGCGTCACCACCACCGGGATCCCATCGAGCTTGGTCTCGAGGAACCAGTAATACTTCAGGCCGAGCACCCGATCGCCGAACAGGGATTGCACGACCTCCTTGGCCTTCGGTCCCTGGACTTGGAGGGGTGACACGTCGGGCTCGGTGAGGTTGACGCGCAGCCCCGACTTCACGGCCACGCCACGCGCATAGAGCAGCACGTCGCTGTCCGCGAGCGCGATCCAGAAGTGATTTTCTCCGAGCCGGAGCAGCACCGGGTCGTTAACCACCCCTCCGTCATCGGCGGTGATCACCACGTATTTGCCCTGGCCGACGGCGCAGCGGCCCAGGTCGCGGGGGGTCAGGAGGTTGGTGAAGGCGAACGCGTCAGGGCCCGTGATCTCGACTTGCCGCTCGACCGACACGTCCCAGAGCGTCACGTGATTGATCAGGTGCCAGTACTCCTCCTCGAGATCCGCGAAGCAGATCGGAAAGAGGGTGTGATTGTAGACCGTGTACCCCCGGGCGCCGTGGCGCTGAGTGGCCTCGAAGTACGGGGTGCGGCGGAGGCGGGCCCCGCGCTGTACGAGACTCAGGTCGAAAGGCATCGGCAGGATCTCCGAGGGAAGAGGGTCCGAAGGACTCAGGCGCGCGATCGGTCGGCGAGGACTCGCTTAGCGGCAAGCCAGCCCGGTGCGCCGGGAACTCCGGGGCCCGGGTGCGACCCCGCGCCGCAGAGGTACAGGCCATCGAGCGGTGTGGCGTAGCGGGAGGCGCCGGGCACCGGGCGCATGAAGAGTATTTGATCCAGAGTCATTTCGCCTTGCGTGGTCGCCCCTTCGGTGCAGCCGTAGCGTTGCTCCAGATCCGCCGGGGTGAGCACCTCCTGGTGCCGGATCAGCCTGGCAAAACCCGGCGCCCGTTCCGCGATCGCCGCGGTGATCCGGTCGCCCAGCTCCGAACGCCGCGCGGCATCCCAGGGTCCCTCCCGGAGCGCATAGGGCGCCCATTGCGCCCGCGCCACCATGACATGCTTACCTGATGGCGCGAGTGCCGGCCAGCGGAGGCTCTGCAGCTGGACCTCAACGTGCGGCCGGGCCGAGCTACGTCCGTACTTGGCGGCGTCCGCGGCCCGCTCCAGCTCTTCCAGCGAAGTCGACAGCGAAAGCAGGCCGGTCAGCACCGTGGGCGCATCCTCTAACCCGGCAAACTCCGGCAGACCGTCCAGTGCATACGAGACCAGCGCCGAGCTGCCGCGGAACTTGATGTTCCGGACCGCGAGCAGGAATTCGGGATCCAGCCAGACCGGATCCACCAATCCGAGGAGGGTGCGCGCCGGATCGGCGCTGGAGAGCACGGTCGGCGCGGCGATCTCCTCGCCGCTCGCGAGGACCACTCCGCTGGCACGATCGTCCTTCACGAGGACCCGGACCACGTCGGTGGCCGCGCGCACCTCGACCCCGCACTTCCGCGCGGCCGTACCCATGGCCTCGATCAGCGCCTCGGGTCCGGGCTTCCAGTATCCCGTGCCCCTGAGGGCGCCGCGCGCGGCGCCGACCTGCTGGTGCAGCAGCGCGAAGGAGGTGCCGCCCGAGCGCGGCCCCTGCCGCAACCCGACGACCGCCCCGGCAGCGATCGCCGCCTTGAGCGGGGCGCACTCAAACCAATCGTCCAGCAATTCCTGAACGGACATCGGGACGACGCGAAGCAGCTCGACCATATCGCGGCGGCCGAGGCCGCGAAGCTTGCGTGCTACCCCCAGCAGCGGCAGCACCTCACCCACGCCCGAAGCGTCGATGTCGGGCGGCGGCAGAACGTAGAGCGCCTCCAGAAAACCCGCGTGCTTCGCCAGCTGCTCGCAGAAGGCCGGCCACTTCCGGGCGTCCGCCGCCGAGAATCGGCGGATGGCCTCGGCGGAGCGCCGGATGTCCCGCGACAGCAGCAGCCAATCGCTCGGTCCGCCGGGAACCGCGACGGTCGGGTCGGGCCGCACCAGCTCCGGCGCCTCCAGCCCGAGTGCACGGGCAACCGAGGGCGGGAGCCAGCCGGCATCGAACGAAAGCGGCGAGCTCCGAAACCCCGGAGCGAACTCCAGGCTCCGCGCGAGGCCGCCGATGCCCTCCCGCCGCTCCAGCAGCAGCGTGCGCAGCCCGGCGCGGGCCAGGCAGCCGGCCGCGGTGAGTCCGTTGACGCCGCCGCCGATGACGATCGCCTCGTAGGCCGTGCTCACGCCCCGCGTCCCTTCAGGATCTCAAGCGCGGCCAGCCGGCCCGAGGCGCCCATGATGCCGCCGCCGGGATGCGTGCCCGCCCCGCACTGCCAGTAGCCGCGGATCGGCGTACGGTAACGAGCCCAGGACGGGAGCGGCCGCAGGAAGAACAGCTGGTGCAGCGCCAGCTCGCCCTGGAAGATGTTGCCCTCGGAAAGGCCCGTGATCCGTTCAATGTCGGCCGGAGTGAGCACCTGCCGCCCGATGATCGCCGACTTGAGATTGGGCGCGTAGCGGGCAAGCGTGTTCACGACCGCGTCGCCGAACGCCTCCCGCCGGGCGTCGTTCCAGCCTCCGTTCAAGTGGTACGGGGCATACTGCACGAAGCAGCTCATCACGTGCTTGCCTGGCGGCGCCATGCCGGGATCGATCATCGAGGGAATCACGACATCCAGGTACGGCTCGCGGGAAAACTCGCCGTACTTCGCGTCGTCGTAGGCGCGCTCGAGATAGTCCACGCTGGGACTGATGGAGACGGCGCCCCGCAGATGTGGCCCTACCCCGGGCAGGCAGCTGAAGTCCGGCAGTTCCGAGAGCGCCAGGTTCACCTTGCCGGAGGAGCCGCGGAACTTGAAGCGGTGGATGGCTTGCACGACCTCCTCGGGGAGCAGCTTCGGGTCGACCAGCTCGAGAAAGGTGCGCCGCGGGTCGAGCCCGCTCACGACCACCGGGGCGAGGAGCTCTGCTCCGCTCGTGAGCGCCACCCCGGTCGCGCGGCCGCCCTGCACCAGCACTTTTTCGACCGCGGCCTCGGTCCGGATCTCGGCGCCCGCCGCGCGGGCCGCGCTCGCAATAGCTTCGCTGATCGCCCCGGTACCGCCCTTCTGGAATCCCCAGGCGCGGAAGGCGCCGTCGATTTCCCCCATGTAATGGTGCAGCAGGACGTAGGCGGAGCCGGGCGAGCGCGGGCCGAGGAACGTCCCGATGATGCCGCTGGCGGACTTGGTGGCCTTGAGCGGATCGAACTCGAACCATTCGTCGAGGTAATCCGCCGCGGCCATGGTCATCAGCTTGTAGAGCGCGTGAAACCGCTCGGCCCCCAGCGAGCGGAAGTGCCCGGCAAACCGGAGCATGCCCTTCAGGTCCGACGGGGCGAGCGAGGCAGGATCGGGCGGCACCATCCCGAGGATAGGCTTCACGGCCATGGCCATGTGGTGCATCAATCGCCCGAAGAGCGTGGCCGCTTCGGCGTCCCGAGCGGAATGGCGCGCCAGCTCCCGGCGGCTCTGATCGGGGTCGCTCCAGAGGCCGAGGTGATCGCCATTGTCGAGCGGGACGATCGTGCTTTCGAGCGGAAGGATCTGCAGGCCATGCCGCGGTAACTCCAAATCCCGGATGATCTCGGGACGCAGCAGGCTGACGACATACGAGAACACTGAGAATTTGAACCCGGGAAAGATCTCCTCGGTGACCGCGGAGCCTCCGACCATCGGCCGGCGCTCCAGCACCAGCACCCGTCGCCCCGCCCGCGCGAGATAGGCCGCGGCAACCAGCGCGTTGTGGCCACCGCCGATGAGAATGCAGTCGTAGCGCTGCTGCACTACGCCTTTTTCCTCTCGGGGTCGAAGAACGGCAGCTGCTCGACTCGCGCGTCCGCCTGCAGGCGCTGGTGCTCGACCGTGAGCTCCAGCCGTACCGCGGTGCCGGGCGCGAAATGGGGGGCGCGGAGATGGGCGAGCGCGAGATACTGCTTGAGCAGCGGTGACCAGCACCCGCTGGAGGCGTACCCGACCTGGCTGCCGGCCCGGTAGACCGGCACGCTGGCGCGCCAGGCCACGGTGGGGAGCTGGGGCGGAAGTCCTACCCGGGCATAGAGCGACTCCAGTGATTCCCAGTCCACCGCGAGCCCAACGAAACGCCAGACCGCGCCACGCTCCCGCTCGGCGCGCAAAGCGCGCCGGCCGTTGAAGGGACCTTTGTTCCAGCTCACCGTCCATTCCAGACCCAGCTCGAGCGGAGTGGATTCCTGGGCGGCAATCAGCGCGTGATGTGCCGAGTGGTAGTCGACATCGAGCATGACCAGGCCCGCCTCGATGCGCGCCAGATCGAGAGCCCAGATGCCCGCGGGGGTAATTCCGTACGGCGTTCCCGCGTCGAGCAGCGCGTCCCACAACTCGACCGCGCGCCCGGCTTCGACCCAGAGCTCGAAGCCGAGGTCGCCCGTGTACCCGGTGCGCGAAATCGTGACGGGGATGCCACGCACCCGGGTCTTCAGCAGGCGGAAGTACTTGAGCGCGGAGAGGTCCGCATCGCACAGCTGGCTCAGGATCGTGCGGGAGAGCGGGCCCTGCAGGGCCAGGGCTCCGAGTCGCTCGGACACGTTCTCGATCGAGACCTCGAGGCCCACCGCGTTGAGCGAGAGCCAGCGCAGATTCGGCTCGGCGCTGGTCAGGCGATACTCGTGCTCTTCGAGCCGGCTGATGGTGCCGTCGTCGATCACCTTCCCCCGCGCGTCACACCAGGGCGTGTAGATCACCTGGTTCAGAGCACAGCGGGTGACATCGCGGGTCACCATCCTGTCGAGCAGCCGCGCGGCCCCTGGGCCGGAGACCAGGTACTTGTAGAGGGGCGAAACATCGATGAGGGCGGCACTATTACGGATCGCGGAGTATTCCCGCTCATGCAGCAACTCATACGAGCTGGCCACCATGTAGCCCGCCCAGCGACGCCAGGCCTGCCCCTGGACCAGGGGAGCGGTGCGGGAATGGAATGGCGTGGTCTTGAGCATGAGACCCGATTCTAGGCGGTAGGTGGGTGAGTCGGTAGGTCTTACCCGCTTGCCCTTTTCCGACTATTTTCCCTCACCGATGCGGACCCCCACCACCGCGATACTGCTTGCCGCCGCGCTGCTCGCGCCCGTCGCCCGGGCGCAGGCGCAGGAAAAGCCATTTGCCGCTCTGTCTCATACGCTGCTCGCGGGGCGGGACTCGCTGGTGCGCCTGGCGCGCGAACAGGTGGGATTGCGCTATCGGCTGGGCGCCGTTCGTCCCGGGCTTGCCTTCGATTGCAGTGGACTCGTCAAGTGGCTGCTGGCCGCGTTCGATTTCCAGGTCCCTCGTACCGCGGCTCAGCAGGCCAAGGTCGGCGTCGCGATCCCCCGGGATACCGCCCAGCTGCGCCCCGGCGATCTGCTCTTCTTCGGACGCGGACCCCGCGTCACGCACATCGGGGTCTATGTGGGCGAGGGGAAATACGTCCATGCCGCCAACCGGCGGAAAGGCGTGATCGAGAGCGAAATCAGCCGAGCCGGTCCCACCTGGTGGAAAGGCGCGCGCCGGTTGCTGCTCGAGCCGGACGGCTCGCTGAGCGGGACTGCGGATTCGGGATTCGGGGGAGCTATCCCTCGATCCCGAATCCCGAATCTCTAGGCCCGAATCCCTACCAGTACCCCCACCTCCCTCGCAACAGCACATAGGCTGACAAGCACGCATTGGTGACCGCGTGCGCCAGGATCAGGTCCCCGAGCGTCCGCGTCCGTTGCATCCACCAGTTGTAGAGCAGACCCGCCGCAAGACCCACGTCCCACATCGCGCCGTGCTCGCTCGCAAAGAGCAGCGCCGTCAGCCAGAAGGACGCCAGCGTGTACTGGCCGAGGGGAACCTTCCGGAAATCCTCCCGGCTTTCCAGCCAGCGGGGCAGCCAGGCCCTCCAGAACAGCTCCTCGATGATGGGAACCAGGATGACCGCGCGGACACAACGCAGCACCAGAATCAGGGTGTCGCTGCGTGCCGGTTCCGGGAGCACCCCTTCGATTCGTCCCGTGAGTCCATTGGAGAACAGCCAACTGCCCCGCCAGGAAGGGAGGAAGACGTCCGGTGCTACCCAGAGCGCAAATACCCCGACGCCGAGCGAGATGCTGGTGAGCCAGTGCGGCGCGCGCAGCGAGATGACCTTGCGGGAAAAGAACCAGAGCACCGACGCCAGGATGGCAACCCTGGCGATGGCCAGGAGGCGCAGATTGATCGGCAGGTAGGTTGCCGCCAGCAGCAGCGCCACAAAGGTCGCAAAGGGCGCGACGTAGGGCAGCGAAGGGTGGCGCTCGGTGAGGCGCATGGCGAAGGTGGGTCGGCACGTCTAGAACGTATACGAGAGCTTCGTGAGCAGCAGCCGCCCCAGACTGGGTACGCCCACAAACGCCGCGTAGTGCTTGTTGAGCAGGTTCTGCACGCTCGCGGTGATCAGCATGTTGCGCGCGCCTACCGGCGGCCGCCAGGTCCCCTGCAAGTCAACCACGGCGTAGGAATCAGTGGGGAGCAGCCTCCCGGCGTGGTCGGGGTCGGGAGTGCTGACGTACACACCCGAGTTCACCGGAAATCCCTTCAGCGCGCGGAAACGCAGCTCGGCGCCCCAACCCCGCGGGTCGTCACGCCATGCCGCCGTGAAGGACCCTTTGCTCCTCGAGGCGTTGAGGGCGAGGTCGGTCGGGCCGTTGATCTCTGTCTTGGGGAAGAAGTCCTTGTTGACCCAGGAATAGCTGCCCGAGAGGGCGAGCTTGCTGTTCACCACGTAGTCGAGTGCGAG
>CAZYPO010000014.1:18208-19557 GCA_964649225.1 uncultured Gemmatimonas sp. | reverse complement strand
CCCCCGGCGCAGCCCCCATCCACCCGGAACTGGAATCCCTGCTTCGGCACCCCGAGCGCGCGGACATTGTAGCCAATGGTCGGGCTCAGGTTGATCCGGCCCGCCACGATGTCGAGAAACAGATTGTTGTCGGTCGGCGTCGCGAACGCGCGGTTGAACGTCACCCGGAGCGCCTGGGTTGCGCTCGGCTTGAAAACGAGACCCACCCGGGGGGACCAGACCGCCGATTCCAGCCGGCTGTGCTTGTCGACGCGGAGCGCGGCGACCAGATCGAGCTTGGGCGTGAAGTGGGTGACGCCGTGCACGTAGGCGCCGTACTCGTTGATCGTGTCATCGTCTTCGTTCGAGCCGTTGATGGTCCCGCCGGTCCGCGGCTCGGTCTTGCTGTAGTCCGCGCCGTAGAGCACCGTTTCCTTTTGATTGAAGAGCTCGAAACCATGCTGGACCTGCGCCGACCAGGTCCGGGATTGGTCGACGATCGGGCTGCCGTCCCGGAGCAGAAAGGCCCTGGCCCGTGGCGCCGAGCCGCTGCTGTCGATTCCCGCGCCGCTGAAATTGCCGAAGCCCTGTACGAAGAACCGCTTGTGCCGGAAGCGCAGCTGCGCCGAGGTGTACTTCCAGCCCCGGGCCTGCGCGGCGCCAATGCCGGTGTACTCGATGTAACTCTTGGCGTTGGTGACGCCGAAGTCTCCGATCACCTCGGTGTTGGCATCGGGGCGGACATCGACTCGGGCTCCCCCATTCCATTGCTCCAGATTGAAGTCGCGGCAGCCGGTCTCCGCGTTGCAGGTGCCAGCCGGAATGCCGAGCTCGGGATGCAGCGTGTTCAGATTCGCCGGCTCCGCTGCGTCCCGCTCCTGCCATTCGGTGCCCTTGAGATAGCTCCCCGAAAGTTTGAAGGCCACCTTGGTGCCGAGCCGCATGGCGTGACGGCCGGTGACCCGCCAGAGCCCCTGCGCTTTGTCCATGCTCTCAAACGTGGGATGCCGGCACGCGGCGTCATCGCAGACCCGCGCGGTCGAGCCCGCCCTCGCGCCCGCTTCGAAGGAAAGCGTGGTCCCGGTGGAGGTGAAGGGCGAGCGCGTCAGGATGTTGAGTACGCCGTTGGAGGCGTTGGGCCCGTAGAGCGCCGCGCCGGGCCCGAGCACGAATTCAACGGTTTCGATGTCTTCGTTGGTGACCGGAAAAAACGTGGGGACATTCACCCGCAGGGCGGGCACCGCCGCGTAGCGGTAGTCGATCAGAGTGAGCAAAGCGCCCGAAAAGATGTTATTGAATCCCCGCGCCACCACATTGGACTGCACCAGTCCACCCTGGGAGATATCCACGCCGGGAACGCTCTTCAGATG
>CAZYPO010000014.1:0-18108 GCA_964649225.1 uncultured Gemmatimonas sp. | reverse complement strand
TGGACTGCACCAGTCCACCCTGGGAGATATCCACGCCGGGAACGCTCTTCAGATGATCGGCCACGCTAAGCGCCGGGCGTTCCTCGACCTCAGTGCGGCTGATGGCGAAAACCGCCGCCGGCGCGTCGGTCTTCTTCTCCGACTCGCGCGAGACGCTGGTGACCGAAATATCCTCGAGCCGGGTGGCCTGCACCGTGAGACTTGCGTCCACGGTCGTGGTACCTCCCGCCCGCATGACGGTGCCCGGAAACTCCTTGGGCGCGAAGCCGACCGCGGCGACCCTGACCAGATAGGTGCCCTGTGGGACCTCACCCAGACGATAGCTTCCGTCGGCTCGCGTCCCCCCGCTCGCAATCGCGGCTCCATTGGGCAAGACCACCCGCACGACGGCGCCGCCCAGTGGCTTGCCGCCGTCGGCGTTGGACACGCGGCCGGCGAGCGTCCCGGGCTGTGCCTGAGCCGAATGGAGAGTCGTGAGTGCCAGAATGGCCGGCAGCAGGGACTTCCGAAGCGGGTGCGCCATACGGAGTACCTCGGTCAGATGGGAACGGCGGATCGGGAGCGGTGCGGCCGGGAATGGCTCAATATACGGCGCCGTGCGAGAGAAGTGTCAAGGATCCCCAGGGGAATTGTGCAAGCGGACACCCGGGGGACGTCCACTTGGCTACGACGCGTCAGCAGGCGAACTTGCAGCATCACATCGAGGTGCCGACGCAGGGTGAGCGTCGGGGGCCAAAGCCGTTACTCTACAAGGAGATCGCTATGAATACACGCATTGCCGTGGCACCGCTGCTCGCGCTCGTGGCCGCCTGCTCGCAAGGGGGTCAGGTCGCGCAGCGGATTCCGGCTGACTCCTCCCAGTATTTCCGCACCCAGGTGCAGGAGCTCACCACGGTCGCAGCCGCGAAGGACAGCCTGGTCCGTGACCTCGCTGAGACCACCAAGCTACTGTCCGACATCAACACCGAGATCGTTAAGGTCTCCATCGCCCGGAAACCGGTCGAGCCCGTGGTTGGCACCGAGGGGGTGACCACCAACGATCGGGCCATGGTGCTGAAGCGGGTCCAGGACCTCACCGCCCGCCTCAAGGCCAACGAGACCCGGCTGGCGTCGAGCCAGAAGCGCCTCAAGCAGCTTACCGGCGAGTCCGACAGCCTGAAGTCCACGCTGGCCGAGCTGCAAGCGACGATCGACGGCCTGCAGCAAACGCTGGAGAGTCAGAAGAACACCATCGCGGCGCTCGAAGCCGATCTGACCGGCGTGAAGCAGCAGGTAACCACGCTTTCCGAAGAGAAGTCCGTGCTCAATGACACCGTCTCGGCGCTGAGCATTCGCGAGAACACGGTGTACTATGTCATCGGCACGCGGAAAGAGCTCAAGGACCGCGGGATCATCACGGAAGAGGGCGGCACCCGCTTCTTGATCTTCACCCGCACGGGCGAAGTGCTCAAGCCGGCCGCCAATCTGGAGCCCTCGGCGTTCACGGCGATCGATCGCCGTACCGTCACCGAGATCAAGCTCCCCAATCCGGACAAGGAGTACCAGCTGGTCACCAATCAGGCGACGGCGTACAGCAACATTCCGCCGGACGCGAAAAGCCGCGTCAAGGGTTCGCTGCAGATCACCTCACCCGATCGGTTCTGGGGTCAGTCCAGATTCCTGATTCTGGTCGAGCGGTAAGCCGATAGTTGCGCCTCGGCCAATCGACGGGGGAAGTCCGCAAGGGCTTCCCCCGTTTTACTTTTCCGGCGCGGCCGAGCGCGGTTCGCTAGTCTCCAGCGTCTTCTACCCGGGTTGCTCATGTTCCGACGCATTGCATTGCCGGCCATTTCAGTGCTTTGGGGCGCCTGGCTCGCCCTGACCACTCCGCTCCCCGCGCAGGTCGCCAAAGATCCGGCTGCCAAGGCGCTGGAACGGGAGATCCTGAAGCAGCTCATCGAGATCAATACCAGCGACTCGGCCGGGCATACCTCCGAGGCGGCGCAAGCCCTCGCGGAGCGGCTGCTGGCAGCCGGATTTCCGCAGGCCGACGTGCGCGTGGTGGGCTACAGCCCGCGCTATCAGAGCCTGGTGGCCCGCTACCGGGGACAAGCCGGCGGGAAGAAACCGATCCTCCTCATGGCGCACCTCGATGTGGTCGACGCCCGCAGAGAGGACTGGTCCACCGATCCTTATCAGTTCGTGGAGCAGGACGGTTTCTACTACGGCCGGGGTACCAGCGACGTGAAAGACGGCGCCGCGATGCTGGTGGCCAACTTCATCCGGTACAAGCAGGAGGGATTCGTCCCTGACCGCGACCTCATCATTGTGCTCACGGCGGACGAGGAGACCACCGGGGAGAGTATCCGCTGGTTGGTGACGGAGCACCGCGACCTCATCGATGCCGATTACGCGCTCAACACCGACGGCGGCGGCGGGGACTATCGCGACGGCAAGCCAATCCGCTTCAACGTCCAGGCGGCCGAGAAGGTCTATCAGAGCTTCACGCTGGAAGTGCGCAACAAGGGCGGGCACAGCTCCCGACCGGTGCCCGACAACGCGATTTATCATCTCGCGCGCGGGCTCGCCCGATTGGCGGACCATCAGTTTCCTGTTCGGCTCAACGAAGTAACCCGTGCCTTCTTCGGGCGGGGCGCTGCGGCCGAGCTGCCCTCCGTGGCCGCCGACATGCGGCTGGTCGCTAAGACGGGGGACCCGGCCGCGGCCCGCCGGCTCTCCCGGAGCTCTCCCTATTACAACTCCGTTCTGCATACCACGTGCGTCGCAACCCGTCTGATCGCCGGCCACGCCGACAATGCCCTGCCTCAGCTCGCCAGGGCGACCGTCAACTGCCGGATCGAACCCGATGAACCGGTGGACAGCGTCGAGGTCCGGCTCAAGCGCGTCGTCGCCGATACCACCATCCATTTTTCACGGGCCGCCGACGCCCACCCCAGCCCTCCCTCGCCACTGCGCAGGGATGTGATGGGCGCCGTCGAAGCGCTCGCCGGGAAATACTGGCCCAACGTGCCCGTGGTACCGGAGATGTCGACCGGCGCGAGCGACGGCCTCTACACGCGGAATGCGGGGATCCCGACCTATGGCGTCGCAGCGGTCTTCGAAGACATGAACGATTCCCGTGCCCACGGACGCGACGAGCGGGTCGGCGTGCGGGAATACCATATGGCAGCGGAGTACTGGTACGAGCTCGTGAAGCGGCTGGCAGGTGGACGACCAGCGTCCTGAGTAAAGCGAGGAGCAAGGTGGACTCATCCCGCAGGGATTTTCTCAAGACGACAGCGGCTACCGGCGTCGCGTTGGCAGGAGCCGAGGCGTTGCCGCCCGCAGAGCGCCGGCTTCCGACCAGTCAGGGTTCTCTCCTCTTCCGCTCCCCACCGATCCCTACCGTCCGAATCGGCTTTGTCGGCATTGGGGGCCAGGGCAGCGTTCACGTCGAGAACCTGCTTACCCTGGAGGGCGTGGAGCTCAAGGCGCTCTGCGACATCGTGCCCGAGAAGGTCTCGGGCTGGCAGCAGAAGATTCGCGCGCTGGGGCGGCCGGAGCCGGCCGGCTACACCCGCGGACCGCGAGACTTCGAGCGCCTGTGCGCCGAACAGGAGCTAGACCTGGTCTTCACGGCGACGCCGTGGGAATGGCACGTCCCCGTGCTGCTCGCCGCGATGCGCAACGGAAAGCATGCCGCGTCCGAAGTCCCCATCGCCTACACGGTCGAGCACTGCTGGGCACTGGTCGAGGCGGCGGAACAGTATCGCAAGCACTGTGTCATGATGGAGAATTGCTGCTACGACCGGCTGGAGATGCTCGCGCTGCACCTCGCGCGGAAGGGACTCCTGGGCGACCTCATGCACGGAGAATGCGGGTACAACCACGATCTCCGGGGCATCAAGTTCTCGACCGAGGGAGAAGGGCTCTGGCGGCGCGCCCACGCCACCCGCCGCAACGGCAACCTCTATCCCACCCACGGCCTGGGACCCATTGCGCAGGCCATGGGCATCAACCGCGGCAATCAATTCGACTACCTGGTTTCCCTGAGCACCCCTTCGCGGGGACTCCAGCTTTGGCAGCAGGAGCACCTCGATCGCAACGATCCCCGCCGCAACGAGCGCTACGTGCTGGGCGACGTGAATCTCGCCCTCATCAAGACCGTGCTGGGCCAAACCATCTATCTCACCCACGACACCAACCTGGCCCGGCCCTACAGCCGGAAATACGTGCTGCAGGGGACGCGCGGTCTGGTGGAGGGCTATCCGCGCCGAGTTTACGTCGAGGGGATGAGCCAGGCGGAGGACCGCTGGGACCCGATAGAAACCTGGTTCGAGAGCCACGACCATCCGCTTTGGAAGAGCGAACCGGTGCGCAGTGCCAGCGCGGGCCACGGCGGCATGGACTGGCTGGAGGACTGGCGGTTGATCAACTGCCTTCGCGAGGGGTTGCCGACCGACCAGAACGTCTACGACGGAGCGGCGTGGAGCGTGGTGGGCCCCCTCACGGAAGCATCGGTTCGTAGTGGCGGCCGGCCGACGCGCATTCCGGATTTCACCCGGGGCCGCTGGAAGCACACCGAACCCCTGGGGATCGTCACTGCTCCTTGAGCACCGCGTGGGGCTCGACCTCGGCGGCACGCCGGGCCGGCAGCCAGCTCGCGACCAACGCCACCAGCAACACCACCAACCTCACCCCGCCTAGCGTCGCGGTGTCCGTCACGCTGACGCCGTACAGCTGGCTCTCGAGAATCCGCCCGCCTAGACGCGCCCCCAGCACGCCCAGGCCGATTCCGACAGCGACCAGCGTCATCCCATTACGAATCACGACCCACAATACCATCAGGCGATCGGGTTGCTCGAACGGGAGGGAGCGGAGCAGCGCGGCATCGAGCAGGCTGAACATGGCCGTAGTGGCCCCGATACCAAGGGCAGTCCAACTCGTCGCGAGGCAAGCCATTCTGTCTCTGAATGTAGGTGGGAATCCAAGGCCGGATTCCCACCGCCAAACACGGCATCCCACGAGCGAACAATGAGCTAGATGGTGCGCAGGCGTCTGCGGAACATGAACGGACGCGACCAGCGGACCCGATTCATCCGCTCGCGGACGCGATCCATGGCCCGCTCGTGAGCCTCCAGTTGCCGGCGCCAGGCCCGGTCCTGCAGGGCAAACTGACGCTCCCGCACCCGGTCGATACGCTCGAGCGATCGCTCCAGCGCGCGCCGGTGGAGCTCGCCCTGGAGACGGATGCGGGGGACGAGCCGGCTGCTCATCGAGGGAACTCGATACTTGAAGTAGCTGTACGGAGGGCGCTTGAAGCGGAACGACTCGGCTCTGGGCCGGGATGAGGCCTCTTGCGCGCCGGCAGCGGCGGCTGTGGCAACCAACAGCGCCGAGGAGAGTGCGAGCAGGCGAAGCTGGAGCAACATGGTCGATCCTCCGGTTCCGGGGTCTTTGTGGTAGGATGCTTCGATTCGAGGGTTGGTTGCAAAGCCGTGCAAACCCGAGGACTCTCATGCCGTTAACGACCAAGCGGGGCGATACGTTACTCCACGACCCCAGCCTAAACAAGGGAACTGCCTTTACCGAGGCCGAGCGCGACGCGCTGGGCCTGCGCGGGCTATTGCCTCCCCGGATCCTGAGCCTGGTCGAACAGGAAGAGCGAATTCTGCGAAATTTCCGCGGCAAGGGCAGCCCGCTGGAGCGGTACATCTACCTCACCGGCCTGCAGGACCGGAACGAGACCCTGTTCTACCGGGTACTGGTCGATCACCTCGCGATCATGATGCCGGTCATCTACACGCCCACGGTGGGCGAGGCCTGCCAGACCTTTGGCCACATCTTTCGCCGTCCGCGCGGGCTCTACGTCACCGCGGGGGATCGAGGCCGGGTCCGGCAGATCCTGCGCACCTGGCCGGAACCCGGGGTGCGGGTCATCGTCGTCACCGACGGGGAGCGCATTCTTGGCCTGGGCGATGTGGGCGCCAACGGGATGGGCATCCCGATTGGAAAGTTGTCGCTCTACACCGCGTGTGCGGGCATCCATCCGGCTGGATGCCTCCCCATCGCGCTGGACGTCGGCACCGACAACCCCGGGCTTCGCGCGGATCCACTCTACCTCGGTATCCCGGGGCCGCGGGTGCGTGGCGCGGAGTACCTCGCGCTGCTGGACGAGTTCGTCTCGGCCGTCGACGAAGTGTTTCCCGGCGTGTTGCTGCAATTCGAGGACTTTGCCACCGACAACGCCCTCGGACTGCTGGCACGCTATCGAGACCGGCTCTGCACCTTCAACGACGACGTACAAGGGACCGCCGCCGTGGCGCTCGCCGGCCTCTACTCCGCCGCGCGCCTCAGCGCGGTCCCCCTCTCCTCGCAACGGCTCCTGTTTCTGGGTGCGGGGGCCGCGGCCACCGGGATCGCGGACCTGGTAGTGGGCGCCATGGTCGCGCAGGGACAGTCGGAGAGCCAGGCGCGAGCACGCTGTTGGTTCTTTGATTCCAAGGGACTCGTGGTGCGGAACCGTAGCGATCTCGCGCCGCACAAGCGTCCCTATGCGCACGACCACCCGGCTGGGGGTTCTCTGGTGGAATCCATCCGCGCGCTGCGACCCACCGCGCTACTCGGCCTTTCCACGCAGCGGGGTGCCTTTACCGGCCCGGTGCTCGAGGCCATGGCCGAGATCAATCAGCGCCCGGTGATCTTCGCGCTTTCCAATCCGACCGCGAACTCGGAGTGCACCGCCGAAGAGGCGTACCGGCATACCGGGGGGCGGGCGATCTTCGCGAGCGGAAGTCCCTTCGAGCCGGTGGAGCTCGACGGCAAGCGCTACACGCCGGGCCAGGGCAACAACGCCTACATCTTTCCTGGGCTCGGGCTGGGCGTGCTGGTGTCGCGCGCGCGGCGGATCACCGACCGGATGTTCCAGGTCGCGGCGCGCGCGCTCGCGGAGACGGTCTCGGAGAGCGCGCTGGCCGAAGGACGGCTCTATCCGCCGCTGGAGCAAATCCGCGGCGTCTCGGAGCTCATCGCCCGGGTGGTGGCTGAGGTCGCCTGGGACACCGGCCTGGCGGGGATCCCGCGGCCGGACAATCTCCCCGCCGCGGTACGGGCCCTCATGTGGGATCCCCAGTACCCCGACCTCCTGGATAGCATGCACTGAGGCAGCTCAGGGATATTTGCCGTAGTCTTTGAGCAGGGCTTTCTCTCCGGCGTGCAGGTACTTCGGCAGGGCCAGCTCGGCCGCGTAGAGCTGGGCCAGGGTCGTGCTCGCGCCCAGATCGTTGTTCTTCCAGCCTTGCGAAGCGTAGTAGCTGCCCTTGGTCCAGTCATAATTCACGTAGTGGAACCATTTGATCTCCTGCCGGCTCGCGATCAACTGAAAGTAGGGGCTGAACCATTCGGTCCAGGCGGCCTGCGTCTGCGCCGGATTACCCAGGTCGTAGTACGCGGGTGAGCTCTCCGCGATGACCACGGGCTTCCGGCGGGCCACCGCAAGGTCGAGAAACTTGAGCGTCCTTCCGTACGGGGTCAGCACGCCATGGGCAGTAGTCTGGCCGGAGACATCGCCCTTGGCGTAGAGATCCACCGAGTACCAGTCCACCACGTCGACTCCCGGATCCCACTTCGCGTTGCCCCACGAATCGATCGCGTCGAAATCTGCCGGCGCCGCCGGCTCGTAGCACCACACGAACGCCACATTGTCCGCGCCCGCGGCGCGGAACATTCCCACGATCTTGCGGAATGCTCGCGGGTAGTCATACGGGTGGTAGCCGTTCCACCAGCCATTAAACTCGCCGCCAATGCGGACCAGCACCGGCTTGCCGAAGTTCCGGGCGAGCTGTACCAGATCCGTCAGGCGGCCGTCCCACGTGGCCCCATCCGCCACTTCATCGTCGATCGCGTACAGCTTGTCGGTCATGGTGTCGAGCTGGGCCGGCAGCGGCTGGTTGCCGCGCAACCCGATGTCGAGCAGGGGAATTCTGCCCTGTACGGCCATTTGCTGAAGCACTTGCCCGAGCTTGCCTGGATTCCACGGGCGCAGCGTATCGGCGATCTCAATGAACCTCAACTCGGCCGCGGGCTGCGCGGTTGCGGGAAGGACCGCCAGGTAGTGCGGGTTGTACTCCACCCATTGTCCCATGCCGTGCACTACCCGGCCTTCCGGCGGCTCGAACTTCGCGCCGAACTGGTAGGACGGCGCCGGCCCCGGTGGGGCCCCGGGCATACTGGGCCCATCAGGCATTGCATCTCGGGCACAGGATGCCGCCAGCACCAGCGTGATCCAGCGCACCAGCATCCCAACTGCAACCGGCTTCATCCCGACCTCGAGGCAAGGGGTCTCCCCAGGGTAACGGGTGCCTGCCCGGAGGACCGTGAGCCAGATTACCAAGGCTGGTGTCGGAAGGGCCGCGCCGCGTTATCCTATATACAGCCTCACCCACCCCCGTTTCAGGACTGGAATCGTGTCGCGCGCCCTCTACGCCCCGCTTGCTGCCGCAGTGCTCCTAGCCAATGGCTGTCTGGACACCGGCACGGACACCAACGCCCAAACCTTCGACTTCAATTTCATCGACGCCGGCGCCGACCAGGCGTGGGGACTTGGGGTCGCTGACTTTCCGGTGGCCCGCCAAGCGGAGGTCGGTGTCGTGGGCGATCTGCGCCCTTTGCCAGCGTCTCTTGGTACGCCGGGCAACGCGCACTACCAGAGCGGAAACAACGTCAGCGGGGATCTCTTCATCTTCCAGCAGATGTATCTGACCGGCTTGCGTCCGCTGGCCTCCTTCAGGGTGTCGCTCCAGGCGTCGTTCGTGACGAACTACCATACTGGCTGCACGACGGGACCAGGGCCTCTAGTCGTGATCAAAGCCGGCATGGTGAACACGGAACCCCGTGCGGAGCCCGATGCTCAAGGCGTATATCGAATGAACATCGACAAGGGTGCGGGCATCGCTGCTGGAAACTTCGTCCAGCTCGGCGACATCAGGAACGGGCTTTCCGGGTGTCCCGCCACGGGAACATTTGCGGAGCGCACCACCTCGCGTAGCGATCAACCCGTGGACATCGTGACAGATAGTTTCGGTGGGTTCTACCTGTTCGTGGGAACGCAGTCGAGCTTCGCGGGGCAACATGAGATCTATTTCACCCACCTGCTCCTGACGGTGCGCTAGCGCGGTCGCAATCGCGTTGACACGTCACCCCGCGCCAGTCCACCTGGCGCGGGGTGATTCGCTTTCCGCCACCCAATTGCGATCCCCATCACGTTCCCGAGGTCGTGACCGGGGTCACCTCACCCGCGGTGCCGCTTCCCTACCTTGGACTCGAGAGGAGGATGCGGCCATGCGATACCGTCCGATCGTCGCCTTCGTGCAGCTCTTGGTGCTCGCCGTGCCTGGGCTCCTGGCCCAGCGTGCCACCGCGCGCGTTCTGATCGCCGGCGGTAGCGCGACCGATCTACGCGGCGTGCGCTCGGGCGCCTCTGCGGTGGCGCCGTCCGTGATGCTTGCACCGGATCCACCATCACCGGCCGGGTAGGAGTGGGTCTGACCCGCAAACGATAGCAAACGGCAGCAATAGTTGCAGGACCGGCGCCCCGTCCCCATTCCCGGGGGGCGGGGCGTCTGGCTACCCTCCCCGATTTGCGAGTATCTTCCGCCCCTTCGCAGCCCCCGCTCAAAGGAATCACCGTGTCGCGTTCACATCCCGTACTCGCGCTGCTGGCCCTTGCCGCCATCACCTCCGCCACCACAGCGCAGCAACCGGTGGCCGATTCCCTGCTCGGCCAGCTCAAGTATCGCTACATCGGCCCGGAGGGAAACCGAGTCTCCGCGGTCTCCGGTGTCCCCGGCGACCCGCGCACCTATTACGCGGGCGCCGCATCCGGAGGGCTGTTCAGATCGAGCGATGGGGGAGCGCATTGGAAGGCCGTCTTCGACGATCAGCCGGTGGCCTCGATCGGCGCGATCTCGGTCGCCCCGTCCGACCCGAACGTGGTGTGGGTGGGAACCGGCGAGCCCTTCATCCGGAGCCACATCTCGCTGGGCTGGGGAGTGTACAAAAGCACCGACGCCGGCAAGAGCTGGAACAAGATGGGCCTCGACAACACCGGCCGGATCGCCCGGGTCGTGATCGACCCGCGCAATCCCGACGTGGTATTCGTCGCGGCGCTGGGACACGCCTACGGGCCACAACCCGAGCGCGGCATTTACCGCAGCGGCGACGGCGGCAAGAGCTGGGAGCGAGTGCTCTTCGTGAACGACAGTACCGGCGCGGTGGACCTTGTGATGGCTCCGTCGAACCCGCGCATTCTCTTCGCGGCCACCTGGCAGGTCGAGATCCATACCTGGGGCCGGGAGAGCGGCGGCGCGGGGAGCGGCATCTGGAAGAGCAGCGACGGCGGCACGACGTGGAAACGGCTTTCCGGGCATGGACTGCCGGAAACCCCGGTGGGACGCATCGGCCTGGGTATCGCCCGCAGCAACCCCAACCGCGTGTACGCGCTGATCGAGACCGGTGACGGGGTTCCGATTCACGGCAAGGACGCGGGCAAAGGTGAGCTCTGGCGCTCGGATGACGGTGGCGACAACTGGGAAATGGTGAGCACGGACCGGCAGCTGGCCGGTCGCACCCAGTATTACACCCGCATGGCGGTGGCTCCCGACAACGAGAACGAGGCGTACTTCGCTTCCGCGTCCTGGAGCAAGACGCTCGACGGCGGCAAGACGACCATCGATCCGCCCAACCCCGAGATTCCCGGTGGGGACCACCACGACATCTGGATCGATCCGACCGACGCGAATCGGCTTGCCGTCGGGCATGATGGCGGGATCTCCATCTCGACCAACCGCACCAAGAGCTGGCAGCAGATCCAGCTTCCGATCGGCCAGATGTACCACGTCACGGTGGACAACCGGATTCCGTATTTCGTGTACGGCAACCGGCAGGACGGTCCTTCCACCATGGGACCGAGCAACAGCAGGCTCGGCAGTGGAGAAGGCACCATTCCGCGCGGGTTATTCCACTCCGTCGCGGGCGGCGAGAGCGGCTGGGCGACGCCCGATCCGGAAGATCCCAACCTCGTCTGGTCGAGCGCGTCCGGGTGGGGTGCGGCGGGTGGCGTCGTGACGCGCTACGATGTCCGCACCGGAATGGCCCAGAACGTGGAGGTCTGGCCCGATGCGCCGATGGGCTCGCCCGCGGCGGATCTCAAGTACCGCTTCGTATGGAACTTCCCGCTCACCATCTCGCCCCACGATCACAACAAGGTGTACGTCGGCAGCCAGTACATCCACATCACGACCGACGGCGGGCGAAGCTGGAAGCTGATCAGCCCGGACCTGACCCGGAACGACAAGAGCCGCCAGGGGATTTCGGGTGGGCTCACGCCCGATAATATCGGGGTGGAGTACGCGGGCGTCGTCTTCTCGATCGCCGAGTCCCGCCTCAAGCCGGGACTGATCTGGTCGGGGAGCAACGACGGTCTGGTTCAGCTCACCCGGGACGGCGGAGCCGCCTGGACCAACCTCTCGGCCAATCTCCCCGGGATGCCCGCTTGGGGCACTATCAGCAGCATCGTGCCTTCGCGGTTCGACACCGCCACGGCTTATCTCACGGTGGATGGCCATCAGGTCAACAACCGCGACCCCTGGGCGTACAAGACCACCGATTACGGGAAGAGCTGGCGGCTGATCGTGGGCGGCCTGGCCAAGACGCCACTCAGCTACGCGCATGTGATCCAGGAGGATCCGGTCCGGCGCGGCCTGCTCTACCTGGGCACCGAGGGCGGCCTCTTCGTGTCCTTTGATGACGGCGGGAGCTGGCAACCGCTGCAGAGCAACCTGCCCCACGCTCCGGTCTACGGCCTCGTCGTACAGGAGCACTTCAACGATCTGGTGGTCGCGACCTACGGCCGCGGCTTCTGGATCCTCGACGACATCACGCCGCTCCGGGAGCTGCTCCCGGCGGTAACCACAAAAGTGGCCCATCTCTTTGCGCCCCGCGGCGCCTACCGCTTTCGCGGGGTCGAGGGACCATTCGTCCCGTGGTACGACCCATCGGCCGGCCAGAACCCGACCTACGGCGCCGTGCTGCACTACTGGCTTAAGGCCGAATCCAAGGACAGCGCGGCGTTCAGCATCGTGGACAGCAGCGGCGCGGTGGTACGGACCTTTAAGGGCCCGTCCAAGGCCGGCCTCAACCGGATCTGGTGGGACTTGCGCTTCGACCAGTCGAAGGAAGCCAAGCTGCGGACGCCTCCGCGCTCGGCGCCCGAGCTGCCGATCCCAGCCGAGGGACGCAATGCACCGGACCGCGTGCGCCTCGCGCTGCTGGCGCCACCCGGGACCTACACCGTCAAGCTCAGCGCCCAGGGACAGGAATTCTCCCAGCGGCTCGAGGTGCGCAAGGATCCGAACTCAGGCGGAAGCGAAGCGGAAATCCGGACCCAGACCGCGTTGCTCCAGGATGCTCGGGCGGACCTGGAGACCGTGGTGGGCATGATCAACAGTATCGAGGGCAGCCGCAGCCAACTGATCGCGCTCCGTAATACGCTGGCCGCGGATACCGCGATGGCCGGGATCCGGGCCGATGCCGATTCACTGGAGCAGAAACTGATCGCAGCCGAAGAGGAGCTCACCCAGCTCAAGCTCACCGGCCGAGGTCAGGATGACGTACGCTATCCCATGCGACTGATGGGGCGCCTCGGCTGGCTGGCCGATGGCGTAGGCAGCTCGGACTTCGCGCCAACCCAACAGCAGCGCGAAGTGCAGCAGTTGCTGCGCGCGGAGGTGCGCAGCGCGCGGACCAAGCTGGATTCGTTGCTGCAGAAGGAAGTGGCCGGATTCAACGAGAAGCTGCGCAAGCGGAACGTGGCCAATATCGTCGTGAGCGTGCCGTAGAGAGCTGACGGCTGACACCCGATGCGACGGCTCGACCTTGCGCTTGGTCTCGCCTTGTGGGCGCCGGCTGGCTTCGCACAAGCGGCACCGTTCCACGTCGAGGAGACCAGCATCGCCGCCATCCACACGGCGATGCTGGCCGGGAAGCTGAGCTGTCGCCGCCTCGTAGATGAGTACCTCCTCCGGATCGAAGCCTACGACAAGAGCGGTCCGGCCATCAACGCGCTGGTGGTGGTCAATCCCGCCGCGCGCGACGTCGCGGACTCCCTCGATCGCCGCTTCCGCGCCGAGCGGCGCTTCCTCGGCCCGCTGCACTGCATCCCCATGATCGTGAAGGACAACTTCGAGACGGTGGACCTCCCGACCACCGCGGGCTCGCTGTCGCTCAAAGGGTTTGTTTCCACTCGCGATGCCTTTCAAGTCGAGCGGATTCGCGCGGCGGGCGCGATCGTGCTGGCCAAGTCCAACATGGCGGAGTTCGCCTTCAGTCCGTACGAGACGGTGAACTCGATCCTGCCGGGCTACACCAAGAACCCCTACGCGCTCGACCGGGTCACCGCGGGGTCGAGTGGAGGCACCGCGGCCGCGGTCGCGGCCAATCTGGGGGAGTCAGGCCTCGGCAGCGACACCGGCAATTCCATCCGGGGACCATCGGCGCACAATGCGCTCGTCGGCATCCGCTCGACGATGGGCCTCACCAGCCGGGCCGGCGTGGTTCCGCTGAACCTCGGCGCCGACATCGCCGGGCCGATGGCGCGCACGGTGGCGGATGCCGTGGCGATTTTTCAGGTGGTCGTGGGAGAAGATCCCGCGGATTCCGTGACGGCCGCGAGCCGCGGCCGGCCGCGGGACCACTACACCGCCGCGCTCCGCAAGGACGGCCTCAAGGGGACTCGCATCGGCGTGCTCCACCAGGCTTACGACACGCCAACCGCGGATCCCGAGGTGCTCCTAGTGTTCGGCAAAGCGCTGGAACAGCTACGCCAGGCCGGCGCCGAGCTCGTGGATCCCGCCGCGGTGGACAGCCTGGAGGCCTGGCGCCGGGCCCAGACCGGAAGCTGCGCACCCTTCAAGTGGGACCTCAACGCGTGGCTTGCCCAGCACGGCGACCGCGTGCCAGTCAAGAGCCTCGAGGAGATCATCCGCTCCCGGCGCTTTCATCCCTCGATCGAAGCCCGGCTGCAGGCCTCGCAGGCAGCCGAGCTCGCGCCGGATCAGAATCCCGGGTGCAAGAGCCGGGAAGAATTCCGCGCCAGGCTGCGGGGCGGCGTATTGCACCTCATGGACTCGCTCCGGCTCGATGCGCTGGTCTATCCCACCTGGAGCAACCCGCCAAGGCTCATCGGGGACCTGAACACTCCCGCTGGGGACAACAGCCAGCTCTTCTCGCCGAGTACCGGCTTTCCGGCGATTACGGTGCCCATGGGGTACACCCGGGGCGGAACCCTGCCAGCGGGACTGCAGTTCTTCGGACGCCCGTGGAGCGAGGCCACGCTGATCCGGCTCGCCTACGCGTACGAGCAAGCCACCCGGCATCGTCACGCCCCGCCAAGCGCGCCGCCGCTGCCGTGAGCTGGCTCGCCACGCTCGCATTGCTCTGCTTTGCGGCCAACTCCATTCTGGCCCGGCTGGCCCTGCGCACGGGACACATCGATGCCGCTTCCTTCACGGCCATCCGCCTGGCATCCGGCGCACTTGCCCTCTGGCTGCTGTTGCACGGCCGCGCCGCGGCGGCCGTTCCCAAGCACTCCGGCCGCTGGACCGCGGCGGCGCTGCTTTTCCTCTACGCCGCCCCGTTTTCGTTTGCCTATCTCAGCCTTTCCGCCGGTACGGGGGCGCTGATCCTCTTCGGGGCGGTACAGCTCACCATGATCGGCTCGGGCATTCGCGCGGGAGAGCGACCCCATGCGCGCGAGTGGATTGGACTGGCGGTGGCCCTGGCCGGGCTCCTCTTTCTCAACCTTCCCGGCCTCAATGCCCCTGCCCCACTCGGCGCGGCGCTCATGGCCTTGGCGGGGGTGGCCTGGGGCCTCTACTCCCTGCGGGGACGTAAGGCGGTCGCCCCGCTGGCGCAAACCGCGGAGAGTTTCCTGCTGGCTACGCCGCTGGGACTCGCACTGGCCGCGGTCGCCCTGACGCAGGCTCACCTCAGCAGGACAGGGGTGCTGTGCGCGGTGGCTTCCGGTGCGCTTGCGTCGGGGGGGGGCTACGCCGCCTGGTATTCCGTCTTACCCAAGCTCAGCGCCACCCGGGCCGGGACCATTCAGCTGGCGGTCCCGGTGGTTGCGGCGCTGGCGGGGGTTGCGCTGCTGGGCGAGCAGTTCTCCCTCCGCCTCGCACTCTCGGCGGTCGCGATTCTTGGGGGCGTGGGGCTGGCGATCTCGGCGCGGGTGGCTCGGGGAACCGGAGGTACCGGGCCCTCCCGCACTTGACGCCGAGCGATCCGCGGGTACCCTTGAGCAGCTTCGTGGCAGGAAATCATCATACATCGCAGGGAGATGAGCATGGCGACCCCCCGCTGGTACGCGCGATTCCCCTGGTTGCTCCTGTGCGGTTCCCTGCTCGTCTCTCCTTCAGCATTACCCGGTCAAGGCGTCACGACAGCGGCGCTCAATGGGCTCGTCACCAGCGAGCAGGGGCCCCCGATCGTCCTGGCCAACGTGCTGGCGGTTCACGTACCCAGCGGAACCCAGTATCGCGCCGTCGCCCGGGCGGGTGGGGCCTACTCGATCCCGAACATGCGGGTGGGCGGCCCCTACCGTGTGACGGTCACCTATATCGGCTACCAGCCCAAGACCGAGGAAGCCGTTTTCCTGAGCCTGGGGCAATCCTTCCGCCTCGACTTCCGGCTCAAGCCCCAGGCGGTCCAGCTCGCCGGGATCGAGGTGACTGCGGGCCGCGATCAGGTTCTTAACGCGGGACGCACCGGCGCGGCTACCTTCATCGACCCAACCAAGGTGGCGCTGCTCCCCTCGATCAAGCGGAGCACCCGTGACCTGACCAGGCTGGACCCGCGCAGCGACGGGAATTTCAGCTTCGCGGGCCGCAACTGGCTTTACAACAACATTTCGCTCGACGGCTCCTACTTCAACAACCCCTTCGGGCTCGACGATCCGGCCCCGGGTGGACAGAGCAACGCCGAGCCGGTTCCCTATGATGCCATCGAGCAGGTGCAGGTCTCTGTGGCACCCTTCGACGTGCGGGAAGGCGGCTTCACCGGTGCCAACATCAACATGGTGACGAAGAGCGGAAGCAACGACTTCAAGGTCACCGCCTACGCGTTCGGGCGGAACGACAATCTGGAGGGCAACTCGGTTCGCAAGGTGAAGATCACCGCGAATCCCGACCTCAAGTACTTCCAGGCCGGCAGTGCCATCAGTGGACCCCTGGTCAGGAACCGGCTCTTTTTCTATCTGAACGGTGAGATCGAGCGCACCGACAATGCCGGCAGCAACTTTGTGGCGAGGACCGGCGGTGCCTCAGGGGGGCTGGGAGTTTCGCGGGTGTTGGCAGACTCCATGGACCTGATCAGGCAGCGCATGATCGATGAATACGAATACGACCCGGGGCCGTACCAGGGCTACATCCACGAGACCAACAACGACAAGCTGCTGGCCAAGCTCGACTGGAACGTCAACCCGAGCAACGCCCTGACGTTCCGCTACAACTACCTCAACGCCAAGCGGGATCTTGGACCCCACCCCTTTGTGTTTAGCGTTAACAACACGGGTCGCGGGCCGAACTCCACCAGCCTGCCATTCCAGAAGTCCGGGTACGCGATCAACAACAAGCTGCATTCCCTCGCGCTGGAGCTGAACAGCCGCTCGACCCGCTTCGCCAACCGCTTCTTCGCGAGCTACAATCGCTTCCGGGATTTCCGCGAACCGTTCAGCGAGGATTTTCCGACGATCGAGATCGGAGAAGGCGGCGTCACCTACACCACGGTGGGCCACGAGCCCTTCTCGATCCACAACATTCTGGACCAGGACGTCCTGCAACTCACCGATAACTTCAACGTCTTCCGGGGCCGCCACACCTTCACCCTGGGGGCCAACTTCGAGAAGTTCTCGTTCTTCAACTCCTTCAACCTCGGCCGGCATGGATTCCCGTCCGTTTTCGGCTCGCTGGTGGACTTTTTCGCCGCGACGGACCCCAGCAACCTGAACCAGGTCGACTTTAGGTCGCAGATCGGCAGCGGCGTCTTCAAGGGCGAGAAGTTCTCCGTCGGACAATTTGCGCTCTATGCGCAGGACGAATTCATTGTCTCACCGCGGTTCAACCTCACCGTCGGGCTGCGCGCCGACTTTCCGATGTACTTCACGGATCCGGTGGACAACCCGTTCGTACGCTCCCTCTCCTTGCTCGACGAGAACGACCAACCGGAAACGGTCGACCAGAGCAAGCTCCCCGGCGCGAGCCCGCTGTTTTCTCCGCGGGTCGGCTTCAACTGGAACGCGGTGGGCGACCGGCGGACCCAGCTGCGCGGCGGCACGGGAATCTTCACCGGCCGGGTGCCGTTCGTCTGGGTCGGGAACGTGTACACTAATCCAGGGCCCAACCCGAACCTGTACCCGGCCCCGGGGGCGCCCCAGGTCAAGACCTCGGAGGACGCCATCCTCCAGCAGTCGTTCTACATGAACGCGATGGACCCCGACTTCAAGTGGCCCCAGGTCTGGACCACCGACCTGGCGGTGGACCAGCAGCTCCCCTGGAAGGTGCTGGGGACCTTGGAAGTGATCTACGGGAAAGATCTCAACGCGGTCTTCATGCGGAACGCGAACCTGCGGACACCGGTGCGGACGCTGCCCGATGGCCGACCGTACTTCGGTGGCTCTGGTAACAACGAGCTCAACCTCAACTTCACCGCGGGCCCGTACGTCATCGACAACACCGACGAGGGCCATTCCCTCAATGTCTCCGCGCAATTCCGCAAGACCTTCAGCCCGGCAGCGAGCGCGATCCTCTCCTATAGCTTCACCGAGGCCAAGAACAACCTCAAGTCCACCGAGATCGCGGCCGTGCTGTGGGAGAACCAGCCGGTTCAGGGTGATCCCAACCGGCCGGGGCTCAGTCACTCGGAGTTCGGCCAGCGCCACCGGATCATCGGCGCCGCAACCTATGTCAAAGCGTGGTCCCCGAGCCTCCGCACGCAGTTCGGCGTGTTCGTGGAAGTGGCACAGGGCAACCGCTTCGCGGGCCAGGGCGGAAATCGCTACTCATTCATCTATTCGGG
>CAZYPO010000013.1:48103-54690 GCA_964649225.1 uncultured Gemmatimonas sp. | reverse complement strand
GATCGACGAGATCTCCGAGCCGTTCGGGAACTCGGTGCACCAGACGAGGTCGGCGTGAGCGCTGCCGCCCTCGCGCTCGAGCCGTCCCCTTCCGTAGCGGCGTTGCATGCCACGTTCGGCCCCGCGATTCTCCGCGACGCGATGTCCTGCGGCGACAGCATCGTCTGGGTGGATGCCACGCGGGCGCATGAGATCCTCGCCTGGCTTCGCGATAGCCCCGGGCAGCGGTTCGACTACCTCACCGACGTGACCGCGGTCGACTACCGCGACCCCGAGCGCCCGCTCGAAGTGGTCTATCAGCTTCGCTCGCTCTCGCGCGGCGCCCAGCTCCGCGTCAAGATCCCGCTCGACAAGACCAAGCCGCTCCAGGTGGACTCCGTATGGGACCTCTGGAAAGGGGCCGATTGGCTGGAGCGCGAGGTCTATGACATGTTCGGCGTCAGCTTCAAGGGCCATCCCGATCTGCGCCGGATCCTGATGTGGGAGACCTACGCCGAGGGCTATCCCCTGCGTAAGGACTTCCCGCTGCGCGGCCACTTCACCCGCGCGGAACAGACCCGCCAGGCCCTCGCGGCCAACCCCGAGGCGCATTACTCCCTCGAGGAGCTGAGCATAGCGGAGGCCTACGACGAGCTGCCGGAGGACGTGAAGCTCCGCATGGCCAAGGGGGAGCGGGGCTTCGTCAAATGAGCAGCCGAACCATCGAGCTGGATGTCGCCACGCCGGGCCTCGATGCCCAGGGGCGCCTGACCCGCACCCCGCTGGGCGTGGCGCACCCCGGCGATCCCGACGACGAGTTCGGCGCCGAGCCGATGCTGGTCAACCTCGGGCCGCAGCACCCCGCCACCCACGGGGTGCTGCGGCTGGTGCTCGAGCTCGAGGGCGAGCGGGTCATTCGTTGTATCCCGCACATCGGGTACCTGCACTCGGGCTTCGAAAAGCTGGGGGAATACCGCCACTACAACCAGATCATCCCGCTCACCGACAGGACCGACTACCTGTCCCCCATGGCCAACAACGTCGCGTTCGCTTTGGCGGCGGAGAAGCTCATGGGAATCGAGATCACCGAGCGCTGCAAGGTGCTGCGGGTCATTGCCTGCGAGATGAGCCGCATCATCTCCCACCTCGTTTGGCTCGGCACCACCGGCATCGATCTCGGCGCGTTCACGCCCTTTCTCTGGTCGTTCCAGGAGCGGGAGCGGATCTACAACCTCCAGGAGGCATGGACCGGGGCACGGCTGACCACGAGTCTGACGCGGGTCGGAGGAATGATGGCGGATGTGCCCGAGGGCTTCGAGGCGGGGCTCCGCGCCTTTTGCCGCAGTTTCCCGAAGACGCTCGACGAAGTGGACACGATGTTCACCCGCAACGCCATCTGGTGCGGGAGGACGCAGGACGTCGGAGTGATGTCGCGCGCGGACGCGATCAACTACTCGCTCTCCGGCCCAATGCTCCGGGCCAGCGGAGTGGCCTTTGACGTCCGCAAAGACTCGCCCTACCTCGATTACGACAGCTACGATTTCGACGTGCCGGTCGGAGAGCACGGCGACGTCTACGACCGCTACCGGGTGCGGCTCGAAGAGATGCACCAATCAACCCGGATTCTGGAGCAGGCGCTCGACCGCTTGAGCCGGCTCGAAGGCGCCCCGCTCAACGTTGCGGATCCACGGGTGATCCTGCCGCCCAAGTCGCGCGCGATGAGCGACATGGAGGCGATGATCTTCCACTTCAAGCAGGTGATGGAAGGCGTCCCCGCGCCGGCCGGCGAGGCCTATCTCGGCGTCGAGAATCCCAAAGGTGAGCTCGGCACCTATCTGGTGGCCGACGGGACCGCCAAGCCGGTACGCTGGCGTATCCGGCCGCCCTCATTCATCAACCTGGCCTGCCTGCCGAAGCTGTGCGAAGGCGCGCTGCTCTCGGACGTGATCGCCATCAACGCGAGCGTGGACATCGTCATGGGAGAAATCGACCGATGAGCCACGCAGAGGCCCATGAGCCCGTCTTTGTGGGGCAGGCAAAGCAGCGACTCGATGCTCTCTTCCCGAAATCCCCCACCCGGCAGGCCTGCCTGTTACCAGCGCTCTGGATCGTACAAGAGGAGCGTGGCTGGATTTCCCCCGCGGCCATGGCGGAGGTCGGGGAGCTGCTGGGTCTCACGCCGGCGTACGTGCGCGGCGTGGTCACCTTCTACACGATGTACCACACCCACCCCGTGGGCCGGCACTTCATCCAGGTGTGCACCACGTCGCCCTGTCATCTCTGCGGCTCCGACGACGTCGTGAAGGCCCTGCTCAAGGAAACCGGTTGCGGCGAGCTCGGCGCCAGCAGCGCGGACGGCCGCTTCACCGTCATCGAAGTGGAGTGCCTCGGCGCCTGCGGCTTTACCACGCCGATCCTGATCGACAACGACTTCATCGAGAGCGTCACGCCGGATCGGGTTCCGGGCGTCCTGGCTGGGTATCGCTGATGGGCTTTCCGCATCCCTCCCACCCCAAGGAAACGGTCGTGCTCTCCAAGCATTTCGGAGAGCCCGGCGCTCGCAGCTTTGCCGGCTGGACCCAGCGCGGCGGCTACCAGGCCCTGCCGAAGGCTCTCGGCATGACGCCCGAGGCGATCATCGAGGAGCTCAAAGCCTCCGGCCTCCGGGGCCGCGGCGGCGCCGGCTTCCCCACGGGCCTCAAGTGGAGCTTCATGCCCAAGGGCGATGGCAAGCCCCACTACCTCTGCTGCAATGCCGACGAGTCGGAGCCCGGCACTTTCAAGGACCGGGAGATCATGCGCTGGACCCCGCACGCTCTGATCGAGGGCTGTGCCATTGCCTGCCACGCCATCGGGGCCGAGGTCTGCTACATCTACATCCGGGGAGAATTCACCGACCCGTACGAGGTCATGGAGCAGGCGGTCGCGGAGGCGTACGCCAACGGCGCGCTGGGCGGCAACGCGTTCGGCTCGGGCAAGCGCATCGAGATGGTCTTGTTCCGCGGGGCCGGCGCGTACATCTGCGGCGAAGAGACCGCGCTGATGAACTCGCTCGAGGGCAAACGGGGCAATCCGCGGATCAAGCCGCCGTTCCCCGCGGCCGCGGGCCTCTTCGGCATGCCTACCACGATCAACAATGTGGAGACGCTGGCCGCCGTGCCGCACATCCTCAACCGGGGCGCAGCGTGGTACAAGGCGCTCTGTCTCGGAAATCCCAAGAGCACCGGCACCAAACTCTTCTCGGTCTGCGGCCACGTGCTCAAGCCCGGCAATTACGAGGTGACGCTGGGTTTCCCGATGAAGGAGCTGATCTACGATTTGGCCGGCGGCATGCGGCCGGGACGGACGCTCAAGGCGGTCATCCCCGGCGGCTCGTCGGTGCCCCTGATGAACCGGGAAGAAGCGGAAGCGGCGCTCTGCGACTACGAGGGAATCGTCGAGCAGGGCTCGATGCTGGGTTCCGCCGGGTTCATCGTGATGGACGACTCCGCCGACATCGTCCACGAGGTCTACCGGCTGGCCAAGTTCTACGCCCACGAGAGCTGCGCCCAATGCACCCAGTGCCGCGAAGGCACCGCGTGGACCACCAAGATTCTGGAGCGGATCCTCAAGGGGCAGGGCAAGTCGGAAGATCTCGACCTGCTGCTTGAGCTCTCCGCTCAAATGACCGGGACAACCATCTGCGTGCTCTCCGACAGCTGCGCAGCGCCCATCGTGAGCGGAATCAAGAAGTTTAGATCGGAATTTGATGCCTACTTGTCACGCAGTCCTGCGGATGGCGGGAGGCGGTGGTTAGGGGGCCAGGGAGCTAGGGGCTCGGGAGCTAGAGGGAAATGCCCTACCCCTAACTCCCTAGCTCCCCAGCTCCCTAGCCCTCTCTCACAATGAAAGCCGAATGAGCACAGACCTCGTCAATCTCACCATTGATGGCGTTGCAGTGAGCGTGCCTAGAGGAACTACGCTCATCGAGGCCGCCAAGCAGGCGGGCGTGCTGGTCCCGCACTACTGCTACCACCCGTCGTTGCCGTCGCCCGCGGTGTGCCGCATGTGCCTGGTGGAAGTGGAGAAGGCGCCCAAGCTGCTTCCCGCCTGCGTCACCACGGTCGCCGAGGGCCAGGTGGTCAAGGTCCACAGCCCGCAAGCCGAGAAGGCGCGCGAGTCGGTGCTCGAGTTCCTGCTGATCAACCATCCGCTCGACTGCCCCATCTGCGACCAGGCGGGCGAGTGCGAGCTGCAGGACTATGTCTTCCAGGAGGGTCGCGCCGGCACCCGTTACTCCGATTACGCCAAGCGCTACAACCCGGTGGAAGATTTCGGCCCGGACGTGCTCTACGTCCCCAATCGGTGCATTCTCTGCACCCGCTGCGTGCGTTTCATGGAGGACGTCGCCAAAGCCCCCGTGCTCAACGTGTCCGAGCGAGGGGATCGGGCCTTCATCGGCATTGACCCGGAGCAGCGGCTCGACCATCCCTGGTCCGGCAATGTGGTGGACCTGTGTCCGGTGGGTTCCTTGATCTCGAAGGATTTCCTGCACAAGGCCCGCGCCTGGGACCTCGACAAAACGGCCAGCATCTGTCCCGGCTGCACCCAGGGCTGCAACATAATGATCGATACCCGCGACGGCGCCGTCATGCGCTTGCGGCCGCGGCCCAACCTCGAGGTCAACCGCCATTTTATGTGCGACGTCGGCCGCGCCGATTACCGCTGGATGAACCGCGGTGACCGGGCGGAGGCACCGCTGGTGCGCGAGGGCCAGCGCCTGGTCCCGACCGACTGGGATACCGCGGCCGAGCACCTTGCGGCGCTGGTGAAGACCGAAGGCAGCGTCGTGGTCCTCGCGTCCGGCCGCGCGTCGCTGGAGTCGCTCGCGTGGGTGCGCCGCCTGGTCGATCGTCGTGATCTGACCGCCGCGATCAAAGTGCCCCTGGGCGACGAGGCCCCGCTCGAGGGCGTGCCCGACCTCGCGCTACGCAAGGAGCGGGTGCCCAACCTCGATGGTGCCCGCCTGGCGGGGTACGACGCTTCGTGGACGGACGCCATGGCCAAGCTCGAGGGGGCGAGCCTCGCGGTGCTGCTCGATGTCGAGCTCGAGGACGCCGAACTCGAACGGCTGGCCCGAGCCGGCAGCATGGTTGTGCTCACGACGCTCGACGACGAGCGGCTCAAGGGCGCCGCGCTCCTGCTGCCGGTCACCAGCATGGCGGAAGAGCACGGCACCTACGTCAATCGCTCGCTGCGCATCCAGCGCTACACCCAGGCCAAAGCGGCGCCGGGCATGGCGCGGCCGGCGTGGTGGGTGGCCGCGGAAGCCTGGGCGCTGGGAGAGCCGGGACGCAGTGCGCCGGACACCGCCGCGGCGGCGTTCGCGCGGCTTTCCGAAACCATTCCGGCGCTCGGCGGCCTGACCTATGGAGAGCTCGGCCTGACGGGGCGGGTGGCCGATGCCGCCGTCCGGAGTGCGGCGCGATGAGCCCGGAATACAAGGGGTTCCTGCTGCTCAGCATCCTCAAGATGATCCTGGTCTTCATCGTCGTGCTGGTCGGAGTCGCGTTGCTCACGTTGATGGAGCGCAAGGTCAGCGCCTGGATGCAGAATCGCCGCGGCCCCAACCGGGTGGGCTGGGCCGGCTTGCTGCAGCCCGCGGCCGACGGGCTCAAGAACATCATCAAGGAAGAGACGTTCCCGGCGTCCGCGAATCCGCTGATCTTCACGCTCGCTCCGGTCATGGCGTTCATTCCGGCGCTGCTCCTCTCCGGGGTGATTCCGTGGGCCGCGCCGCTGCCGGTGTCCTTCGACGCGCACCTGCCGCTGCTGGGCCAGGTGAGTTACCACGGGATGCTCTCCATGGCGGTAGCCGACCTGCCGGTCGGCTTTCTTTTCGTCCTGGCCGTGAGCTCGCTCGGCGTCTACGGGATCGCGCTCGCGGGATGGTCCTCCAACAACAAGTACTCGCTGCTGGGCGGGCTCCGCTCCAGCGCGCAGATGATTTCCTACGAAGTGGCCATGGGGATGAGCCTGATTCCCGTGCTGCTGATCACCGGCAATGTGGGCTTCGCGCAGATCGTCGAGGCGCAGCAGACCGGGCTCTGGTTCGTGCTGCCGCTGTTCTTGTCCTGCTTCATCTTCCTGGTGGCGGGCTTTGCCGAGACCAACCGGCTCCCGTTCGACCTGCCCGAGGCCGAATCGGAGCTGGTCGCGGGCTATCACACCGAATACAGCGCGATGAAGTTCTCGATGTTCCCCATCTCGGAGTACGCCAACATGGCCACGGTGTCGGCTATGGTGGTGACGCTCTTCTTCGGCGGCTGGGACCTTCCCGGGCCGTGGTCGCCGGCGCCGGGAGCACTCCGCACCCTTCTCACCGGCGGGATGATGTTCGCCAAGGTGATGTTCTTTCTCTTTCTGTTCATGTGGATTCGCTGGACCCTGCCGAGGTTTCGCTATGACCAGCTCATGGCGCTCGGATGGAAGGTCATGCTCCCGCTCGCGATTCTCTACGTCATGCTCATCGCCCTCGCGCTGTGGGGCCTGGAGCATTGGGCGGGCATCGTCAACCCGAAAGTCAGGATGGGCGCTCTGTTCGGTCTCAATCTGATCGTGGCCTACGC
>CAZYPO010000013.1:12501-48003 GCA_964649225.1 uncultured Gemmatimonas sp. | reverse complement strand
ACCCGAAAGTCAGGATGGGCGCTCTGTTCGGTCTCAATCTGATCGTGGCCTACGCGGTCTTCTTCGTGCTCGACCGCGGGCTGATTCTGTCCGGCTCCTACCGCCGGGCCGCGCCCCGGGCGGCAGCCTGATGGCCATCGGCGTCAAGGTACTTCCGAGGCCGGAGCGCCAGGTGAGCTATGTGCGCGCCGCGCTCAAGGGCATGGTGCTCACTTTCAAGCACATGCTGCAGCCGAAGGTGACCATGCAGTACCCGGAGGAAAAAAGCACCGCCGACGACCGCGGCCAGTACGCCATTTCGCCGCGCTGGCGGGGCACCCACCGGATGCTCTCGGACGAGCAGGGCCGCACCAAGTGCGTGGCCTGCGGCTTGTGCCCCCAGATCTGTCCCGCCAACTGCATCAAGCTCGTCCCGGGTGAGGACGAAGAGGGCAATCGCTATCCGCTGATCTACGAGATCGACGAGTTCCGCTGCGTGTTCTGCGGTTACTGCCAGGAAGTTTGTCCCGAGGAGGCCATTCACGTCGGCGTGCACTACGAGAACTCGGAGTACAGCCGGGACCGCTTCGTGTACGACCTCGAGCGGCTGAGCTCGCAAGTGCACCCGGTCTCGAGTCTCTGGGATCCCGCCGATCCGAGGGGCGAGTAGGTGAGCGCCGAGGCGGTCTTCTACGTGCTGGGGGCGTTTGCGGTCAGCTCGGCGCTGCTGTGCATCGTGCAGCGCAATCCGGTCGCATCCGCGCTGTGGCTGGTCGCGACCATGTTCTCGCTGGCCGCGATCTACGTGCTGCTGAACGCCCAGTTCATCGCCGCGATTCAGGTGCTGGTCTACGCCGGCGCCGTGATGGTCCTCTTCCTCTTCGTGATCATGCTTTTGAACGTGGGCCGCGATGCGGGCGATCTGCGGGGCCGCCCGGCGCGGGTCGCGGCGGTCGCGATTGCCGTGGGGCTGCTGGCCGAGCTGGTGCTGCTGGCCGGGGTGAGCCCGGGCAGCATGTCGGTGCTCGGCGGCGGGGTGGCGGGTGGCGGCAGTCCGATGGAGAGCTTCCCGGCGGGCAGCGCCGGACTGGCCGCGCCCGCGGCGCAGGGCGTCGTGGGTGCCATCGCCGCCCCGCTGTTCCAGACCTATCTGGTGCCGTTCGAGATCACCTCCATTCTGCTGCTCGCCGCCGCGGTGGGTGCGGTGGTACTCGCCAAGCGGAAGCTGTAGCGATGCTCATCGGCCCCGCGCTCCTGCTCTCGGCGCTCTTGTTCACCATCGGGGTGGCGGGAGTAGTCCTGCGCCGCAACGCGATCGTGTTGTTCATGTGCGTGGAGCTGATGCTCAACGCCGTGAACCTGAGCTTCATCGCCCTGTCCCAGGTGCTGGGTCTGGGCGGCCAGGTGATGGTGTTCTTCGTCATGACCGTCGCGGCCGCCGAGGCCGCGGTGGGGCTCGCCATCATTCTGGCCAGCTTCCGCCACACCCGGTCGGTCGATCTCAAGAACATCAACCTCCTGCGGGGCTGATGTTCTCACTCCTGCAAGAGGCCGCCGCCCTTCCCGCCGTCGTGCCCACCGGCGCGGTGCGCTGGGTCTGGCTTGCCGTGGCTCTCCCACTGCTCGGCTTTCTGATCAACGGAGCGCTGGCGCTGCGCCGGCCCACGGCCAAGTCCGCCGTGTCGCTGGTTGGCAGCGGCGTGGTGATCCTTGCCTTCGTGGTAGCCGCGGCCGTGTACGTGCAGCTCCGCGGCCATCCGCCCGAGACCCCGCTGATCGTGGAGCTGTGGCGCTGGATTCCGTCCGATGCGCTCGACATCAAGTTCGCGTTCCAGGTCGATCAGCTCTCCACGGTGATGCTGCTGATCGTCACCGGGGTTGGCAGCCTGATCCATCTATTCAGCATCGGTTACATGCACGACGATCCGGGATACGCGCGTTTCTTCGCGTATCTCAACCTGTTCATCGTGTTCATGCTGGTGCTGGTGCTGGGCTCGAGCCTGCCGGTGACCTTCGTGGGCTGGGAAGGCGTGGGACTCTGCTCCTACCTCCTCATCGGGTTCTGGTTCTCGGAGCAGGCTAACGCCGACGCGGGCAAGAAGGCCTTTCTGGTCAACCGGATCGGAGACTTCGGGGTGCTGGTCGCCATGTTCTTCATCTGGTGGAATCTCCGCACGCTCGACTACGTCGCGATCGCGGAGCGCGCCCCCATCCGGTTCGTGGCGGGCGGCACGATCGTCACCCTTACCACGCTGCTGCTGTTCCTCGGCTGCGTCGGGAAGTCCGCGCAGATCCCGCTTTACGTCTGGCTCCCCGACGCGATGGCCGGCCCGACTCCGGTGTCGGCCCTGATCCACGCGGCCACGATGGTCACGGCCGGGGTGTATCTGGTGGCCCGGACCAATGTCCTGTATTCGATGGCGCCACTGTCGAGCGCGGTGGTCGCCGGGATCGGAGCGCTCACCGCGCTGTTCGCCGCGACGATCGGACTGCGGCAGTACGACATCAAGCGGGTGTTAGCCTACTCCACCATCTCGCAGCTGGGCTACATGTTCCTCGCGGTGGGCAGCGGCGCCTACGTGGCGGGGATCTTTCATCTAACCACCCACGCCTTCTTCAAGGCGCTGCTCTTCCTCGGCGCGGGCAGCGTGATCCACGCCATGCATCACGCCTATCACGCGACCGGCTCCCACGAGGACGCGCAGGACATGCGCAACATGGGCGGGCTGCGGCGCCGGCTGCCCTGGACTTTCCTGCTCATGCTGCTGGCAACGCTGGCCATCGCGGGGGTGCCCCCGCTCTCCGGCTTCTTCTCCAAGGACGAAATCCTGGCCGCCGTCTTTGCCCGGGGGCAGTCGCAACCCGGCTGGATGCTGCTCTGGGCGATGGGTCTGCTGACCGCGTTCCTCACCGCCTTCTACATGATGCGGCTGCTGGCCATGACCTTCTTCGGTGAGAATCGGACCGGCGCCGCCGAGCGCGAGCAGCTCCACGAAGCCCCCTGGAGTATGACCGGCCCGCTGCTGGTGCTCGGTGTGCTCACGGTGGCGGGCGGCCTGCTCAATCTTCCCGCATTCATCGGCGGCCACGAAGGCCTGGCCCACTGGCTGGAGCCGGGACTCGCGGTGGCCAGGAAGAATGTGCCGCTGGTTCCGGTCGAAGGCAGCACGGAAAAGCTGCTCCTCGCCGGCGCCGTGGCCGTGGCGCTGGCCGGGCTCTTCCTGGGCTGGCGCACCACGCTTGCCAAGCCGATCCTCGTGGCCCGCGAAGCTCCGCCGGAGCGCGGCTTTGCCCGGGTGCTCTATCACAAGTACTACATCGACGAGCTCTACCAGGCCCTGCTGGTCCGGCCGCTGGTGGGCATCTCACGCTGGATTCTGTGGAAGGGGGTCGACCAGGGGCTGGTGGATGGCGCGGCCGTGAACGGCTCTGCCGCCTTCGCGCGCGGGCTGGGGTGGCTCGGTAGCCGGCTGCAGTCGGGCCATCTCGGCGTCTACGTCGTGGTCTTCCTCATCGGCGCGGTGTGGCTGCTCCGCGCCCTGGCCCGCTAGCCGCCATGGCCCAGCTTCTTGCCGCGATCGGTTACCAGCAGTGGATCCTCCACGTGCTGCTGGCGCTTCCCCTGATCGGTATCGTGCCGATCGTGTTCGGCTCCCCCCGAGCGGCCAGGCGCATCGCGCTGATCGTCACCCTCGCCGAGTTCATTCTCTCGGTGGGACTCTGGTGGGCGCTCAACACCAAGCCCGGCACGCTGCAGCTCAACGTCAGCGTGCCGTGGATCCCCGCCTGGGGCATCAGCTACGCGGTCGGGATGGATGGCATTTCCCTCACCATGGTCCTGCTCACCACGCTCCTGATGCCGCTCTGCGTGCTGGGGAGCTGGAATCACATCACCGAGCGCGAGCGCGGCTATTACGCCCTGCTGCTCACCCTCTTGACCGGGGTGATCGGGGTATTCATCGCCACCGACCTGTTCCTGTTTTACGTGTTCTGGGAGGTGATGCTGATCCCGATGTACTTCATCATCGGGATCTGGGGCGGCCGCAACCGGCTCTACGCGGCCATCAAGTTCTTCCTCTTCACCATGGCGGGATCGCTGCTGATGCTGGTGGCCATCCTGGTGCTGGCCTGGCGGGTGGCGGGCGCAACCGGCACGCTCTCCTTTGCCTATCAACACCTGCTCGACCACGCCGGCGTGGTCGGCGGGCTGGCGCCCTGGCTCTTCGGGGCATTTGCGCTGGCCTTCGCGATCAAAGTGCCGGTCTTTCCGTTTCACACCTGGCTGCCCGATGCGCACGTCGAGGCACCGACGGCGGGAAGCGTGTTGCTGGCCAGCGTGCTGCTCAAGATGGGGACCTACGGGTTCCTGCGCTTCGCGGTGCCGTTCTTTCCTTCGGTCGCCTTGAGCCCCTGGGTCAGCAACCTGATTCTGGTACTGGCGCTGATCGGCATCGTCTACGGCGCGCTGGTGGCCATGGTGCAACCGGACATCAAGAAGCTGGTGGCTTACTCCTCCGTGAGCCATCTCGGCTTCGTGATGCTGGGCATCTGGGCCGCCACGGTGCAGAGCGTGCAAGGCGCGCTCATGGTGATGATCGGGCACGGCTTCTCCACCGGGGCGCTGTTCTTCCTGGTCGGCATGCTCTACGAGCGACGGCATACCCGGGAGATTTCGGCCTACGGCGGCATCGCGAAAGTGGTGCCCGTGTTCAGCCTGATCTTCACCGTCGTCGCGCTGTCGTCGATCGGTTTGCCCGGCCTGAACGGCTTCATCGGCGAATTCCTGGTGTTGCTGGGCAGCTTCCGCACGCAGCCCTGGGCGGCCATCATCGCCACCACGGGGGTGATCCTCGCGGCGGCCTATCTGCTCTGGGCCCTGCAGCGGATCATCTTCAACCCGCTCGACAAGCAGGAGAACGAGTCGCTCCACGATCTCACCCGGCGCGAGCTGATCGTGCTGGCCCCCTTGCTGGCCGGCATAATCTGGATGGGTCTCTACCCCGCGGCGGTGTTGCGACGGATCGAGCCCGCCGCCGCGCGCTACGTCGAGGCCGTCCGCGGACAGCTGGGCAGTTATCGGGTCTCCCAGCGCCCGACCGGTGTGCCGTGATGAGGCCGCTCGATGTGCGCGTGCCGCTCGACGCGACCCTCGCGCTGCTGCCGGAGATTCTCCTCTGTGCGGGAGCGATGGTGGTGCTGCTGGTCAACGCCTGGAAGCACCGGACCCCGGCCGACAGCCGGCTGGCGGGCTGGATCGCGCTCGGCAGCCTGGTTCCCAGCGCGCTCGCGGTGGCCTGGCTCTGGCTGGGAGACGCCCAGTCGGCGGGCGCGCCCTTCATGGTGGCGGTCGACGGCTTCCGCTTTGCCTCGCTCGCGCTGATCCTGGCGGCCACGGCAGCGACGATTCTGCTCTCGCTCGGCTATCTGGAGCGGGAGGGCCTGCTCGCACCGGAGTACTACTCCCTGGTCCTCTTTGCCGCCGCCGGCATGATGTTCCTGGCGGGGGCCGAAGACTTGATCGTACTGTTTCTGGGTCTCGAAGTCATGTCGGTCTCGGTCTATGTCCTCGCGGGCTTCAATCGCGCCAGCATCTTCTCCGCCGAAGCCGCGCTCAAGTATTTCCTGATCGGGGCCTTCGCGTCGGCGTTCCTGCTCTATGGAATCGCGCTGGTGTGGGGCGCCACGGGGAGCAGCTCGCTCGCTCAGATCGGCAAGGTGCTGAGCGGACCGGGGCTTCCGCTGCTGGCCCAGCTGGGGCTGGCGTTCCTGCTCATCGGAATGGGATTCAAGATCGCGTCGGTGCCGTTCCACATGTGGGCGCCCGATGTCTATGATGGCTCCCCCACCCCCATCACCGGCTTCATGGCCACCGGGGTGAAGGCGGCCGCGTTCCTCGCGCTCGCGCGGATCCTGGCGGAGGGCTTTCCGCACGCGGCGGAGAGCTGGCAGCCCGTCATCGCGGGCCTTGCCATCGCGTCCATGGTGCTCGGCAATCTGGTGGCGCTGGCGCAGCGCTCCCTGAAACGCATGCTGGCGTACAGCTCGATCGCCCACGCGGGGTACCTGCTCGCCGCGCTCTGGCCCGGGTCCCAGCTGGGCTTAAGTGCCACGCTGCTCTACCTCGCGGCCTACGTGCTCACGACCGTCGCCGCCTTCGGTATCCTGGCCGTGCTGGGCCGCGGCGGGGAGCGCGATGTTTCGCTCGACGCGATTGCCGGCCTCGCGCGGCGGCGGCCGTGGCTCGCCTTCGGACTTTCCATCTGCATGCTGTCGCTGCTGGGCTTCCCGGGGACCTTCGGGTTCGTCGGGAAGTGGGCCATCCTGGTCGGGCTGGTGCAGGAGCGCCAGCTGGTGCTTCCCGTGGTGCTCGTCGTAACCACGCTGCTGTCCGCGGGTTATTATCTCCCGGTAGTCATGGCCGTCTACATGCGGGATCCCTTGCGCAGCGACGCCCACGAGGCCGCCGGCCTGCCGCGGCCAGCGCTGCTTACCGTGGCGCTGGCGGTCGGTCTGCTGCTGCTGCTGGGGATGCTTCCCTCGGCGGCCCTGGCGTCGGCGCTCACCACCGCGGGGAGCGTGCTGCGCGACGCGACCATGCCCCTGGTGGGTTACGGGCGCTAGCTCCCGTGAACGTCCCCAAGACGATCTTCCGCCAATATGACGTCCGCGGCCTGGTCGATCGCGAGCTCACGCCCCCGTTCGCGCAAGCGCTCGGGCGGGCCTACGCCACGCTGGCGTGGACCAAGCTCGGAAGGGCGCCCCGGCTTGCCGTCGGGCGGGACAACCGGCCGTCCGGGGCCGCGCTCGCGAGCGCCGTCCGGGACGGGATAGCGGAGACCGGCGCCACGGTCATCGATGTGGGCGAGCTGCCGACTCCGGCGCTCTACTTTGCAGTGTATCATCTCCACACCGACGGCGGAATGCAGGTCACCGGCAGCCATAACCCGCCCGAGTTCAACGGCTTCAAGATGGTCGTGGCCGGCGATGCCATTCACGGCGACGAGATCCTGGAGCTCTATGACATCATCCTGCGGGAGAGCTGGCGGAGCGGGGCGGGGAAGCAGACGGCCGACGGCTCGGTGCTCCCGGCCTACCGGCAGGCCATCATTACGCGGAATCATCTAGCCCGCGCGGTGCGCGTGGTGGTGGACTGCGGCAACGGGGTGTCCAGCCTGATCGCGATCAGCACGCTGCAAGCCCTCGGCGCTGAAGTCACCCCGCTCTTTGCCGAGTCCGACGGAACCTTTCCGAATCACCACCCCGATCCCACGGTGCCCGAGAACCTGAGTGATCTGCGCCGAGTGGTGCGTAGCAGCGGCGCTGAGCTGGGGATCGCGTTCGACGGCGACGGGGACCGCATCGGCGCGGTCGACGAGAACGGGGAGATCCTCTTTGGCGATCAGCTTCTCGTGGTGTTCGGCCGGGACGCCGTACGCCGATTCGGACCGGGCGTGCCGGTCATCTTCGACGTAAAGTGCTCGGAGCTGCTGCCCAAGGCGCTCGCCGCGGCGGGAGCGCGGCCGGAAATGTGGAAGACCGGCCACTCGCTGATCAAGGCGCGAATGAAAGAGCTGCAGGCGCCCCTCGCGGGCGAGATGAGCGGACACATTTTCTTCGGCGGCGACTGGTTCGGCTTCGACGACGCGCTCTTCGCCGCCGCGCGCCTGCTCGAGATCGTGAGCGCCGGCCCGCCAGGGTTTGCCCGGCTGCTTGCCGATCTTCCCCGCACCTTTGCCACGCCCGAGCTGCGGGTCGACTGCCCCGACGAGCTCAAGTTTGCCCTCGCCGAAGCGGCCGCGACCCATTTTGCCACCCGCTACGCGGTCAATACCATCGATGGGGTGCGGATCGCGTTTCCCGACGGCTGGGGCCTGCTCCGCGCCTCTAACACGCAGCCGGTCCTCGTCCTGCGCTTCGAGGCCACCAGTCCGGAAGCGCTCGCGCGCTATCGCGAGGAAGTTACCGGCTGGCTCGCGGCCCGCGGCGTCAAGGTCTGAGGCATGCCGGGCCGCGGCCGGCGCATCGCGGTCGCACTCATCGCCCTGGCGCTGCTGCTGTCGGCGGGGCGGTGGACCTCCGTGTTTCTGGCGGAGCGCCTCTGGGAGGCCGCGGTGTCGGAGCGCGTCGCGCAGGCCGGAGCGCGGCTCGCCCTGCAGGCCCTGGGGCTCGAGTTGCTCGGGCTGGCGGTCGCGATCGCCTGGTTTTTCGCCCACTTCACGATCGCCGCGCGCATCGCGCTGCCCGAGCGGCGCCCGCCCGAGCGCGACGCGGCCAAGACCTGGCCGACCCAATTGCCGCGCTGGTCCCTGGCCGTGGTCGCGCTCGTCCTGGGCGCGCTGCTGGGGAGCGGCGCCGGGGGCTGGCTGCACGAGTTGCTGCTTAGCCTGGACGGCGCGCGCATCGGAGTGCCCGACCCCTTGCTCGGCGCCGATCTCGGCATCTTCGTGAGCCGCCTTCCCCTCTGGCTTGACCTGCAGCACAAGGCGACCCTGCTGATCGTCGCGGCGCTCGGCGGTGTGCTGCTGCTTCAGGTCGCCGGCGAAACCATCCGGATCGTCGACCGCCGCGTCTGGATCTTCCCGCGCGCCCGGCCCCAACTCGCCTTCCTGCTCGGCCTGCTCGCGCTGACCTTGAGCTGGGGCTCAGGTCTCGAGCGCTATCGCCTGGCCGCCGGCCTCCACGGCCCGTTGCTCCCTTCCGAATTCCAGCTGGGCAGTCTGGTTTCCAGGATTCAAGTGGGCCTGGCCGTGTTGGCGGCGCTCTTCAGCTTTCTGTGGTGGTATCGGATGCGAGGCCTGGTGGTACTCGGCCTGTGGGCCCTCTTCGGGGTCGCGCTGCTGGTGGGCCGCGGCCTGCCTCTGCACGGCGAGGCGGCGGCCGCCGATCCCGACTGGGAAGCGGCGGCGCGCGGCCTCGATTCGGTTGCCTTCAAGCTGGTGGCCCTCGAGGGGACCCCCGAGCCGGCCCGGAGCCCGGTCGCGTCGCTGATGCCAACGCTGTGGGACGATACCGTCCTGGCGTTGAGCGCCGCGGATTCCGGCCGCCTCTCCGAGCCGCGGCGCAGCTGGATCAAAACGGCCGGCCGCTCGCAGCCGGTCTGGTTTGCCGTGCGCCAGCTTCGCGGCCAATCGTCCGCGCTGCTGGCCGTGAGCGATGACCGTGTGGCTTCCTCGGGAGGACCGCTCGCCTGGCGCGAGCTGGACACGCTGCCCGTACCGGGCGTCACCCCGTTCCGGTCGCTCGCTCCGTATGAGGTGCGACCGCTCGCGGGCCAGCCCGTGCTGACTTCTCAGGGCGGCGGAGTAACGCTCGAGAGCTGGATCAGACGAATCGTGCTGGCCTGGGCGTTGCAAGCACCCGCGGCGCTCTCCGCGCCCCGCGGCACCCGGATGATCTGGCGCCTCGACCCGACCATGCGGCTCCGGGGGGTCGCCCCGTTCGTGCACTGGACCCCGCCGCGCGCCAGGCTGACCGGCGCCGGACTCGTCTGGCAGAGCGACGGACTGCTGACCTCGAGCACGTTCCCCTCTTCCGCGCGGATCGATTGGGGAGCGGGCAAGGCTTCGATGGTTCGCTCTTCCTTCCTCGGCATCGTGAATTCCGTCGATGGAAGAGTGCGGATTTTCCGGCGCGACGCAGCGGATTCGCTGGCGGCGGCCTGGGCCCGCGTCACCCAGCCCCTGATCGAGCCACCGGAAGCGGCTCCGACGGCGCTCCGTGCGGAGGAGGCCTATCCGGACGAGCTGCTCATGGCACAGGCACACGTCCTAGAGGGCGCTTCCTGGGGCGCCGGTCGGCTCGAGTCGCTGCCTCCCGAAGGGGCGGGGGGCGACGAGCACCTGGTGCCGTTCAGCCGGGCGGGAACCGGGAAAGTGGCGGCGCTGCTGGTCGCGCGGCGCACGCCGGCGGGCGACGCGCTCCGTCTTATCCGGCTCGATTCGCTCTGGACCGTTGATGCCGCCTCGGGCTTGGGAGACTTGTGGAAACGCTTTCCCTTTCGCCAGGCGCTCGAAGAGGAGCTCCTTGCGGCGGGCGACAGTCTCAAACCGGGCCAGGTGCGCTATGCCCTCACGGCCGAGGGGGTGGTGGCCTACCAGCCGGCGTGGGCGGTGAGCAGCTCGAACCGCGCCCGGCTGGTGCTCATGAACGTTGCGCTCGGGCGGGGGAACGGCGCCAAGCAGATGTTGCTCGGGACGGGCAGAAGCCTCCCCGAGGCCTGGAAGAACCTCCGCGGGGAATCCTCACCCCTCAGCGACAGACCCGGTGCAGAGGCCATCCTCGAACAGGTACGAAAGCTCATCCTTCGCGCCGACTCGGCGCGCAAGCGGGGAGATCTACCGGAGCGCGAACGCGCCCTGTCCGAGCTCCGCGAGTTGCTGGAACCGCGCCGCCCCTGAAGTCACCCCTCCACGCTTGGCTCTGCCTGAGCCCCGCCGCTACCTTTGGGCGCCTTTCAGCTTTTCGCGGCGCCCGTTTCTCTTGAGGAGGCCAGACCGGAGTGAATCTCCACGAATACCAAGCGCGTGCGCTGTTGCGCGCCGCCGGCGTACCGGTGCCCGAAGGGGATGTGGCGAGCAGTCCCGCAGAAGTCGAGGCCATCGCGCGGCGGTTGGGCGGCACCATAGTGGTGAAGGCGCAGGTCCATGCCGGCGGGAGAGGCAAGGCGGGCGGGGTCAAGCTCGCGGCCAGTCCCGCGGAGGCAAGGCAGGTCGCCGGGAAGATTCTGGGGATGACCATCAAGGGACTGGTGGTCGAGAAGGTGCTGGTGGTTCCCGCCGCGGCGATCGCCAGCGAGAGCTACGTCGGTCTGATCATGGATCGCGAGACCCAGCGGCCCGTGTTCATGGTAAGTCCCGCGGGAGGAGTGGACATCGAGACAGTCGCGGCGACCGCTCCGGAAAAGATCTTCCGGCTGCCGGTCGACCCGCGCTACGGGCTGCTGCCGCATCAGGCCCTCGGCCTGGGGCTGCGACTCTACGCCGATTACGCCCAGGCGCGCGCGGCCGCCGGCATCATGCAGCAGCTCTATGGCGTCTTCGTCGGAAACGGCGCTTCGCTCGCCGAGATCAATCCGCTGGTGACGACGCCGGAAGGGCAGCTGCTGGCGCTTGACGCGAAGCTCTCGGTCGACGACAACGAGCTCGACCGCCGGCCCGACCTGGCCGCCTTGCGGGACGAATCGGCCGAGGCGCCCAGCGAGGTCGCCGCGCGCAAGGCGGGCCTGACGTTCATCAAGCTGGACGGCAACGTGGGCTGCGTCGTCAACGGCGCGGGACTCGCCATGGCCACCATGGATCTGGTGAAATTCTACGGCGGCGAGCCCGCCAACTTTCTGGATATCGGGGGCAGCTCGAATCCCGAGAAGGTGGTCAGTGCGCTCCAGATCATCACCGCGGATCCGAGGGTGAAGGCAATCCTCTTCAATATTTTTGGCGGGATCACCCGCACCGACGACGTCGCGAACGGCATCGTCACCGCGACCCGTCAGTTCAAGGTCGAGCTGCCGATCGTAATTCGGCTGACCGGGACCAACGAGGCCGAAGCCTTCCGCATCCTGCAGGGAGTCGGCATGCGCGCGCTGAGCGACATGGACGAGGCGGTGAAGCAGGCGGTGGCGCTCGCGCGAGAAGCCGCGTGAGCGTCTTCGTCAACCAAGCCACCCGGCTGCTGGTGCAGGGGATCACGGGGCGCGACGGGTCGTTTCACGCCCGTCAAATGCTGGAGTACGGTACCCAGGTGGTGGCCGGAGTGACGCCCGGCAAGGGCGGCCAGCTGTTCGAGGCGAAAGTGCCGGTCTTTCACACCGTGGCCGACGCCGTCGCGGCAACCTCGGCCAACACCTCGGTCATCTATGTGCCGCCCGCCCTGGCCGCAGGCGCAATCGCCGAGGCCGCGGACGCCGGGATCAAGTTCATCGTATGCATCACCGAGGGGATTCCGGTGCTCGACATGGCCCGGGTGCTGCCCTTCGTGCGGGAAAGGGGCGCCCGGCTGCTCGGCCCGAACTGTCCCGGGCTCATCACTCCAGGCAGCGCCAAGGTGGGCATCATCCCGGGGCAGATCTGCGCCCCGGGCCGGGTCGGGCTGGTCTCGCGCAGCGGCACGCTGACCTATGAAGTTGTGAATCAGCTCACCCGGAACGGCATCGGGCAGAGCACTTGCGTGGGCATCGGAGGAGACCCGCTCATCGGAACCAGCTTCATCGACGTGCTGCGCGCGTTCCAGGACGATCCCGCCACCGATGCGATCGTGATGCTGGGCGAGATCGGCGGCACCGACGAGCAGAAGGCCGCAGCGTTCGCGGCCGACTATGTTCGCAAGCCGGTGATCGGATTCATCGCCGGCCAGACCGCGCCCAAGGGGCGCCGGATGGGACACGCCGGGGCGATCATCTCGGGAGCCTCGGGTACGGCGGAGGAAAAGCTCCATGCGTTCGAGGCGGCGGGGATCCGGGTGATGCGCAGGCCAATAGACGTGGTGGAGCTGGTGAAAGCGGCGATTCACTGAAGCGGTCAGAAGCGCTGAGCCTGAGGAGAAAGACGTGGCTGGTAACCTGACGCTTGCAATCATCAAACCCGACGCGGTCGCCGGCGGAAAGCTCGGCGCCATCGTGGCTCACCTGGAACGAGAGGGCTATCGCGTTCGCGCGGCCCGGCTCACCCGGCTCAGCCGGTCGCAAGCGGAGGCCTTCTACGAGGTCCACCGGGGCCGTCCGTTCTACGAGGAACTGGTGCGCTTCATGAGCAGCGGCCCCTGCTTCCCGATGGCGCTGGAGAAGCCCGAGGCAGTGTCCGCGTTCCGCGCCAGCATTGGCGCGACCGACCCCACCGAAGCCGCCCCCGGCACCATCCGGAAGCTGTACGCCGAATCCAAGGGCCGGAATGCTGTGCACGGCTCGGACAGCGACGAGACCGCGGCGCGGGAAATCGAATTCTTCTTCGAGGAGGGGGAGCGGGCGGGGCTGTGGGGATAGGGGTGAGGAAGACCCCTCCAATTGAACTAAGTCCGCCCCCCGAGTACATTTACGGGCTATGTTGCAAGTAGATATCCGCGACCTTCGGAGGGGACCGGTCGCGACCGAAGGCAAGCTGGACCCCCACGATCCGCTCTTTGAAGGTCTCGGTATCACGCTCGTCGGGCCCGTTCGGGTGGGGGGGACGCTGGAATCGGCTGGGCACGGGGGTTACTTCTGGCACGGGACGTTTGCCGGCAAGGTTCAGTCCGCCTGTCGGCGTTGCCTCGAAGAGTTCGTTACTCCGGTCGATCGCGCCGTGGAAGTGATCTTTTCGGCGGACCCTGAGCTGCAGGAAGATCCCAGCGTCTATCCGTTGACGGAGCCGCTGGCCCAGGTGGACCTCCGTCCGGCGTTGCGTGAGGAGCTCGCGCTCGCGGTCGACGCATTTCCACTCTGTCGGCAAGCTTGCCGCGGCCTCTGTCCGCGGTGCGGTGCTGATCTCAATCGCGGGCCGTGTCAGTGCTCCACGGTACCCGCCTAGACCAGGGGACGTTATGGCTGTTCCGAAGCGGAAAATGTCCAAGCGGAGAAAGCGGCTGCGCCGCGGCAACCATTCGGGTGCCGGCATGCCCACCCAGGCCTGTCCCCGCTGTGGCTCCCCCAGGCTCCCGCACCGAGTGTGCGGGTCCTGCGGCTACTACGCGGGCAAGAAGCGACTCGAGGTCGAGGACAGCTGAGGGTGATCCGCGTCGCGCTCGACGCGATGGGGGGCGATCATGCACCCCGCACCGAAGTCGACGGGGCGGCCCTTGCGCTCAAGGAGCTGCCTCCGACTTTCCGGCTCCAGCTCGTGGGCCCCACCGCCCCGCTGGAGTCCGGGCTACAGCGCCATCCCGAGCTCGACCGCTCCCGGCTGGACCTGGTCGAAGCCCCTGAAGTCATCGGCATGGCCGAGCGGCCGCTGCAGGCCGTACGCCGCAAGCGCAAGTCGAGCCTGGTGGTCGGCATCGGGCTCCTGGCCGCGGGCCAGACCGACGCTTTCATCTCTGCCGGCAATACCGGCGCAATGCTCGCCGCCTCCACCGTGCACCTCGGACTTTACGATGGCGTCGAGCGCGCCACCGTCGGTACCTTGCTTCCCACCGTCGAGAACCCCGTGCTCCTCCTCGATGCGGGAGCCAACGTCGACTGCTCCGCCCGGGAGCTGGTCGGCTTTGCCCATCTCGGCACGGTCTACATGCGGGATATCATGGACCGGCCGAAACCTAAGGTGGGATTGTTGAACGTCGGCGAAGAAGAAGAGAAGGGCAGCGCCATGGTAAGAGAGGCGCACGCGCTGCTCCGCCAGGATCCCCGCGTCAACTACGTCGGCAATGTCGAAGGCGGCGACCTGCTCCGCGGGCACCCCAAGCACGGACAGCTCGACGTCGTGGTGTGCGACGGGTTCGTCGGCAATATCCTGCTCAAGTTCTCGGAGTCGTTGCTGTTCCTCGTGCGCCATATCGCGCAGGAGGCGGCGCCGGACACCTGGGCCCGCAAGGAGATTCGCGCCGCGTTCCGGACGCTGGACTACTCTCAGTACGGCGGGGCCCCGCTGCTGGGAGTAAAGGGCGTCTCCATCATCTGTCACGGCTCCTCCAACGCCAACGCAATCCGGCACGCGATCCGGGTGGCGGTGCAGGCGGTCGAGGTCGGACTGGCCCAGCACGTGGCGGCGGAATTCGCCGAGCCCGAGCCCATGGAACAAGCGTGAGGGCCAAGCCGATCGCGGCGATCACGGGGCTCGGCACCGCGGTGCCCGCCCGGGTCGTCCCCAATGCCCACTTCGAGCAGTATCTCGATACGTCGGATCAGTGGATCGTGGAACGCACCGGAATCCGGGAGCGCCGCATCGCCTCGCCCGAGGAAACTCTCGCCCTGCTCTGCCGCGACGCCTCCGAGCGCGCCATGGCGCAGGCGGGCATCTCCGCCGCCGAGCTCGACGCGATCGTGCTCGGGACGGTGACGCCGGATCGCAGGCTGCCGGCCACCGCGTGCGACCTCCAAGCCCTGCTCGGCGCCAAGAAGGCCGCGGCATTCGACATCGCGGCCGCCTGTCCCGGCTGGATCTACTCGCTCGCCATCGCCGAAGGGCTGATCGCCTCGGGCCGCGCCACCAACGTGCTGGCGATCGGGGCGGAGAAGCTTTCCACGGTCACCGACTGGAACGACCGGAGCACCGCTATCCTCTTCGGAGATGGAGCCGGCGCGAGCATCGTGCAACCCGCGCCCGGAGATGGGCGTGGTATCCTCTCGATCATTCTGGGCGCGGACGGCAAGCTGGCCGATTTGCTCTACATCAAGGGCGGCGGCTCGATGGATCCGATCAGCGCCAAGGTGGTCGAGGAGCGCAGCCACTTCATTCGCATGGCGGGCCGGGAGGTTTTCAAGGCCGCGGTTCACACCATGTCCAAAGCGTGCGAACAGGCCCTGGCGAAGGCGGGAGTCACCTCGGAAGAGATCGATCTGCTGATTCCCCATCAGGCCAACCTCCGGATCATCGAAGCCACCGCGAAGCACGCCCAGGTGCCCATGAGCAAAGTCATGGTGAACGTGGAGCGCTACGGCAACACCTCCGCCGCCTCGATTCAGCTCGCCATCGACCAGGCGGTGCAGGAGGGCCGCATCAGACCGGGATCGCTGCTCCTGCTGGTGACCTTCGGAGCCGGATTTACCTGGGGCAGCGCCGTCGTGCGATGGTGAACGTCCTCCTCTTTCCGGGGCAGGGCGCGCAAAAGGTGGGGATGGGTAAGGATCTGGCGGCGGCCTTCCCGGCGGCGCGCGCGACCTTCGAGGCGATCGACGCGGCGCTGGGTGAGCCCCTCAGCCGCCTGATGTGGGAGGGACCCGAAGAGCGGTTGCAGCTCACCGAGCATGCCCAGCCCGCGATGCTGGCGCATTCGGCGGCGGTGCTGTCAGTTGCCGGCGATCGGTTGGCTCCCGTGGCGGCGGCCGCCGGACACAGCCTGGGAGAGTACAGCGCGTACGTCGCGGCGGGCGCGCTCCCCGTGCTCGAAGCGGCGAAACTGGTCCGGATGCGAGGCGAGCTGATGCGCGATGCCGGTGCGCGCCGGCCCGGCGCAATGGCCGCGGTGCTGGGACTCGCGACGGGCGCCGTCGAGGCGGCCTGCCGGGAGGCGTCGGGAACCTCGGAGGTCGCCGTGGCCGCGAACCTGAATGCGCCGGACCAGACCGTGATCTCCGGTGATCCCGCGGCGGTCCAGCGCGCGGGCGAGGCCTGCAAGGCCGCCGGGGCCAAGCGCGTGTTGCCGCTCAAAGTGAGCGGCGCGTTTCACTCGCCGCTGATGGCCCCCGCGGCCACAGGCCTCCGAGCGGCGCTCGCCGGGGCGCATTTCGCGGATCCGCGCTTTCCGGTGGTGGCCAACGCGAGCGCGACGCCGGTGCGCACCGCGGTCGAAGGGCGCCGGCTGCTGGCCGAGCAGCTCACTGCGCCGGTGCGCTGGGTTGAGTGCCTGCAGCAGCTCGCCGCGCTGGCCCCGGGGGCGCGCTTCCTCGAGCTGGGTTCCGGCAGCGTCCTCGGAGGGCTGCTCAAACGGAGCCTGCCCGGGGTGCCGTATGCGTCGCTCGGCACGGCGGCCGAACTGGAAAGGTTTCTCGCATGAGCACGATCGATCTCGCGGGGCAGGTTGCACTGGTGACCGGAAGCACGCGGGGGATCGGTCGCGCGATCGCCGAGGCGCTGCATGCCGCGGGCGCCAAGGTTGGCATCTTGGGCCGGAGCGCCGAGCTGGCTCGCGCTGTGGCCACTACGCTCGGCGAGCGCGCCGCGGGCTTCGGCTGCGATGTGGCCGATGCCGCCCAGGTCGATGCGGCGGTGGCCGCGGCGGAGCAGGCGCTCGGACCGCTCACCATCCTGGTCAACAACGCGGGGCTCACCCGGGACAACATCCTGGTGCGCCTGACGGACGAGGACTGGGACGCGGTGCTCGACACGAATCTCAAGGGCGCCTTCCATACGACGCGCGCCGTGATCAAGGGCATGATGAAGCGGAGGGCGGGACGCATCATCAACATCTCGAGCGTGGTGGGCTTGACCGGCAACAAGGGGCAGTCCAATTACGCCGCAAGCAAGGCGGGGCTGATCGGCTTCACTAAGTCGGTGGCGCGGGAATACGCGAGCCGGAACGTCCTGGTCAACTGTATCGCGCCGGGCTTCATCGAGACCGACATGACGGCCGCCTTGCCCTCGGAGTCCCGGGAGGCATTATTGGGGCAAATCGCTCTGGGGCGCCTGGGACAGCCCGCGGATGTGGCGGGAGCGGTGCTGTTTCTGGCTTCGGAGCTGGCCGGCTACATGACAGGGCAGGTACTGATCGTCGACGGCGGTATGGTCGTCTGACGCCGACTGGATTCACTCTTTCGCGAGAGGCCGCATGAGCGACATGGTCGAGAAGGTGAAGGACATCATCGTTGAGGAGCTCGGCGTCGAGCGCGAGAAGCTCAGCGACAGCGCCAGCTTCATGGAAGACCTCGGGGCCGACTCGCTCGATACCGTCGAGCTGGTCATGGCCTTCGAGAAGGAATTCGATATCGACATTCCCGATGAAGAGGCCGAGAAGCTTCGTACCGTCGGGGACGCGCTCAAGTACCTGCAGGACAAGCTCGGCAAGTAGGCATGCCGCGCCGGGTGGTCGTAACTGGCGCGGGGCTGGTCACGCCCCTTGGTCTCGATGTCGAGGAGACCTGGAGCGGTTTGCTCGCGGGGAAATCCGGTGCCGCGCCCATCACCAAGTTCGATCCCGCCCGCTTGCAGGTGCGTTTTGCCTGCGAGGTCAAGCGATTCGATCCGCTGCTCTATCTTGAGCGCAAGGAAGCCAGGCGGATGGACTTGTTCGCCCAGTTCGCGATGGCCGCGAGCCATCAGGCGATTACCCAGGCGGGGCTGGAGGGCAAGTTTCCCGCGCCGGAGCGCGCCGGCGTGCTGATCGGGAGCGGCATCGGGGGAATGATGACCCTCGAAGAACAGTCCCGTATCTACATTGAGAAGGGTCCCGACCGCATCACCCCCTTCTTCGTCCCGATGTTCATTCCCGACATCGCGGCCGGGCACGTCTCCATCCGCTACGGACTCAAGGGACCGAACCTCGCGACGGTCTCCGCCTGCGCCTCGTCCGCGCACGCGATCGGCGAGTCCTACGAATTGATCCGCCGCGGCAGAGCCGATTGCATGATCACCGGGGGCGCCGAGGCGGCCATCACCGGTCTCGCCATCGCCGGCTTCCAGAATATGAGAGCGCTCTCCACCCGCAACGACGCTCCCGAGCTGGCCAGCCGCCCCTTCGACAAGGAGCGCGACGGCTTCGTGCTGGCCGACGGGGGCGCCGCGGTGGTATTGGAGAGCCTGGAGCACGCCACCGCGCGCGGCGCCACGATCCTGGGAGAAGTCGTGGGATACGGAATGAGCGCCGACGCCCATCACATCACGGCGCCCAGCGCCAATGGGGATGGCGCCCGCCGCGCGATGCTGGCCTGCCTGCAGGACGGCGCGCTCGATCCGCTCGAGGTGGGCTACATCAACGCACACGGCACCTCGACCCCCCTGGGCGACATCGCGGAGACCATCGCGGTGAAGGCGGTCTTCGGGGAGCACGCCCGCAAGCTCATCTTCGGCTCGACCAAGTCCATGACCGGGCACCTGCTGGGCGGCGCCGGCGCGCTGGAATTCATCGTCGCGCTGCTGGTGGTGACGACGGGGAAGATTCCGCCCACCATCAATCAGGTGACCGCGGACCCCGAATGCGATCTGGACAGCGTCCCCAATCAGATGATCGAGCGGCGGGTGACGCTGGCGCTCTCCAATTCGTTCGGATTCGGCGGGCACAACGTCACCCTCGCCGTGCGGGCCTTCGCGGGCTGATTTCGGTTCCTCCTCGCACCATCCCGCGCGCCCCGCTACATTTCCTCCGTCGGCAACTGTTGTCACGCCACGGAGATAGGATGCACGCCGCCCCCGATCCCGCCCGCTTCCGCGATCCGGTGCTCCGCCCCATCGCCGAGAAGGTATTGCAGTGCCGGCGGCTGGATCCCGCTGACGGAATCGCCTTGTATGCGACGAGCGACATCCTGAGCCTTGGCGAGCTGGCCGCGTTCGCCAACCAGCGCGTCAACGGCGACCGCGTGTTCTTCTCCGCCAATCAGCACATCAATCCCACCAACGTCTGCGTGCTCCGGAACACCTGCGTCTTCTGTTCGTTCGCCCGGATGCCCAAGGAGGAAGGTGCCTACACCCGCTCACTCGAAGAGGTCTACCACGAGGCGGAGCAAGCCCGAAGCGGCCCCACGCGCGAGTTTCACATCGTGGGCGGTCTCCATCCCAAGCTGCGGCTGTCGTATTACACCGACATGCTCCGGGGCCTCAAGCAGCGCTTCCCCGAGATTCACATCAAGGCGCTGACGGCGGTGGAGATCGCGCACCTCGCGCGGATCGAGAAGCTCAGCGAGCGCGAGGTGTTGCTCGCGCTCCAGGAGGCCGGACTCACCAGCATGCCGGGGGGTGGGGCGGAGATCTTCAGCACGGCGGTCCGCGCGACGATCGCCGAGCGGAAACTGACCGGCGAAGCATGGATCCGCGTGCACCGGGTGGCGCACGAGCTGGGCATCCCGACCAACTGCACCATGCTCTATGGTCATGTGGAAACGGCGGCGGACCGGATCGAGCATCTCAGCATGCTCCGCGCCTTGCAAGACGACACCGGGGGCTTCCTCACCTATATCCCACTCGCCTACCACACCGAGAACAACGAGCTCGGCGAAGCGCTGGGCCGGGTGGGCTCGGCGACCACCGGCTACGAAGACCTCAAGAACATCGCGGTCGCCCGGCTGTACCTCGACAACGTTCCCCACGTCAAGACCCACTGGCCGATGGTGACCCCGTTCATGTCGCAGGTGGTGCTCGAGTTCGGCTGCGACGACCTCGAAGGCACCGTCGTCTACGAGCGCATCTACCACGAGGCCGGGGCCCGAACCCAGATGCACCTGCCGTACCTCGGCCTGGTCGAGCTGATCCGCGGAGCCGGGAAACGCCCGGTGGAACGCGACAGCCTCTACCGGTCGGTTCGGGAGGACTTTTCCGATCTCCCTGCCGGTTTCGGTGCCGGCGCCGGCGCGGGCTCGGCCCCCGTCGTCCACGCGGCGTAATCCCATGCGCCTCGGCCGGATTCCCTGGATCAATTGCTACCCGATCTACGCGGCGATCGACCGCGGCCTGCTCCCGGTCGCCGCCGAACTCATCAGCGGAACCGCGGCGGAGCTCAACGACCTGCTGGCGGCGGGCGAGCTGGATCTCTCGGTGGTGTCGGCGGTCGAGTACGCCCGCAACGCCGCCGCCTACCACCTGCTCCCCGATCTGGCCATCACCTGCGACGGCCCGGTCCACAGCGTGGTGCTCTGCAGCCGCCGGCCCGTGCACGAGCTCGATGGAGCCACCGTGCTGCGCACGGCGTCGTCGCGCACCTCCGTGCTCCTGCTCGAGCTCCTGTGCCGGCATCGCTGGCGGGTCCGGCCGCGTTTCGCGACGGTGCGCGCGGAGCCGAGCGACCTGGATTCGCTGCGCGGATTCCCCCACGACGCCGTGCTGGTCATCGGCGACGCCGCATTGCTGCTCGCCGCCGAGTCTCGCTATCCCTACGTGGCCGACCTCGGCAGCGCCTGGAAGGATTGGACCGGGTTGCCCTTCGTGTTCGCGGTGTGGGCGGCGCGCCGGGAGGCGGATCACGCTGCCGTGCGTGAGGTCCATCGTGCGCTGCTCGAGAGCCGGCAGTGGGGCCTGGCGCATCTCGACGAGCTGGCCGCACTGGCGGCAGGGAATACCGGCCTCCCGCTCGGGATCTGCCGCGAGTACCTGGGCGGGCTGGACTACGCGCTGAGTTACCGCCATCTGGCGGGCCTGACCGATTTCTTCCGCCGCCTGGCGCAGGATGGCCTGGTGCCGGATGGCAGCCTGTCGTTCATCACGGCGGCGTAGGAGAACTCGCGAATGCTCGACGTCGTGAACCGGTCTTCCAGCGAGTTCCGGGAGTATCTGGAGCTCTACGAACACGCCCCGCTCCTCGAGTTGGGCCGCCTCGCCGATGCCGAGCGCTACCGGCATCACCCGGACGAGGTGATCACCTACATCATCGATCGCAACATCAATTACACCAATGTGTGCGTCGCCGACTGCAAGTTCTGCGCGTTCTACCGGCGCCCCAAACACGCCGAGGGATACGTGCTGCCGTTCGAGAAGATCGGCGAGAAGATCGATGAGTGCCGCGCGCTGGGCGGGGTGCAGATCCTGCTGCAGGGCGGGCACAACCCCTACATCCCGTTCCAATGGTATCTGGAGCTGATGCGCTACATCAAGCAGCATCATCCCATCCACATCCACGGCTTCTCGCCTTCGGAAATCGTGTTCTTCGGCGAGCGTTTCGGGATGAGCGTCGCCGAGGTGATCCGGGAGCTCAAAGCCGCCGGGCTCGACAGCATTCCGGGCGGCGGGGGGGAAATTCTGGTCGACGAAATACGGCGCCGGGTGGCCCGAAAGAAGGCGCAGACCGAAGAGTGGCTGGGGGTGCAGGAGGAGGCACACCGGCAGGGCATGAAGACGTCGGTGACCATGATGTACGGGCTGGGCGAGAGCCTGGCCGACCGCGTCGAGCACCTCTTCCGAGTCCGCGAAGTGCAGCGCCGCACCGGCGGCTTCACGGCGTTCATCTGCTGGCCGCTGCAGCCCGACGGCACCGAGATGGCCGAGCAACCCAAGACCGACGCGGTCACCTACCTGCGCGCGCTGGCCATGGCGCGGATCGTTCTGTCCAATGTGCCGAACCTGCAATCCTCCTGGGTGACCATGGGACTCAAGGTGGGCCAGGTGGCGCTGCGCTTCGGCGCCAACGATTTCGGCAGCTTGATGATGGAGGAGAACGTGGTGTCTTCCGCCGGCACCACCCATCGCGCCACGATTGCCGAGATGGAGCGCTGCATCCGCGACGCGGGGTACCAGGTGCGCCGCAGGCGGCAGGACTATTCGATGATCGAGAGCGAACCGGTGGCGGCGTGACCGTCCGACGTTGATGTTTCGCATCGGCATTGGCTATGACTCGCACCGCTTCGCCGAGGGGAGGCCGTTCATCCTGGGCGGGCAGCGCATCGCCTTCGAGAAGGGCCTACTGGGACATTCCGACGCCGACGCGGTCGCCCACGCCGTGACCGACGCGATCCTGGGCGCGGCGGGCGCCGGCGACCTGGGGGCAATGTTCCCCGAGTCGGATCCCAAGTGGAAGGATGCCGACTCGCTGGTGCTGCTGCGGCTGGCGCGGGAGCACATCAACGCGCTGGGCTTTCATCCGGTACAGGCCGACGTCACCATCGTGTGCGAGCGGCCCCGGCTGGGCGTGTACAAGGACGCCATGGCCCACGCCATCGCGGGCGAGCTCGGGATCGCTCCCGACGCGGTCGGAATGAAAGCCAAGACCAACGAAGGGATGGGATTCGTCGGGCGCGGAGAGGGAGTCGCCGTGTTCGCTGTGGCCATCGTGGAGGCCCGCTGATCGAGGATCTCCTGGCCCGGCTCGCGGCATGGCCACCCCTCCTCATCTACGCGGTGATCGCGCTCTCGGTCGTCATCGAGAACTTCTTTCCGCCCTCCCCCTCTGATGTGTTCGTCGTGCTCGCCGCCTTCCTGGCGCATCGCGGAACCATGCGACCGCTCACCATCCTGCTGGTGGCCTGGGGGTTCGGAGTCGCTGGTGCCGCGCTGGTCTACTGGAGCGCCCGCCGCTTCGGGCGACGCTTCTTCCAGGGGCGGCTTGGGCGCCGGCTGATCACGCCGGGCACCTTCGCGGCGATCGAGCGCGAGTATCTGCGCTTCGGTGTGGTGGGAATCTTCTTCTTCCGGATGCTGCCCGCGTTTCGCGCGGTCGTGGCCCCGTTCGCCGGATTGATCAATCTGCGCCCCGCCCGCACCCTGATCCCCATCGCCTGCGCCTGCGCGGTGTGGTATGGCGGCCTGATCCTCCTGGGCCAGAAGCTGGGGGAGAACTGGGAGAGCATCCTGGGCGCGCTCGGCAAGCTCAACACGGGCCTCTGGGTCGTCGCGCTGCTCGTGCTCACGATGTTCGCCGTCCTGATACTGCGCCGGCGCCGGGCAACCCAATCCCGCCTGGCCGGCCTCACCCCGTTCGACCCCCGCTTTCCCGATCAGCCGGCCGAGCTCGAGGCGGGCTTGCCGCAGATTTCGGTGGAAGCGCTCGACGCGGCGCGCCGCGCCCGCCGGCAGAAGGCCGCCGAATGAGCCAGGACGTCGAGCACGCATTCCGGCTGGACAGCTTCCGGGATCATCTCGGTCTGGAAGCGGGAAACAGCCCGAACACCGTGGAGAGCTATCTCCGCGACCTGCGCCGCTTCGTCCAATTCGCCGCGATGAAGCGGGTGCCGGGGCCCGGAGGGGTCAATCGCGGGTTACTGCGGGATTTCGTGTTCACCCTCAAGGATCTCGGCCTCGCGCCGGCCACCATCCGGCGGCAGGTCTCCGCCCTTCACACCTACTTCGGCTTTCTGATCGGCGAAGGCGCGTTGCTGGACGATCCCAGCGACCGGCTGGAAACCCCTAAGCGGGGCCGCACCCTTCCCGACGTGCTCACGGTTCGTGAGATCGAGGCCTTGCTCGCAGCCCCGTCCCCCGACGAGCCGCTCGGCTGGCGCGATCGGGCTATGCTCGAGCTGGGCTACGGCGCCGGGCTCCGCGTGTCGGAACTCTGCTCGCTCGGGGTGAACGACCTGCTGCTCTCGGAAGGACTGGTGCGGGTGTTCGGCAAAGGCGGGAAGGAACGCCTGGTGCCCATCGGCCGCAAAATCGTCGGTCCAGTCTCGGTCTACCTGAACTCCATCCGGCCTGCGCTGCGGCGGGGCAAGGCGCAGGATCGCGTGCTGCTCAACGCGCGTGGGACCCCGCTTTCACGGGTGGGCGCCTGGGGCATCATCAAACGCCTGACCAAGCGAGCGGGCATCACCAAGCGGGTGACGCCCCACACGCTGCGGCATTCTTTCGCCACCCATTTGCTCGAAGGCGGCGCCGATCTGCGGGCGGTGCAGGAGATGCTCGGTCACGCCGACCTTTCGACCACCCAGATCTACACGCACGTAGATCGGGAGTACCTCCGCAGCGTACACAAGCAGTTCCATCCCCGGGGTTGAGCCGCTACGGGGCCCCTATGAAACCCGCCCGCTACCCCTTACGTTACAGTCTGTAACGCATTACCAGCGGGGGTCCAATGGGCAAGTATTGGCTCAAGATCGGATTGCGGGCGGCCCTGATCTTTGTGGTCGGGTTCGGACTCGTGAGCGCGGGTCGGCGGATGCACAAGTCGATTGACTCCGACCACGACATCGGGATTCCGCTGGGCGCCTTCGGCGCGTATCTCCCCTTCAAATTCGATGGAACCAAGATCGGGACACTCCGGTCCCTGACCATCCAGCGCAGCTCTCCCAAGGCGATCACGGGCTTTACCATCCGGGCACGCGTCACCGATTCAGCCGCGTTCGAGAAGCTCCGTGATTGCCATGTCTCCGTGACGGACGCGACCCACTTCGATGAGCGAACCACCTTTTTCTGCGCGCGGACCGACAGCGGTTATCAGACGTTTGGCGAGGTGCGGCTCGAGTTCCGGCGCTCCGATGGTTCCACCACGATCGTTCAGCCCCTGTTGCTCACCCAAGCCGAGGTGCAGGAGTTCCGGCGGCACGCCGCTGATTCGGTGGCGGCGCCGCTCGCCGACTCGCTTGCCGCCCAGCTGACCGCCGGAGTCAGGACCCAGGCGCGGGGCCTGCGGGATTCCGTCCGGGCCGATTCACTGGAGAAGGTGGCCGAACGAATCCGCCATCGGGTCGACTCGCTGCGGGGCAAGACCGCGGTGAAGCCATGATGGCTAAGCCTTTGTAAAAGCAACCCTTAGATTGTCGCGAGTTGGCGCGGCACGACTTTTGACTTGGGTCGGCCGCGCTTTTACTTTGGAACATGCCCGTCCTCGTCGTCATTCCTGCACGGCTGGGTTCGACGCGGCTGCCTCGAAAGCCACTGCAGCCCTTGGGCGGAGTACCCCTCATCGTCAGAGTCGCGGAGCGGATTCAGGGGCACGGCATTGCCGATCGCCTGGTCATCGCTACCGACGCCGAAGAGATCACTGCCGTGGCATGGGCGGCGGGGTTCGAGGCCGTGCTGACCTCGACGCGGCATCCCAGCGGGTCGGATCGCGTCAACGAGGTGAGCTCCCGCGCCGAGTTTGCCGGCTACGATGAGATCCTCAACGTGCAGGGCGACGCTCCCTTCCTGCCCGCCGCGGCGCTGTGGGGCTCTCTGGCGCTGGTGCGGAACGGCTTTGAGCTGGGCACGGCCGCCGTGCCGCTCGCTCCCGAGGCCGCCGGCGATCCCGCGCGGGTGAAGGTGGTCTCGGATCAGCAGGGGCGCGCGCTCTACTTTTCGCGCGCCCCGATCCCGTTCGCGGCCACGCACTACTGGCAGCATCTGGGTGTCTACGCCTATCGCCGTGACGCGCTGCGCCGATTTGCCGCCGCTCCCCCGAGCCGGCTCGAGCTGGTGGAACGGCTCGAGCAGCTGCGGGCGCTCGAGCTGGGGCTGGCGATCGGCGTGGAGCGACTGCCGGAGCCGGCCGGGCCGGCCATTGATACGCAGGATGATCTCCACGCCGCGGAATCGCTGTGGACCGCCACCCAAGAGGTCACCCGATGACGACGTCGCCGGGCAACACGAAGTTCATCTTCGTCACGGGCGGCGTGGTCTCGTCGCTCGGCAAGGGCATCGCGGCCGCTTCACTGGGACGCCTGCTGGTCGAGCGCGGCCTGTCGGTCACGATGCTGAAGTTCGATCCCTACATCAACGTCGATCCGGGAACCATGTCGCCGTTTCAGCACGGCGAGGTCTACGTCACTGATGACGGGGCCGAAACCGATCTCGACCTCGGGCACTACGAGCGATTCATCGAGCGCTCGCTTTCCCAGCAGAACAACGTCACCACCGGGCGCGTCTACCAGAATGTGATCAGTAAGGAGCGGCGCGGCGAGTATCTCGGGTCGACGGTGCAGGTGGTGCCGCACATCACCGACGAGATCAAGCACGCCATCCGCCGCTCGGCGCCGGGCCACGACGTGGTGATCATCGAGATCGGCGGCACCGTCGGCGACATCGAATCGCTGCCGTTCCTCGAGGCCATCCGCCAGTTCCGCCAGGAAGTGGGCCGGGACAACGCGATCTTCATTCACCTGACGCTGGTGCCGTTCATTGCCGCGGCGGGCGAGCTCAAGACCAAGCCGACCCAGCACTCGGTGCGCGAACTGATGGAAATCGGAATCCAGCCCGACCTCCTGGTGTGCCGCAGCGATCATCCGCTCTCCGCCGAGATCAAGCGAAAGATTGCGCTCTTCTGCAATGTGGATTTTGGCTGCGTGATCGAGAGTCCGGACGTCCAGTCGATTTACGAGATCCCGCTCCGTTTCCAGGAGCAGGGCTTCGACCGGGTCGTCTGCGAGCGGTTGCATCTGGACACCAAGGAGCCCGACCTGGAGCCCTGGCGGGCGATGACCGGAAAGATCCTGCACCCGAAGGAACGAGTGCAGATCGCTGTCGTCGGCAAATACACCGACCTGCACGACGCGTACAAGTCGGTGCAGGAAGCGTTGCTGCACGGCGGCATTCCCAATGACGTCGGTGTCGACATCGAGTGGCTCGGGAGCGACCAGTTCACCGATCAGGCCGCGGCCGGCCGGCTCCTGGCGGGCAAGCACGGTCTCCTGGTGCCGGGCGGGTTCGGCGTGCGGGGGATCGACGGGATGGTCGAGGCGATCCGCTGGGCGCGCGAGAACGGCCTGCCGTTCTTCGGGATCTGCCTGGGATTGCAGATGGCGATCATCGAGTTCGGGCGCAACGTGTGCCGGTTGCAGGGCACCAACAGCACCGAGTTCGAGCCGGATTGCGAGAGCCCGGTCATCTCGCTGCTCGCATCCCAGCGCGACGTCGCCGAGCTGGGCGGCACCATGCGGCTGGGCGCCTATCCCGCGCGGCTCCGCACCGGGAGCCTCGCGGCCCAGGCGTACGGCGCGACCGAGATCAGCGAGCGGCACCGGCATCGCTGGGAAGTGAGCAATGCGTTCCGCGATATCCTCGCGGAGCATGGCTTGCGGCTCTCCGGCCAATCCCCCGACCTCGGCCTGGTGGAAATCATCGAGCTGCCGGGGCACCCCTGGTTCCTCGGCTGCCAGTTCCACCCCGAGCTCAAGTCGCGGCCGATGCGGCCCCACCCACTCTTCACGTCCTTCATCGGCGCGGCCAGCCGGCACGCCGATCATCTGGCCGGTCGCACCAGTCGAGCGGTGCAGGAGCTGATCGAAGCGACCAAGTGAACGGCTGGCACTTCGCACCCGGTCCGTTTCTGGTGGCAGGTCCCTGCCTGGCCGAGCCGGGCGATCTGCTTCCCCGCGTGGCGGGACGGCTGGCGGAAATCGGGGCGCGGTTGGGGCTCCGGGTCTGCTTCAAGGCGAGCTTCGACAAGGCAAACCGCTCGCGCGCGGGCGGCCCGCGCGGGGTCGGGCTCGAAGAGGGATTGGCGTTGCTTGCCGCCGCGTCGCGGGCCAGCGGGTTGCCCGTGCTGACCGACGTGCACCAGCCGGAGCAGGCCGCGGCGGCGGCGCAGGTCGCCGACGCACTCCAGGTGCCGGCGTTTCTCTGCCGGCAGACGGACTTGCTGCTGGCCTGCGGGCGCGCGGGTAAGCCGGTGAACGTCAAGAAGGGCCAGTGGCTGGCGCCGGAAGCGATGCGGGGTGCGGTCGAGAAGCTGCGCGCCGGTGGCGCGCGGGACGTCGCAGTCACCGAGCGGGGGACGTTTTTCGGCTATGGTGATCTGGTGGTGGACTTTCGCGGGGTGGCACGGCTCCGCGAGGCCACCGGGGCTCCGGTCATCTTCGATGCGACGCACAGCGCGCAACAGCCGGGGCGGGGAATCGGTGGGGCAAGCGGCGGCCAGCGCGAGGTGGTGCCGGCGCTGCTGGCGGCGGCGGCCGCCGCCGGGGTGGACGGGTTCTTCATCGAAACCCATCCGGACCCGGCCCGCGCGCCGAGCGATTCCGAAACCCAGTGGCCGCTGGACGAGCTCGAGCCATTATTGCTGCGGACGTTGCGAATCTGGCGCGCCGCGCGGGGAGAGGACTGAGATGAGGAGTTCGCTGGCCGGGGCCGCGCTGCTGCTGGTCGCCGCCGGGTGCGCCGATACGGGCGTGCGGCCCCAGGGCAGCATGCAGAGCGCCGACAGCGCCGATCAGATCATGGTGCACATGTCGACCCAGCTCACCGAGAAGGGCGTGTTACGGAGCTTCGTGGAGGCCGATACCGCCTACGTCTATCAGAACCAGCAGATCATGGACCTGCGGAAGTTCAAGGTGCGCATGCTGGATACCCACGGAGACCTGCAGAGCACCCTGACGGCGGACCACGGGATCTATACGACCTACAGCAGCAAGCTCGACGCGCGAGGACATGTGCTGGTGGAATCCACCGACGGCCGCCGGTTGCGGACCGAGCACCTGATCTACGACAAGGTGGCCAACCAGATCCGGAGCGATACGACCTTCACCTACGATTCGCCCACGGCGAGGGGCAGTGGGAAGAGCTTCCTCTCGGACATCGAGTTTCGCAACCTCACAATCGATCAGCCCAAGGGCGCCCAGAAGGGCAAGGGCATCTTGCTGCCGGGGCAATGAAAGTCCTGCTCTTGCCGGGTGTAGCGCTGGCGCTCGCGGCGCCGCTGGCCGGGCAGAATCGCCGCTGCCAGCTGCAGGTCGATCACGTCGCGCGGCAAGGCGTGCAGGTCAACGTCACCCCAACGGTCCAGAACTACTTCGCCGGCGGCGACGTGCAGCTGAGCTGCCGCGGACAGAACGTGCGGATCTGGACCGACAGCATCGCCTCCTATCAGGGTTCGGTGGTGCAGTTCATCGGCAATTTCCGCTATGAGGATGTGGAAGCGAAGGTGACCTCCGACTTCGGCACCTATTATCGGGACGACGAGCGCTGGGAAGCCCGCGGCAACGTGGTCTATCTCAATCGCAAGGACGGGTCCCAGCTCAAGGGGCCGGCGGTCAACTATTACCGCAAGATTCGCGGGACCCGCGAGCTGGAGGAGGCGTTCGCTGATCAGCGGCCCACCTTGACCGTGGTCTCGCGGGACTCGGCAGGCCGCACCGGCGAGCCGTACATCGTAGTGGCCGATCGGGTGCGCACCCGCGGGCAGGATCTCATGTGGGGCGGCGGCACCGTGACGATCGACCGCAGTGATCTGCGCGGCCGGGGCGATTCGCTCCAGCTCGACACCGGCAAGGCGGGCGCGGGAGCGCTGATCGGCCACGCCGGGATCCGGCGCGCCGCCGAGGACAGCTTCGCGCTCACCGCCAAGCGCATCGACCTGACCCTGGTCAAGAAGGAGCTGAGCGCGGTGACCGGGCGCGACAGCGCCATGCTCACCAGTGCGGACCTCGATCTCAGCGCCGACGCGATCCGGCTCCACCTCGAAGCGAAGCAAGTGGTGCAGACCCTGGCCTGGGGCGGAACCCGGCGGCCGCAGGCGCTCGCCGAGGAGTACCAGGTCCGCGGCGATTCGCTCGCGGTCGACACGCCGCAAGAATCGCTCAAGGAGCTGCGCGCCTTCGGCAAGGCGTGGGTGGGGTTCCGGCCCGATTCGGCACAGGGAGAGCGCGACTGGCTGGAGGGCGAGAAGATCACCGCGGAATTCGCGCAGCAGCCCGCCGGGTCCAAGAAGAAATCCGCGCTGCGCCGCCTTGAGGCGCGCGAGTCGGCCCGCTCGTTCTACCGGATTGCCAACGCGGGAGCCGCCGGGACGCGCCCGTCGATCAACTACTCGCGGGCGGATCGCATCGTGCTCACCATGGAGCCGGGAGATTCGCTCAAGGTGCAGCGGGTCGAGATGGTGGGGCACGTGGACGGAGTGCAGCTCGAGCCCCTGGCACAGAAGCCCGATTCCACCCGGCCGCGCCGGCCATGAGCTCGGGCAACGGCGGTGCTCCCGGCCTGCTGTCGGCGGAAGGGCTGCGGAAGTCGTTCAAGCGGCGTATGGTCGTCAAAGACGTCGCGCTGCAGGTGGCTCAGGGCGAGATCGTGGGGCTGCTGGGTCCCAACGGGGCGGGCAAGACCACGACCTTCTACCTGATCACCGGCCTGATCCGGCCCGACGCCGGACGAATCGACATGAATGGACGGAATCTGACCGACGCCCCGATGTACCGGCGCGCGCGGGCCGGCATCGGGTACCTCGCCCAGGAACCGTCGGTCTTTCGCCGGATGACCGTGGAGGAGAATGTTCTCGCGATTCTGGAGACCCTCAAGCTGTCCAAGGCCGAGCAGCGCGAGCGGCTGGAGCGGCTGCTCGACGAGCTGGGGCTCAAGCACCTCCGCGGCAACCGCGCGTATTCGCTTTCGGGCGGCGAGCGGCGCCGACTGGAGATCACCCGCGCGCTGGTCAGCGAGCCCAAGTACATGCTGCTGGACGAACCCTTCGCGGGCGTCGACCCGATCGCCGTGCACGATATCCAGACCATTGTCGCGGGGCTGCGCCACCGCGGGATCGGAGTGCTCATCACCGACCACAGCGTCGAGCACATGTTCGAAGTAGTCGACCGCGCCTACATCATGTACGAGGGCGAGGTGCGCGCGGCGGGCAGCGTACGCGAGCTGGTCTACAATGACCAGGTGGCCGAGCTCTACCTCGGGCCCACGATGACGGCCCGCCTGCGCAGCCGGATGGAAGGCGCCCCATGAAGACCGGCCTCTCGCAGCAGACCGGAATGCGGCAGGAGCTGCGGATCAATCCGCGGCTCTATCAGGCCATGGACATGCTGTACATGCCCATGATGGACCTGCAGCAGCACCTGAAACAGGAGCTGCTCACCAATCCGTTCCTGGAGCTGCTGGAGCCGGAGGACGACGAGCACGAAAAGGAATCCGCGGAAAAGGAAAAGGAAAAAGAGAAGGAAAAACAGGAGAAGGAAGAAGAGATCAACTGGGAAGAAATCCTGCTCAACGGGTTCGACGCGGGCGGCTCGAAGCAGCAGTACGAAGAGACCGAGTACATGGAGCCGGTTTGCGTCGAGACCAAGGACCTGATCGACCACCTGCGCGAGCAGCTCAACATGATGGAGCTGACGCCCCGCCAGCAGCTCTTGAGCGAGGAGTTCCTCGGCAATATCAGCGACGAAGGTTACCTCGGCGCGCCGATGGAGGAGATCCTCAACGCCGTCAATCTGCTGCTCGAGAGCCACTCGGGGGCGGAGCCGGAAGCGGAGGACACCGACGCGGTGGCCCCGGACGCCGAGCCGGCGCTGGGGGGACCGCTGCTGCCGGAGCAGACCTGGATCGGGATGCCGGAGGCCGGCGCGACGGTCAAACAACGCGCCGCCGACCCGGAGCCCGCGAGCGCGGCGGAGGCGCCGCGCCCGCATCCCCAGGGAAACCTTCCGGGCATCCCCTACTACACCGCGGCCGAGCTCGACGAGATGCTGACCCTGATCCAGAAGCTCGACCCTCCGGGCGTCGGCGCGCGCGACCTGCGGGAGTGCTTGCTGCTCCAGTTGCGCGAAGCGGGGGAGGCCGGCACCCTGGCGCATCGGCTGGTGGCGGAGGCGTTCCCCGACCTGATCGCACACCGGTGGAACGAGCTCGCCAAGCGCTTCGTCGTGGAGCCGGCCGAGGTGCAGACGGCGGGCGATACGCTTTCCCGCTACGATCCCAAGCCGGGGCTCAAGTACGCCAACCGGAGCGATGGCTACATCATCCCGGATCTGATCGTCGACAAGGTGGACGGGAAGTACCACGTGAGCCTCAACGACTCCGGCGTGCCACGGCTCCGGCTCAGCCGCAGCTACCAGGACATCGCGCGGGACAAGAAGAAGCTCACTCCGGAGAACCGCGAATTCATCGCGAATAAGCTCAACAGCGCCAACTGGATGATCCAGGCCATCGAGCAGCGCCGGCAGACCATGCTCAAGGTCATGAACTTCATCGTCGACCGGCAGCGGGCGTTCTTCGAGAAGGGCGTCGAGTATCTCAAGCCGCTCACCCTGCGCGAAGTCGCCGAGGTGATCAGCATGCACGAGTCCACGGTCAGCCGGGTCACCAACGAGAAATACGTGCAGACCCCGCGCGGCGTGCTGCCGCTCAAGTTTTTCTTCTCCAGCGCGCTCACCACCGCCTCGGGTGAGGATGCCAGCGCGCGCTCCATCCGGGCCAAGCTCGAAAAGATGGTCCAGGAAGAGGATCCCGGGAAGCCGCTCACCGACCAGCAGATCGTCCACCTCTTCCAGGAACAGGGCATTCAGATCGCCCGCCGCACGGTTGCCAAGTACCGCGACCAGCTGGGGATTCTCCCGGCGCGAATGCGCAAGCGGGTATGACCCGCCCGGTGGACATCAGCCTCCTGGTTCCCGCCAAGGACGAGGCCGAAAACCTTCCTGAGTTCATCCGGCTCTGCGCCGAAGCGTTGCAGCCCGCGCCCTTCTCCTTCGAGGTCGTGGTCGTCGATGACGGCTCGCGCGACGGCAGCGCGGCGGTGCTGGAGCGGCTGCAGGCCGAGTATCCGTTTCTCCGGGTGGTCACCCACCGCCGCCAGCGCGGAATTGCCGACGCGCTGCGCAGCGCGGGGGAGGCCGCCCAGGGCGAGATCTTCGTCTTCTATCCGGCCGATCTGCAGTATCTCCCCGCCGAGATTCCCGCGCTGGTCCGGCCCATCCTGGAGAACCGGGCCGACATCGTCACCGGCACCAAACAGGGCAAGTACGAGAAGGCCTTCGTCAGCGGGATCTACAACGCGCTCTGCCGCCGGCTGTTCGGCGTGCAAGTGGAAGATCTCAACTCGGTGAAGGCCTGGCGCCGGGAGATCATGCGCAGCATTCCGACCCGGCCCGATTGGCATCGCTACATGGTGGTGATTGCCGCGGCGGACGGCTGGCGGCTCGTCTCCTATCCGGTGGCGCTCTATCCCCGCCGGGCCGGCGTCTCGAAATTCACCTGGCGGCGCATTCCAGTGGGAGCGCTCGATCTGCTTTCGGTCTGGTTTCAGCTCCGCTTCGGCCGCAAGCCGATGCTTTTCTTCGGCGTGCTCGGCGCGGTGCTGTTCAGCGTCGGGTTGCTCGCCGGCATTGTCGCGCTGGTGCTGCGCTTCGGGTACGGGATCGGCTTCCGGCCGCTGCTCAACCTGGTCGAGACCATGGTGATCAGCGGCATCGCCCTGTTCGGCTTCGGGTTCGTGGGCGAGCTGATTGCCGGCTTCGGCGAGGAAATGCGCGAGCTGGCGCGGAAGGCCGACCACTAGGCGTGCTCGTTGTCTTCGTGACGCACAACTATCCCCGCCATGCCGGCGACCTGCCCGGCGCCTTTCTCCAGCCTCTTGCCGGCGCGCTGCGCGACCGCGGCCACGACGTCCGGGTCGTGGCGCCGGCCGACCGGGGCAGGGGAGGACGCGAGCCGCTCGACGGCATCCCGGTGCGGCGGGTCCGCTACGCGTCGGCGGAGCGCGAGACCCTGGCCTACGCAGGCCACATGCAGGAGGCGGTGCGCTCGCCGAGCGGGCTCCTGGCCCTGGCGGGGCTGGTGCGCGCACTGCGTGCGGGAGCGCGGGCCGAGGCCGCGGAGGCGGGCGGCGCCGTCGTGCTGCACGCGCACTGGTGGATTCCCGCCGGGCTCGCACTGCCCCGCGGACTCCCGGCGCTGGTCACGCTGCACGGCACCGATGGAAGGATTCTCCGCCGCAGCGCGCTGGCCCGCTGGCAGGGTCGCCGGGTGCTGCGCGCGGCACGCGTCGTCACCGCGGTATCGCCCGAGCTGGCCGCGCTGGCGGAGCGGGTGAGCGGCCGCTCCGACGTCGCGACCCACGTGCAGCCGATGCCGGTCGAGAGCGCCGGGCTCACCACCAGCCGGGGCGGCGCCGGTGCGCTGGTCATCGCGCGGCTGACCGCGCAGAAGCGCATCGAGCTGGCGCTGCGCGCGGTCGGCCAGCTGGCGCAGGATGGCGAGCCGATCCCTCTCACGATCGTCGGCGACGGTCCCGAGCGGCCGGCGCTCGAGGCGCTGGCGGCGTTGTTGCCAAGCCCGGCCGCGGTGACGTTTACCGGAACGCTTCCAGCCGAACAAGTCGCCGAACGCCTCGCGGCCGCCGACGTGCTGCTTTTTCCCTCCGGGGACGAGGGATTGGGACTTTCAGCGCTCGAAGCGCTGATGGCAGGGGTGCCGGTCGTTGCCTGCGAGGATGGTGGCGGTGTGGTCTCGGCGCTGCGCCGGCACGGCGGCGGGATCATCACCGCCGCCACCCCGAACGCACTCGCCGGCGCGGTTCGCGAAGCCCGCGCTCCGGCGCGTTTGGCCGAAGCGCGACGAGCGGGAGCGCGGTGGCGGGCGGAGCTGGCCCCGCCGAGGGTCGCGGAAGTATTCGAAGGCTGGTATCGCGAGGCCCTCGGTGCGTGAGCGCTGGTGGCGCTGGGTGCAATGGGCGGGAGGCTTGTTCGTCCTGGCCTTCGTCGCGCGGTTTGTCATGCGCAACTGGGCGGCAATCCGGAGTGAGCCGGTGGCGTGGGAACTGGCCCCCGGCTGGATCCTGGCGAGCCTCGCGATCATCCTGGCGACGTATGCGCTGCTGGCCGAATCGTGGCGTCGGATGCTCGCAGGGTGGGGCCCGCGGCTCCGCTGGCCCGAGGCGGCCCGGATCTGGGTCCTCTCCAGCATGGGGAAGTACCTTCCCGGAAAGGTCTGGGCCATCGCCGGGATGGCGGTGCTGGCACAGCGACGGGGCGTTCCGGCCTGGAGCGCGACGGGTTCCGCGATCCTGCTGCAGATCGTGTCCATCGGCACGGGAGCCCTGCTGGTGGGGGCGACGGGGCTCACCTCCCTCGAGGCGCACCGGCCCGGCAGCCGGATCGCGCTGGCAGTGATCCTGGCTGTCAGCGTGGCGGCGCTGCTCATGGTGCTCTGGCCCCCGCTCACCAGCCGCCTGCTGGCACGCCTGGGACTGGACCCCGGGAAACGGATCACCCCAGCGGCGCCGGCGGTCTGGTTCGGGATTGCCGCCAACCTGGCCGCGTGGATCTGCTACGGCACGGCGCTCTGGTTCCTGGCGCGCGGGGTTCTCCCGGCGGCGGAGCTGCCACTCAGCGACGCCATCGGAGCGTTCGCGGGCTCCTACATCGCCGGGCTGCTTTTTCTGCTGGCACCCGGAGGCCTCGGGGTGCGGGAAGGCGTCTTCATGTGGATGCTGCAGGACCGGCTCGGCCCGGCCAACGCGCTGGCCCTCGCGGCGGTTTCGCGGCTCGGCATGACCGTCGCGGATGTGCTGGCGGCGTTGCCGTTCGTGCTAACCCGCACGGAGCAGGCCAGTGACTCGACCTGAGGTCCCTCCCGCCTCCACTGGCCTCGACCCCCGGCGCGGCTGGCTCGTCGCGGGCCTCGTGTTCCTGGCCGCGGCGCT
>CAZYPO010000013.1:8935-12401 GCA_964649225.1 uncultured Gemmatimonas sp. | reverse complement strand
TCGACCCCCGGCGCGGCTGGCTCGTCGCGGGCCTCGTGTTCCTGGCCGCGGCGCTCACGCTCTGCTGGCCCATGCTCGCCGGGCAGGTCATCAACGGCTCGGACTATTACCTGGCGGGATGGGGGTTCCGCCACTTCGGGGCGGAGTACTGGCACCAGCACCACGCGATCCCGCTCTGGAATCCCTACATCTTCGGCGGGATTCCCTACGTGGCCGGGATGCACGGGGACATCTTCTACCCGACAGCCTGGCTGCGCTGGCTGCTGCCCCTCGCGACCGCGACCAATCTCACCTTCGGCGGACACCTCGTCCTCGCCGGCATCTCCATGTACGCTTTTCTCCGCGGACTCGGGCTCTCGTGGTCCGCGGCGGTCACCGGGGGACTGGCCTACGAGCTGAGCGGTATCGTGGCCTCGATGGTGCACCCCGGGCACGACGGCAAGCTCTTCGTCTCCGCCGTCGCGCCCTTCCTGCTGCTCGGCCTGCTGCGGGGGATCCGCGAGCGCAAGCTGGCGGGGTTCGGCGCCGCGGGGCTCGCGGTCGGCCTGGCGCTCCACGGGCACCCGCAGCCCGGGTACTACCTGCTGGTTGCCGCCGGGCTGTGGACGCTGTTCCTGGTGTTCTGGGACGCGGAAGCGCCGGTGGGGAGGCAGCGCTATCGCGCCCTCGGGTGGAGCGCCGCGGCGGTCGCGCTCGGCATCGGGATCTATGCGATCCAGCTGCTGCCGCTGCTGGCGTACGTGCCCTATTCGCCCCGTGGCACGGGAGGCCCGAGCGGCGGCTGGGAGTACGCCACTGGATACGCCTTCCCTCCAGCCGAGCTCTTCACGACGTTCTTTCCGCAGCTGAATGGGATGAGCGAGGCGTATGCGGGCAGCAATCACTTCAAGCTCCATACCGAGCACCTCGGTGTGGTGGTGCTGTTGCTGGCGATCTGCGGACTCGGCGGCGCGCAGCGTCGCCGCGAGCGCTTGGCGCTCGGCGGGATCGCGCTGTTGTTCCTGCTGGTGGCGTTCGGCGGGCACACACCGTTCTATCGTGCCTGGTACGAGCTGATGCCGACCCAGAAGAGCGTGCGGGCGGTCGGCAGCGCCTTCTATCTTGTGGCACTGCCGATCTGCGCCTTCGCCGGTTTCGGCGCGGAGCGCCTGCTGGCGGGGGAGGTGTCCGCCCGCCGAATCCTGGTCGGCGCAGGCGCATTTGCCACCCTCGGTTTGCTGGGGGCGATCGGGGCGCTCGATGGGCTTGCCCAATCGCTGGCGGACCCTTTGCTGGTGCAGCGCGCCTTGCAGAACGCTCCCCAGATCCAGTCGGGCGGCGTTCGCTTGCTGTTCTTCGCGGCCGTCGGCGGTGGCGTGATGCTGGCGGTTCGCGACCGAAAGCTGCGTGGAGCGCTTGCCGCGGCGGGACTCCTGGTTGCGGTATGGGGCGATCTCTGGAGCATCGATCGGCACTTCTTCGTCTTCGATCGAGCCGAGCGGTTGTTCGGCAACGACGCGATCACCACAGCGATGCGGAAGACTCCGCTGCCGTTTCGAGTGTGGGATCCGCGAGGGCGGTACGACCCCTTGGGCGTGTACCCGGGATCCTGGCTGATGGGGGTGGATGTGCCCCAGCTGCTGGGTTACCACGGCAACGAGTTGCACGCCTTCGACGAGCTGCTGGGGGGCAAGAATGACTGGAAGAACCAGATCAGTCCCGCCTTACTGCAGCTTTTCGCGGTCCGCTATGTGGTGCTCACCCAGGCGCAGAAGCTGCCGGGCTATCATCACCTGCTCGATTCGGTGCCCACGACCACCGGGTCAATCGCCACGCTATATGAGGCGGACAGCATCCCCCCCTACGTCCACCTCATGGCGGGCGCGGTCAAAGCCCCCGACGATCAGGTCGCAGAAACGGTGGCCAATCCGCGCTTTCCTTCGACGGATGTGGCAGTGTACTCCGAGCGCGAGAAAGTCTCGCCTGGGGATCTGGGCGGGCGCTTGCCGGTGCCTACCACGGCCACCGCGCGCCTGGTGTCCTGGGATGCGGGCCGCATGCGCATCAAGATCGAGGGCAAGGATTCGCGTCCACTCTACCTCGTCGTGAGCGAGAACTGGTACAAAGACTGGCGCGCCACGGTGGACGGACTCGCCGTGCCCACGCTGCGAGCGCAGAACACGCTCTTGTCGGTGGTGCTGCCCCCCGGCGCCGGAGAGGTGGAGCTGGAGTTCCGTTCACCCGAGTACCAGCGGGGCAGGCTGCTTTCGCTGCTCGCGCTGCTCGCTGTCTTCGCCCTCATGGTTGCACCCCGGCTCGGGAAGCGTGGCAGCTCCCATGGCTGAGCGGTTCCTGGTCATTCTGCCGACCTACAACGAGAGCACGAATCTGCCTCGCATCGTGCCGCGGATCCTGGCCCAGGACCCGCGGCTCGAGATCCTGGTGGTGGATGACAATTCGCCCGACGGCACCGGGCGGCTGGCCACCGACCTCGCGGGTCTCAATCCCAGGGTGCACGTGCTGCACCGGCCCCTGAAGGAAGGGCTCGGCCGCGCGTACCTGGCAGGATTCGCCTGGGGCCTGGCGCGGGAGTTCGACCTGCTGTTCGAGATGGATTCCGATTTTTCCCATGACCCCAAGTTTCTGCTGGATCTGATCAAGGCGATCGGCGAGGGCGCGGATGTGGCGCTCGGCTCCCGCTACAAGACCGGCGTCAACGTGATCAACTGGCCCATGTCGCGGCTGCTGCTCTCGTATGGGGCCAACGTCTACGCCAAGTGGATCAGCGGGCTGCCGCTCACCGACGCAACCGGGGGCTTCAAGTGTTTCCGCCAAGCCGTGCTGAGGGCCATTCCCCTGGAGAAGGTCCGCTCCAACGGCTACGCCTTCCAGATCGAGATGAGCTTCCGGGCCTGGCGCAAGAAATTCCGCCTGGTCGAGGTTCCCATCGTGTTCGTCGACCGCACCGAAGGCCGCAGCAAGATGAATCGCGGTATCGTGTGGGAGGGCGTCTGGGTGGTGTGGTGGCTTCGGCTGGCGGGGCTGTTCGGGCGCCTGTAGCAGTGGGCTCCCGCGCGGAGGGGCAGACGCAGCTCGTGAACTAGGGCAGGCCGCGGAAAACTCCGCTGAGGTCGATCTCCAGCGGTCGTTCCATCGCGACCGGGTGCCAGGTGAGCTGCTCGATGAACCGTACGTCAGGCCGCTCGCCGGGCCGCGAGACGTAGACGGCTTCGTCCCACCAATCCACCAACCATACCTCTGCCACACCCATGGCCAGATACGCGTTGCGCTTGAAATCCCGGTCGTAGATCCGCGACGATTCGCTGAATACCTCGACCGCGAGCCACCAATCGCAGATCGCGGCCCACTTGCGATCGAGCGGTTGGTCCGCGGGGAAGACCAAGATGTCGGGCTCGAGGTGGGTCTTGGGCGCGATCTCCACCGCGCCCGGGGTGACAACATGAGCCCGCCCGGTGGGTTCGAGGTA
>CAZYPO010000013.1:1881-8835 GCA_964649225.1 uncultured Gemmatimonas sp. | reverse complement strand
GCTCCGCTTCGACCCGACGTTTGCTCCCGGGGGGCTCAACGTCAATTTCGTGAGCCGGGCAGGGGGGCAGGAGGAGTACGGGTGGCGCCTGCGGACCTACGAGCGCGGGGTTGAGGCGGAGACGCTGGCCTGCGGGACCGGCACGGTGGGCGCAGCATTCGCCCTGGCCGCCCGGAACCTGGCTACGCTGCCGGTTCGCATTGCTTCGTGGGGTGGGAAGGTCTTTTCGGTAGCCGGCGCTATCGAGGGAACCGCGGCAAAGGATCCCTGGCTGTGCGGTGAAGGTCGGTTGGTATTCGAGGGAACCCTCAGTAGCACAAACTCTAACTAGCAGTGGTGATAGCAGTTACGAAGTTGTCCACTGTTTCCCACAAGTCTAGTTAACATAATACATCTTATACGTACTATGTAACAGGCCAAGAGAAAGGGGGGATTCAAGGCAGGAGGTGAAACCCTTCGGTTGTGAAATCCTGATCCAGCCCGAGGACATCGGTGATTCCCTCGGCCTCCATGGCCTCGAAGCTTACTGCATCCACCAGGCTGACCCGCCGCCGGTCCAGCCGGAACAGCCGCTCAATCCCCCGCCGATGCAGATGGGCATCCACCATCAGGAGGTCGACCACGGGAAGAATCTTGGCGTCGAGATCCCGGACTGGCGCCAGACCGATCCGATGCTGCAGCAGCGCCACCGTTTCCACGACCACGTAGTTGGTCGTGAGCATGCGATCGCCCCGTTCAGCGGCTTGGCCAAAGGCCCGCTTCACTGCTCGGTGGTCAGCCTCAGACTCCACCAGGAGTGCATAGAAGCCCGACGTATCGACGAAGAGGCTCACCCCCGATAAGCCTTGGCCAGGTGGGCGTCGTGATTCTTGGCGACGTCGTGGGCTCCTTGCGGATCCCGATAGGCCCCGGCGACTGCCATCGCCTCCCGAACCAGGGTTGCCCGGGAGGGAGCCGCCTGATCGGCGCCCAGCCGCTCCGCCACACACCGCCGGACGGCCTCGGCCAGGGAAATACCGCGGTCGTGCGCCCAGCGCTTGAGTTGGCGGTGCTGCTCCGGTGTCAGCTGGATCTGGGTGCGAACCATGATATCATACTAATGACATCATGGTGGCTAGTCAACCCTGTGATCCCAGGTCCCTCAAAGGGGCCCCGCCGATGCAGGTGTGCATCAACCAGCAGGAGGTTGACCAGGGGAAGGATCTTGGCGTCGAGATCCCGGACGGGAGCCAGACCGCCCGCCTACATCGCGCCCTGGGTCAGCTCGCCCAGGCGGACCCGGGCTTCGGGCACGCCGGGGGTCCCCACCGGGAACTTGCTGACGATGCCACGCAGCACGTCGATGCCTTCCGTGGTCTTTCCGGCCAGCCGGTAGGATCGGGCGGCTCCGAGCAGGGCTTCGACCTTCCGGTAGGGCTCTTGCGCCACCTGCGCAGCCCCGGAATACGCCGCGGCGGCTTGATCGAATTTCGACAGGTTTTCCAGCGCCCCACCCATCAAGAGTAAGGCTCCGGAAGCATAGTACGCCGGCGGGTTGGAGTCGGAAAACTTCTTGAGCTCATCCGCCGCCAACTGGGCCTGACCCGAAGCCAGCCGCACCGCATTGAGCCCGAGCACGGCTTGGTACGCTGCGTCGGTACCCCGGTAAGCCTGGATCACGCGTTGGAATTCCACCGAGGCCCCCGGGAGGTTGCCCGATTCATACACGCTGCGGGCGCCGTCCAGCGCGTCCGCCGCCGCCGTTTCCTTTCGGCGCCCGGTTTCCGCATAGAGCCAGGCTCCGAGTCCCAGGAGGGCCACGGCGCCGAGCGCGTAGGAGAGCGGCTTGCGGTGTTTCTCGAGCCGCCCGAGCAAAGCCGGCTGCTCCGTGGCAGCCGGCTGAGGAGGCTTCACGGCAGATTGTGCAGATTGTACGGTCGTTGCCATCTGAATCCTGAGGTTATGGTCCCGGGCCGCATGCCCCCGGGGCGACTCGAACGCCCGGCCTACGGTTTAGGAAACCGCCGCTCTATCCACCTGAGCTACGGGGGCCAAGCACATGAACTTAGCGAAGCGGTCATCTTATTTCAAAGGAGCTTGGCGCGATTTCCTGATCCGAAACCTCCGCCGTTCGTACCTTCGTGACCGAGGCCATCCGCGGACCCCGCCGCAGTTCCGCTTCCAGCTCTGCCAGGCGCTGGGGATCGCCCTCGGCGGCCACCTCCACCCGGCCGTCGGGGAGATTCCGGACCCAACCTGCGATACCGAGCCGTACCGCCTGGCGCCAGGTGAAATAGCGGAACCCCACCCCCTGCACCGCTCCCTCGACAAAATACCTGCGTCTCACTGCGGCCGACTCCTCCGATCGCGCAGGATCCCGATCGCGATCGGCAACACCGACACCACGATGATGCCGAGCACCACCAGACTGAAGTTGGCGCGGATCGCGGGGAGATTCCCGAAGTAGAAGCCGGCCCACAAAAAGGCCGTCACCCACAGCGCGCCACCACCGATGCTATAGGCCAGGAAGCGCGGGTAGCTCATGGCGCCGATGCCCGCCACGAAGGGAGTGAACGTCCGCACGATCGGCACGAAGCGCGCGAGCACCACGGTGCGGCCGCCGTGGCGCTCGAAGAAGGCGTGGGTGCGCAGCAAGTGCTCCCGGCGAAAGAAGCGGAACTCCCCGGTGAAGGCCCGGGGGCCGATGAAGCGGCCGACCCAGTAGTTGACGTTGTCCCCCGCCAGCACGGCCAGGAAGAGCAGCAGGTTGAGCAGTTTCGGATCGAGGGAGCCCAGGGCCGCCAGCGCGCCGGCCGTGAAGAGGAGCGAGTCGCCCGGAAGGAACGGGGTGACCACCAGCCCGGTTTCGCAGAAGACGATCGCGGCGAGGATGCCGTAGGTCCAGGTTCCGTACTGCGCGATGATCGCCGCGAGGTGGCGATCGAGGTGCAGGAAGAAATCCATGGGGCCGCTCACTCCTCGTCGCGCAGCTTGAAGCCGAACTCGCCCAGCAACGGCACAAAGCGCACCCCGGTCGCGGTGGAGCTCTTGATCTCGTCGCCGGTTTTCTCGACCAGGGTGAGCACCTGCGATTCCTGATCACCGAGGGGAATCACCATGCGGCCGCCGTCAGCCAGCTGCTCGACCAGGGGCCTGGGGATCGAGGGGGAGGCCGCCGAAACGACAATCGCGTCGAAGGGCGCATAGGCGCGCCAGCCCAGGGTCCCGTCGCCCACCACGACCGTGGCGTTGTTCACGCCGACGGCCGCAAGGGCATCGCGCGCCGCCCTGGCCAGCTCCGGCACCCGCTCCACGGCGAGCACGGTGCTGGCCAGTTGGGCCAGCAACGCGGTCTGATACCCGGAGCCGGCCCCGACTTCGAGTACCCGGTCATTGCCCTTCAGGTGGAGCAGCTCCAGGCTCCGGGCGTGGACGTACGGCTGCGAGATGGTCTGCCCCGCTCCGATCGGGAGCGGCACGTCCTCGTAGGCCCGATGGCGCATGGAATCGGGAACGAAGCGATGGCGTGGCACAGTGGCGATTGCGTGCAGCACGCTCAGATCGCGGATGCCCTTCTCGCGCAGCGTCTCCACCAGCTGGGCGCGGTAGCCGCCGTAGCCGTCCCCGTGGCCTAACCCTCCAAGGCCCATCCGCGCACCGTCTCGAAGAGGTCATAGCTGGTGAGATCGAGCTGCAACGGCGTGATGGAGATGTAGCCGTCGTGCACCGCCTGGTGGTCGGACTCCGCATCGCCCGTCCAGGTGATCTCCCCGCCCCCGATCCAGAACACTTCCTTGCCCCAGGGATCCTTCATCCGCGTGAGGCTTTCCGAGAAATACCGGCTGCCGAGCTTGGTGACCTTGACGCCGCGCACCTCGTCGGCACCAACCTCGGGCAGGTTGATGTTGAGCAGCATATGGGGCGGAAACGTCGGGACCGCCGTGATCCGCCGCACCAGCGCGGCCAGGAGTGGCTGATAGGACGTGAGCAGCTCGGGTTCCCTGCTGGCCAGCGAGAAGGCAATGCCCGGGATGCCGAGGGTCACCGCCTCCATGGCCGCGGACACAGTGCCCGAGTAGAGCACGTCCTCTCCCATGTTCGGCCCGTGGTTCACGCCCGAGAACAGAAAATCGGGACGCTCCGGCATCAGAGCGCCCAACGCGAGCAGCACACAATCCGTAGGGGTGCCATCGACCTGGAAGGAGCCGTCGTGGCGTCGCTGCGGGCGCAGGGGCCGGTGCAAGGTGAGGGAATGCGACGTGCCGCTCTGTTCCCGGTCGGGCGCTACCACGGTCACCTGCCCCACCGCCCGGCAGGCTTCGGCCAGCACGGAAATCCCGGGAGCCAGGATCCCGTCGTCGTTGCTGACCAGAATGTTCACGGCGCCTCGGGCGGGCGGGCGCCGTCGAGCAGCTGCAGGATCTGCTCCAGTTGCTCCCGCAGCTCGTTCACCGTGGTGCGGGACGCGGCGCGGGACGCCTGGGCCTTGAGATCGCCGCTGCGGCGATACTGTTCGATGCGCTGGCGGGCGCCTTCGATGGTGTACTTCTCAGTGTAGAGGAGGTGCTTGACCAGCATGATCAATTCGACCTCCCGGCTCTTGTAGACCCGATTGCCCGAGCGGTTCTTGGCGGGATTGAGAAAGCGGAACTGGCTTTCCCAATAGCGCAGCACGTGCGGCTTGAGATCGGTGAGCGCGCACACTTCCCCGATCGAAAAAAACTCCTGGGTTGGTCTCGGCGGAGTCACGTCCATTGCTCCGGCTTGGGGGTTCGCTCCATCAGCTCGGTGATGGCCTGGCGCGGTGGTTTTCCCTCGAACAGCAACTGATTGACCTTGGCCGTGATCGGCAGCTCGATGCCCGCGCGCTCGGCCAGCCGCACGGCCGCGCGGGCGGTATACACTCCCTCGGCCACCGTGCGATGACTTGTGGTGTACGCCTCGAGCGACTCGCCCTGCGCCAGGGCCACGCCGAGGGCGCGATTCCGGCTGAGCGCGCCGCAGGCAGTGAGGATCAGGTCGCCCATCCCGGCCAGGCCCGCGAAGGTGCGTGAATCAGCTCCCAGGGCCTGACCCAGCCGCGTCATTTCCGCGAGGCCGCGGGTGATCAGCGCCGCGCGCGGGTTATTGCCCAGCCCCAACCCTTCGAGCACTCCGGCCGCGATCGCGATCACGTTCTTGAGCGCCCCGCCGATCTCGGTGCCCAGCACGTCCGGGTTGGAATACACCCGGAAGTAGCCCGTGGTAAGGAGCTCCTGGGCTTCCTGCGTAGCGGCCGCATTGGGCGAGGCGGCCACGATCGCGGTGGGCTGCCGCTGGTACACTTCCAGCGCGAAGGTCGGCCCAGAGAGCGCCACGAAGCGCAGGCCGGGGAGCACGCGGGCCGCGACCTGCGACATGAATTCGAGCGTCTGGGTCTCCACTCCCTTGGTGGCGCTGATCAAGAGCGCATCCGGTCCGGTCCGCCCCTGCACCATGGAGAGCACGGAGCGGGCGGCCTGGCTCGGCGCGGCGCACAGGACGACGCGGGCGCCGGACACCGCCTGGCCCGCGTCGCTGAAAGCCCGGAGGCTCGGCGCCAGCGGACAGCCGGCCAGGAACAGCGAATTCTCGTGCCGCGCGTTGATCGCGTCGGCAACCTCCGCCTCGAAGGCCCAGAGCCGCACCTCGTGTCCCTTCCTGGCGAGCAGATCGGCGAGCGTGGTTCCCCAGCCCCCCGCGCCGAGCACCGCGACCGTGGTCACGAGCCCGCGGGCGCGCGGTGCCCGAAGCGATGCTCCGTGCCGGCCATCAGCCGCTTGATGTTGGTGCGATGGAAGAACACGATCAGGGCCGCGATCAGGGCGAACAGCCAGACCAGGTCGCGCCGCTCGGGCTGCAGCAGATACACCGCCGGCGGAAGCAGGATCGCCGCGATCATGCTCGCGAGCGACACGTAGCCGCTCGCGGCCAGGATCAGCACCCAGACGGCCAACGCCGCCAGAAAGGCCCAGGGCGCGATCCCCAGGACGATCCCGGCGCCGGTGGCGACCCCCTTGCCGCCCCGGAATTTCACGAAGATGGAGAACACGTGCCCGAGCAGCGCTGCGATCCCGAGCAGCAGTGGCACCAGCGGTCCCCCGCCGGCACGGGGCCCGAAGACCACCACCGGGACCATGCCCTTGAGCAGGTCGAACAACCCTACCGGAATCGCGTAGCGCCAGCCGAGAGTCCGATAGAGGTTGGTCGCGCCGAGATTGCCGCTGCCCAGCCGGCGCAGGTCCTCTCCCTTGACCAGTCGCACCACCAGATAGCTGGTCGGGATCGCGCCGAGCAGGTAGGAGGCCAGCAGCCAGGGAAGCAAATGCATCAGCGCCGGTTGCCTCGGGCGGAGAATTTGAGCCGCACCGGCGCGCCGAGGAACGACCAGGCGCCCCGGAATCCATGCAGCAGATACCGCTGGTACGACTCGGGCACGTCCTCGGGACGATTCGAAACGATAGCAAAGGCCGGCGGCGAGGTCCCGATCTGGGAGGCGTAGAGCAGCTTCACTTCCTCTCCGGACTTCTGGGGTGGCTGCTGGCGCTGTACCAGCTCGGCCAGGACCTTATTGACCTCCGAGGTCGCGATGCGTCGCTTGCGCGCTTCCGCCACCTCGAGGGCCACGTCGAGCACCTTGCGGACGCGCTGCCCGGTGAGCGCCGAGACGTAGACGAAGGGCACGTACTGGAGGAAGGGCGCCTTGGCGATGAGCTGCTCCTCGCCCCGCTTGGCCGTGTTCGCGTCCTTCTCCTCGATCAGGTCCCACTTGTTCACGGCGATCACCAGGCCGGTGCCATGCTCCCATGTCTGGGTGGCGATGCGAAGATCCTGGTTGTGGAGCCCCAGCGCGGCATCGACGACGAGAATGCACACATCGGCCTGGTCTACGGCGCGCTCGGTGCGGAGCGTCGAGTAGAACTCGATGTCATCCTGCACTCGGGCCCGGCGCCGGAG
>CAZYPO010000013.1:0-1781 GCA_964649225.1 uncultured Gemmatimonas sp. | reverse complement strand
TCCGCGGGCGACTCCACCTTGTTGGCGGCGAGCAGCACGGGATGGCCGGCTCGACGCAGCTTTTCCGCGACGGCCTGGTCGACGGGATGGAGGCCGTCCTTGGCGTCGACGACGAAGAGGATCAGATCGGATTCTTCGAGCGCGAGCTCCACCTGCCGCCGGATGGCACGGTCCATTGCCTCGGAGGAATCGGGCACCAGGCCACCGGTATCGATCAGCCAGAAGTGGCGGCCACCCCACTCCGCGTCGCCGAAGTGGCGGTCGCGAGTCGTGCCGGCCTGCTCGGCCACGATCGCGGAGCGCCCGCCCAGAATGCGATTGAAAAGGGTGGACTTGCCGACGTTGGGCCGGCCGACGATGGCGACCGTGGCCTTCTTCACGCGGCGACTCCCGTCTCCACCGCATCGCTGAAGTACTTGCTGAAGCGGATCGGCAGCGGGAGTACGGCCGCGAGGGACTCTGCGCTCATCCCGTCGATGAAGAGGAGATCGTCGTTGACGGCCTCGGCGGGCAGCAGGGCAAAGTCGAGCCCGGCCCGTTGCCTAAGCACCTCGGCGATTGACTGGCCCGGCAGCAGGCCGGCCGTCGTGACTCGCGGCCCGAAGAGCCCGTTGGGAACGACGATCAGCTCGAACCTGGCGCCCGAGGCCGCGGTGAGCGCCTCGAGCACCTGGGGCATGAGTGCGCCCATCGAGGTGCCGGTGACGACCCCGATCCGGCGTCCCTTCCAGTCGCCGAACGACGCGGAGTCCCACCGGATCCGCCGCTGGAGAAACCGCACCGACCCCACGCCGTTTTCCACCTGATCGAAATCCTCGTAGCTGCTCTCGGACGGAAGCTCCAATCCGGCCCGCAGGTAGAGCTCGTCGGCGCCATAGACCCAGTGGACCTGGCGTTCCGCCAGCGCCCTGCCCTGCCAGGCCTCGACTTGGCGAGCAGCGGCCCGGCATTCGGCCTCGCTGGGCTCACGAACCAGGCTGTGCTTGCTGAATTCGGTGAGACCCACGGGAACCACCGAGACGCTCAGGACCGGAGCGCCGAGCGCGAAGAGGTCGCCCAGGGTGCAGTCGAGCACCGTGCCGTCGTTGACACCGGGGGAAAGCACGATCTGGGTGTGGAAACGGATGCCGTGCGCGGCAAATTGGCGGAGCTGCTCGAGGATGTCGGGTGCAGTGGGATTGCGCAGCAGCCAGCGCCGGGTGACGGGGTCGGTGGCGTGGACCGAAACGTAGAGCGGCGAGAGCCGGTACTCAATGATCCGCGCGACGTCCTTCGGCTTGAGATTGGTGAGCGTGGCGAAGTTGCCGTACTGGAACGAGAGCCGGTAATCGTCGTCGCGGATGTAGAGGACATCCCGCAGCCCTTCGGGCAGACCGTCCACGAAGCAGAAATCGCAGCGATTGGCGCAGCGGCGAATCCGCGCCGGCTCGACCGCCACCCCCAGGGGCTCGGAGAGAGGGCGCTCGATTTCGAATTCGATCTCGACGCCGTCCGGCTGGCGGACATGGAGGGTGAACTCCTCTTCCGCTGCGAGGAATTCCCAGTCCAAAAAGTCCTCGAGCTCGCGGCCGTTGACCGAAACGAGTTCGGTGCCGGGCCGGAGACCGAGCTCATCGGCAATAGAGCCGGTCTCGACGGCCGTCACCTTGATCATCGGGGAAAGATGACCCTAATCCGCTCAAATATCAAGAGTTAGCGGTTCAGAACTCATCTCATTTCGGAGGTGGGGCCAGAGCCTACTCAGCGCGAACCGCCTGCATCAGGCTCACGGAAGCGGCCCG
>CAZYPO010000012.1:49839-54880 GCA_964649225.1 uncultured Gemmatimonas sp. | reverse complement strand
ACCGACTGTGCAATTTGAGCCGGTGAAAGTGTGCAATTTCATCCGGTGTTGACAGCACCCTTAGTCTTGGCTGATACGGCCGCATCGGAGGATGCCGTGGCCGTCAGGGCTGTTCGGCCCGCCTATTTTTCAGGTACGTATTCGAGGAGCTTCCCCACCTCACACTGAAGCACCTGACAGAGCGCCTCAAGCGTGGCAAACTCGACCCGTTCGGTCTTTCCGTGATAAAGGGCATTGATGGTGGAATACCCCAGCCCGCTTCGCGCCTGAAGCTCGGTTTGGGCCATTCCACGCTTCTCCAATAGCTCCCGCAATCGCACCCGAATAGCCATGGCCGGCCTCGTGTTGGGTTGCGGAACATATAGCTCCGGCAGTATATCGCCAGCCCTTGACAAGATATATCACCAGCGATATATTGCTAGCAAGATAGCAGCTGCCCGAAGCGCGCAGCTGGGCTAGGCAGACAAGCTGATGATGGACAACAGCAAAGACACCGACAACGCGCTTGAGTTCCTGCGCGCTCGCTTGTTGTGGCGGCGCGCGGAACTCGCGCGCGTCGGAGCCCTCGTCCAAGGCGATCGGCTCCTCGACGAAATCCTCTCCGAGCTCGACACCGCAGAACGCACTGAGAAGGCCCGGCTACTCAAACTTTCGGAGGCGTCGCGGCTCTGCGGCTACTCGCCAGATCACCTTCGGGTTCTCATTAAGGCTGGCAAGCTTACCGACCACGGCCGCCGGCATGCTCCGCTGGTCCGCCGCACTGACCTGCCCAGGAAACCCGGCCATTCAACTCCGGCCTTGACGCCGGCACGGGCCGTCGCAAATCTCAAGGCGCAGATCGTGGGGAACGCCATTTCTTCCAGACTACGGAGGCAAAATGGCATCTCCGCGTAGGTCTCGCCGTTGGTCCTGGACCACTGGCGAGAAGGGGAAGAACCGGGTCCGGGTATTCGACCGCGGCTCGCGCGGCATCTTCCTCGATACGTTCGTCCGCGATCCGCTGAGCGGCACGGCCACCAGGAAGCGCGTGTCCCTGGGCCGAGTGGATCGCGCGTTCGCCAAACGGAAAGCCGAGGAACTGGCGGCCACGCTCCGGAGTACCGGACGCTCCCAGGCTCCCGCGCTGACCGTCGGCGCGCTCTTTGACAACTACGAAGCGCACGTTACGCCCTCGAAGGGCGCCAGCGCGGCGAAACACGATAAGCGGGCGCTGGAGTTGCTGCGCCGTTACTTGGGCGCGCACCGGCCGGTCGAAAGCCTGGATCGGCGCGATTGGGACGGCTTCATTCGGGATCGGCGCGCCGGCAGGCTCCGGCCGGCCGGAATCGAAGAGCCTAAGGCTGTAAAGAACCGGGCCGTGGAGCAGGACCTGCGGCTCCTCCTCGCGGTTTTCAACTGGGCCATGGTGGTACGGGACACAGACGGCAAGCGGCTCCTCGCAACGAATCCGTTCGCGGGCTTCACCGTCCCCCACGAGGAGAACCCGCGCCGGCCTATCGTCACCCACGATGAGTTCGAGCAGCTCCTGGCCGCGGCCCCGACCGTCAGCCCGACCATGGCAACCTTGCTCGTGGTCGCCAACGCCACCGGTCACCGGATCAACTCGATCCGGCTGCTCCGCTGGTCGGACATCGACTTTCAGACCAACACGGTCCGCTGGCGGGGGGAACAGGACAAGATCGGCCACGAACACGTCACCCCGATGGTCGAGGGAGCCCGTCGCGCCCTCCTGAAGCACCGGCTCAGAAGCTCGGTCTCTGATGCTGGCAGTTGGGTCTTCACTGCCCCCTCAAACCCAAGCCAGCCTCTTTCACGGCACTTGGCCAGGGATTGGTGGGAACGGACCGAGGCCGCGGCCGGCATCGCCCGGGTCCCTGGTCGCGGCTGGCACAGTCTCCGGAGGAAGTTCGCCACGGAGCTCAAGGGCGCTAGCCTCAAGGATCTCTGCGCCCTGGGCGGCTGGAAGGACCACAACACCATCCTGAAGTGCTACCAGCAAAGTGACCCCGCGGCCATGCGCCTGGCCCTGGAAAACCGCGCCACCCTTCGTACGGTCAGCTGATCCAATTGGCACCAGGAATTGGCACCAAGTCGCCAGTCACCCACAAGAAAAGCCCGGCCCAGCACGCTATCTGGAACCGGGGCAATCACTTCCGAACTATGGGCCTGGGTAGAGTTGAACTACCGACCTCACGCTTATCAGGCGTGCGCTCTAACCACCTGAGCTACAGGCCCCAACTCCAAGAATGGCAATAACATAGCCGCGGAGCCCAGACCCCGCAACTAGCGCTCTTCGACCTCCTCGTCGATCTCGAAGTCGTCCTCAAACTCTTCCTCGAGATCATCGTCGCCCTCGCCGAGCTCCTCCTCGTCGTCGTCGAACTCGCCGGCCTCGTCGTCATCTTCCTCGTCTTCGAACGAGTACCCATCTTCGAATTCGTCCTCGTCCTCATCGAACCGCCGACGAAGCTCGATCTCCGTTCGCGACGCCACCAGGGCCGGCATGGTTGTGGTCCGCCTCTCATCGACCTGAAGGTTGATTCGCGCGCGCTCCGCTACGACGCATCGGCGATCCGGGCCGCCGCCCGGGCCGCCCGCTTCCGATCCACCGCCGCCAGCATCCGCTTGCGCAGCCGGACATTCGCTGGGGTCACCTCGATGAGCTCGTCCTCCTCGATATACTCGAGGCCGTACTCCAGCGTGATCTCGCGCGGCGGCTCCAGCTGGACATTCTCGTCCGACGCCGTCGTGCGCATGTTGGTGAGCTTCTTTTCCTTGGTGACGTTGACGTCCATGTCGCCGGGCCGGGAGTTTTCCCCCACGATCATGCCTTCGTATACCAGCTCGGTTGGCACCACGAACATCTGGGCCCGCTCCTGCAGGTTGCCCAGCGCGAACGCCACCACCGAGCCTTCCCGGTCGGCCACCAGCACCCCCCGCTTCCGTCCCGCCAGCGGGCCGGCCCAGGGACCGTAATCCAGGAAGCGATGATGCATCGTGCCGGTGCCGCGAGTGTCAGTGAGAAACTCCGAGCGGTAGCCGAAAAGTCCGCGGCTCGGAATCCGAAACGCCAGCCGGACCGCACCCATGCCGGGATTCCGCATCTCGGAGAGCTCGGCCCGGCGGGGGCCCAGCTTCTCCATCACCGCCCCCATATGCACCTCGGCCACGTCAATCGTCAACTCCTCGTGCGGCTCGAGCCGCTCGCCGGTGTCGCTGACCCGGGTGATGACGCGGGGCCGGGATACCTGGAACTCGTAGCCCTCCCGCCGCATGGTCTCCATCAGGATGCCCAGGTGCAGCTCCCCGCGTCCGGACACCGTGTGGGTATCGGGGGAATCGGTCTCTTCCACCTTGAGCGCCACGTTGCGTTCCAGCTCTCGGTACAACCGGTCCTTCAGTTGCCGGCTGGTGACGTATTTCCCCTCGCGGCCGGCGAACGGAGAGTTGTTGACGATGACATCGACCGAAATGGTCGGCTCTTCTACCGCGATTCCCGCCAGGCGCTCCCGCCGCTCCGGATCGGTGAGGGTCTTGCCTATTTCGATGCCCTCGAAGCCCGAGACGACGCAGATGTCACCCGCGGGCACTTCATGCACGTCGATCCGCTCGAGCCCGTCGAAGGTGTAAAGCCGGGTGATCCGGCTCTGGTCGCCGACGCCTTCCTCCACCATTCCCGGCTCGCCCAGCGGCAGCACCGCCACGGACTCGCCCACCTTCGCGACGCCGCGTTCCACCCGGCCGATGCCCAGCCTGCCGAGGAAGGGCGAATGGTCGAGCGTCGAGATCAGCATCTGGAACGGCCCGGTGGGATCGCCGGTCGGGGCCGGAACCCGATCGAGGATCGCCTGGAAGAGGGGCGTGAGGTCGGTGCCGGGCTGCGAGAGCTCGGGCGTCGCGGTGCCGTGCCGGCTCGAGGTATAGAGGAACGCCGCGTCCAGCTGATCGTGGCTGGCTTCCAAATCGATGAAGAGGCCCAGGACCTCATCGTGGACCCGCATGGGCTCCGCGTCGGCGCGATCGACCTTGTTGATCGCGACGATCGGCTGCAGCCCGAGCGCAAGCGCTTTCCGAGTCACGAAGCGGGTCTGCGGCATGGGTCCCTCGGCGGCGTCCACCAGTATTAGGACGCCGTCCACCATCCGCAGGATGCGTTCCACCTCGCCGCCGAAATCGGCGTGCCCCGGGGTGTCCACGATGTTGATCTTGGTGCCGTGCCAGCGGACCGCGGTGTTTTTGGCCAGAATGGTGATGCCGCGCTCACGCTCCAGCGGGTTGGAGTCCATCACCCGCTCCTCGACCAGCTGATTCGAGCGAAAGACTCCGGCCTGGCGCAGCATCTGATCGACCAGGGTGGTCTTGCCGTGGTCGACGTGCGCGATGATTGCGATGTTACGGATGTTCACGGTGCGTTCGGACCTCAAGTCGGGAAGTCGGGAGGTCGGGAGGTCGGGAGGTACAGGGTCGGAGGCGCGCGTCACCTGGTGCGGCGCTGCCCTACTTCCCGACTTCCCGACGTTCCGACCTCCCGGCGTCCGAGTCGGCCATAAATAAGGATCTGGCCCCGCCGCCGCAACCCTGGATCAGTGGCTGCGGGGGTGACCGTGCCGACGGGCCTCGGCCTGAGGGCTATCCTCCGACACCGCAAGCGGTTCCAAACAGTCGACCCCGGCGCATTCGTCCGCTACCTCGAGCTGAATGGTGGCGTGACCGATCCCGAGGCCGGCGAGGGCCTGGCGCAATCCCAGCAGGGCACCAGGATGAGCGGCCAGATCCGGCACCACGGCGTGCCCGCTCATGGCCACCACCCCGCTGGTAACGGTCCAGACATGGAGGTCGTGCACCGTCCGGACGCCCGCCACGTGCAGCATCCTGGCCCGGACCTCCTCCAGCGAGAGGTGCGCGGGCACCGCCTCGAGCAGGATATCCGTGCTCTCTTTCAGCAGCCGCCACGCCCCCACCAGGATGAGCAGCGAGAGCAGGATCGAAACGATCGGATCGGCGACGGTCCAGCCCGTCAAGCGGATGAGCACCGCGGCGC
>CAZYPO010000012.1:32158-49739 GCA_964649225.1 uncultured Gemmatimonas sp. | reverse complement strand
GAAACGATCGGATCGGCGACGGTCCAGCCCGTCAAGCGGATGAGCACCGCGGCGCCCAGCGCTCCGACCGAGCCCAGCGCGTCTCCCAGCACGTGGAGGTAAGCGGCCCGCACATTGAGGGAGCCGTGCTTGGTGGCGTGCAGGACCCGGAGCGAAACCAGGTTGACCACGAGCCCGATGGCCGCCACCACCAGAAAGATCCCGGTCTGAATCGGGCGCGGCGCTGAGATCCTGCCGATGGCCTCGATGACCACCCACGCCGCCAGGCCGAACAGGGCGGCGCCATTGACCAGCGCGGCGAGGATTTCCCAGCGCAGGTAGCCGTAGGTGCGCTTGCGGTCCGCGGGCCGCCGCGCCAGCGTCGCGGTGAAGAGCGAAAGTCCGAGCGCGCCGACGTCGGTGAGCATATGACCGGCATCAGCCACCAGCGCGAGCGCGCCGCTGACCAGTCCGGCCACCAGCTCGACGATCATGAACACCGCCGTGATCACCAGCACGGCGAGCAGACGGCTTCGCACCGTCCCTCGCCCGCCCGCCGCGAAACCGCTTACCTTCTCGCTGATATGGACCCTCCACAGCCGGTATCCGGATCGGTGCTGCTTGGACTGCTCGCCATCCTGGGACTGGTGCTGGCCAATGCCTTTTTCGTGGCCGCCGAATTCGCGCTGGTCAGCTCGCGCCGGACCCGCCTGGAAGAAATGGTCCGGGCCGGCGACCGCAAAGCTATGCTCGTCGAGCGAGTGGTTCAATCGCTCTCTTTCTACATCGCAGCGACTCAGCTCGGCATCACGTTCGCCTCGCTCGGACTAGGCTGGGTCGGTGAGCCCGTGCTCGCGCGAATGTTCGAAGCTCTGTTCACCTGGCTCCCTATCGGAGCCCGGGCGGCCGCGGTCCACTCGGTCGCGGTGATCGTGGCCTTTGCGCTCATCACTTCCATGCATATCGTTTTCGGTGAGCAGGTGCCCAAGTCGGTGGCGATCGTCGCGCCGGAACAGGCCAGCCGGTGGCTCGCGCCGCCCCTGATGGCCTTCGCGTGGGTGATGGCGATCCCGATCAAGCTCCTCGACGGCGTCGCGAACCGGACCCTCCGCCTCTTCGGGCTCAAGCCTCCCGGTCAGGACGAGAGAGTCCATTCGCCCGACGAGCTCCGCATGCTGGTCGAGCAGAGCCAGGAGCACGGCACCCTGGGCGCCCACGACGCCCGGATGCTGGAAGGCGTCTTCGAGTTCAGCGAGAAGACCGCGGAGGAGGTGATGACGCCGCGCACCGAGGTGGTGGCCATTGCCGGAGACGCGAGCGTGGAGGCCGCGGCCGACGTGGTGGCCGAGGCCAAGAAGAGCCGCTACCCGGTGTACAACGAATCGTTGGACGAAATCCTGGGGATCGTGCACGCCAAGGATCTCCTGCGCGCCATGCGCCAGGCACCGGGAAGCCGCGTAGGCGGCCTCACCCGGCCACCCCTCTTCGTGCCCGGCACCCGGGAGGTCGAAGACGTGCTGGCCGACATGAAGCGCTTGAAAACGCATATGGCGGTGGTGCTCGACGAATACGGAGGCACAGCCGGGGTGGTGACGATGGAGGACCTGCTGGAGGAAATCGTCGGGTCCATCGTGGACGAGTTCGACGCGGCCGAGCGCCCGGCTCAGCCTGCGGGCGCGTCCCTGCTCGACGGCTCGATGACGGTCTCGGACTTCAACTCGGAGTCCGAGGAGTCACTCAGCGATGCGGATTACACCACGCTGGGAGGCTGGGTGTTTGGACAGCTCGGGAGACTGCCGCAGGTCGGCGACCGGGTCGCTGCGGGCCGCCACACCCTCGAGGTCACCGAGATGGAAGGACGGCGGGTCACGCGGGTGCGGGTGGCCCCTCGCCTCTGATCGCTCGTTCCGCCAGCTCCACCGCCAGCTCCAGCGCCGCCCGCATGCTTCCCGCATCCGCGACTCCCTGACCCGCGATATCGAAGGCGGTCCCGTGATCCGGCGAGGTGCGGATGAACGGCAGCCCGAGCGTCAGGTTTACCCCCCGGCCGAATCCCGCGACCTTGATCGCCGTCATCCCCACGTCGTGATAGGGAGCCAGCACGGCGTCGAACTCGCCGCGCATCGCGCGCACGAAGACGGTATCGGCGGGCAGGGGTCCCGCCGCGCCCAGCGTATGGGCGGCGGGAGCCAGCACCCGTTCCTCCTCGTCGCCAAAGAGCCCCTGCTCGCCGGCATGGGGATTGAGCGCGCAGAGCGCCAGCCGGGGGTGCTCGATGCCGAACCACCTGGTCAGGGCATCGCGGGTTATGCGCCCGGTGCGGACGATGCGGTCGGTGGTGAGCAGAGCGGGCACGTCGCGGAAGGCCACGTGGGTGGTGACGAGGACCACGCGCAGCGTTCCGGCCGCGAGCATCATCGCGACCTCGACTCCGCCGGCCAGCTGCCCCAGCCACTCCGTCTGGCCGGGGAAGGGGAAGCCGGCGGCGTGCAGCGCGTGTTTTTCGACCGGACCGGTGACGATCCCGTCGACCGTCTGCTCGAGCGCCAGTCGCGCCGCGCGCTGCAACGCATGCCCGGCAAGCTGGCCGGCCCGGAGCGCGCGCATCCGGTCGGCGCTCTGTTGTCCCGAGCCCCCACGCCAGCTCCCGACCGCGATGCGCTGATCGGCCGGAATGCCCTCGAGTTGATCTTCGGCGCCGATGAGGGTGAAGTGTGCGTCGAGGGGGAGGGCCAGTGCGCGAGCGGCGACCTCCGGACCAATGCCCCGCGGGTCGCCCAGCGTGATTGCGAGGCGGGGCCGGCGCGGCCGGGCGCTCATCCGCCGCGGATGTCTACCAGCGAGGCGCGGCGGAGCTTGTCGAGATAGCGCTGCTGGGTGAGCCGCTCCACCAACCCCTGGCGGATCTGTTCTTTCACATCCTCGTAGCGGACTGCTCCGGCGGGAACCCGGACGGTGACCAGCAGCACCGCAAACTTGGAGCGGAGCGGATCGACCGGCGCCTCCATCCGGAAAATGGGCGCCAGCTTGCCCGCCGGTACGCCGGCAATCGCCTCGCTGTACGTGGCCGGCAGGCTCTCCAGCGGAATGCTTTCCAGGTCCTTCTCCTCCACCTTGTCGTGCCACACCCGCTGCAGTGAATCGAACGAGGCTCCCGCCTCGATTGCGGTGCGCACCGCGGCGGCGGTGCGCGCGGCGCTGTCGGCGTCCGCCGTGTCGATGGCGGGCATGATGAGGATGTGCCGCACCTGGACCTCGGCCGGCTGCGATCGCTCCACCTGGATGAGATGGAATCCGAAGGAGGTCTCCACCGGTTCGGACACCACTCCGGGCCGCAGCGAGAAGGCCACGTCCTCGAAGCGGGCATCGAGCAGGCCGGTCCCGCGCCGGATCCACCCGATCTCGCCACCCGCGTCCTTGCTGCCCGGATCCATGGAGAACCGGCGCGCCGCGGCGACGAAATCGCCGCCCTTGCGCAGCTCGGCCAGAATGGAATCGGCGAGCGCCAGGGCGCGGGCTTTGGCTTCGACTTTCGGCGGCGGCGAGATCACGATCTGCCGGAAGGAGACCAGCTCCGAGCGCTGCGGAAAGGTGGGCTTGTTCCGGTCGAAATACTCCCGGAGCTCGGCTTCGGTGGGCGAGACGTTTTTCATTTTGCCCGCGCCCTTGAGCTTGCTCATCAGCTCCTTGATGGTGAGCTGGCGGCGCTGCTGCTCGGTAAGCCAGAGCCGGTATTCATCGGGCGTGTCGAAGCCCGCGGCGCGCAGGTCCTGGTGCCACGCGTCCTCGCTGCTGAAGCGACCGCGGGTCGTCTTGATCAGGGCGTCCACCGACTTGGTCACGTCGTCGTCGAGCACTTTGATCGCGGTGTCGCGCTGGGCTTCCTGGACCAATAGCTCCTCGTTGACCAGCGCCTCGAGGACCTCGCGCTGCAGCTTGGCCTTGTCCTCGGGTGTCGTCGGCAGGCCTTTTCCCTGCGGAAACTCCTGCAGAATGCGCTCCTCGATGTGGGAGCGCAAAATGGCCTTGCTGCCGACCACCGCGACGATCCGGTCGATTACCGAGTCGCTACCGACCTGCGGGCGCTGGACGGCCTCAAGCGGACTCGCCGCACCGGTCCCAAGGACCAGTGCGGCGAGCAGCGTACGGAATCGAGTCGTGCTCAAGGCTTCTTGCCCGGAGTCGGCGGACCACCCGGCGCAGGCTGGAGGGTGCCGGGCGCGGGCGGCGGCGGGGTAAGCTTGCCGGTGGCCGAGTCGGCGCGCCGTTTGGCGAGTACGAGTTCGACCGCTCGTGCGATACCGGCCTGGTACACCTTGAAATCGCCCTGGGACCGCAGCTCGGCCGACAAGGTCGGAGGAATCTGCCGGAACTGGGCCTGCCCCTTGGTGAGCTTGTCGAAATACTCCTCGACCTTCTGCCCCGCGAGCTTGACGCGTTCGGCCACCGGCGTCTTCGACGAATCGGAGAATTCCAGCCGGTCGAGCCCGATGGCCTGCTTTAACCCGGAGATCAGCTCCGTGTACTGTCCCACCAGCCCGGCGTAGACCTGCGGACTCACGCTGACCTTCGCCGAATCGGCCTCGCGCAGCAGAATGGTGTTCTGCGCCAGGTTCTTGAGAAATGTGATCAGCAAGGTGTCGTTGGCCTGGCGAATCTGGCCGACCTGCGGTGGGGCCAGCGCACCCATCCAGCGGGCGAAATCGCCCACCGTGAACGACCCGTTGCGGAAGCTGACCAGCACCTTGGTCGACTTGCGCGCCGCGCCAAGGTCGCTCAGCGCACTGCGCAGTGCCGCCGGCGCCCCCGACTTCACCGTGACAGCATTCTTCTCGGTCAGCTGCATGAAGTAGATCGAGTCCTGCACCGGGACCTGGGCCTGCTTGAGGAAGCCCATCAGCCGGTCGCGGACTTCGGCAAGTGGCGGGCGCCGGATGATGTGAAAACCGAACTGCGACTTGACCGCACCGCTTACCTCGCCGGGCTTGAGGCGCCAGGCCGTGGTGTCGAACGCCGTCACGAAAGCTCCCCGCGGCCCGGGGGGGAGATACCCGCTATCGGCCTTGCTGCCGGGGTCGCTGCTGTTTTGCGCCGCGAGCTTTCCGAAGTTGCCGGCTTTGGCCTGCGGCAGCAGCCGTTCAGCGGTCGCCTTCGCTTTCGCGGTGTCGGCCGCCTTCGGGCCGGTGGCCGAGACGAGAATGTGCTGGAACAGGCGCACCCCGTCGCCATTGTAGGTGCTGTCCACGGTTGCCTCAGAGGGTGCGGCTCGCCGGGCGACGATCGTGTCGTGCCACACCCCGGACCTGGTCTGGGCGAGCTGCGGCCAGAGCAGGCGGTCGAGCAGCGCGGAATCGGGCTTGAGGGTCGCCCGGCCAATGCGATCGCCGAACAGCGCGATATCCACCCAGATATTGGTCACCACCTCGGCGGCCTCGGGATTGGCATTGGGTCCGCCCACCCGGCTGATGATCTCCGCCACGTACGTCGACTTGAGCTGGCGCGAGCCGACCCGTGCCGCGGTTTCCGCATGGGAGGAAAAGACGTCCCGGAAACTGCTGCACCCGGTGAGTGCGCTTCCTGCGATCAGGGCTGCCAGGCCAACTCGACGCATGTCTGCTCCAAAATAGGGATTAGGGATTAGCACTGCTCACTGCGATCAGCGCTCTTACCAAAGCGGGAATCAGAGCTTCGCCGCCCAGCCGGACCAGGCGCAGCGCGAGCGGCACGGTGCGGCGCACGTCCGCCGCCAGTTGCACGTTGTCGAGGGCGGTGGTCAACCGGGCCATTCGCGGCGCGGTGCCGGTCCGGAAGGTGACCCGCGCTTCGTCACCGCGAACGAGAATATGCTGGATGCCGAGCGTCCCGCCGAGCACCCGCAGCCGGGAGAGGTCGAGCAGCCGGTCCGCCTCATCCGGCAGGGGGCCGAAGCGCTCCCGCATTTCCTGCCGTAACTCATCAATTTCGCCGGACGCGACCGCTCGCGCCAGTCGGCGGTAGAGGTCCAGCTTGGTGTCCTCGTCGGCGATATAGCCGTCGGGTAAGTGGGTCGGGCGGTCGAAGACCACCTCGGGAGGTTGAGGCAGGGAACCGTCCGTCTGTCCGTCGGTCCGTCGGTCCGTCCGCAGCGCCTTCACCGTCTCCTCCAGCCACCGCAAATAGAGATCGAATCCGACCGCGTGAGCGTGCCCCGATTGCTCCGCGCCGAGCAGGTTGCCCGCTCCCCGGATCTCCAGATCCTTGAGCGCGATCCGATAGCCGGCGCCCAGGTCGGTGTGGTGCTCCAGCACCTTGAGCCGTTCGTCCGCCACCGCGTCCATGACATCGGGCGTGATCAGGTAGCAGTAAGCGCGCCGGTGGCTGCGTCCCACCCGCCCCCGCAGCTGGTACAGCTGGGCCAGGCCGAGCCGGTGCGCGTCATGCACGATCATCGTATTGGCGTTCGGAACGTCGAGACCGGACTCGACGATCATGGTCGACACCAGGAGGTCCACTTCACCGTTGACGAAGCCGAGCATAACCCGCTCCAGCGCCTCGGCCACCATCTGGCCGTGGGCGACGCCGACGCGGGCCCGGGGCGCGAGATGGCGGGCTCGTGCCGCGATGGTCTCGATGGTTTCGATCCGGTTGTGCACGAAAAAGACCTGGCCGCCGCGGTCGAGCTCCCGCGCCATCGCTTCCTCGAGCAACCCGTCGTCCCACGGCTCGACGAAGGTGAGAATGGGCGAGCGATCGCGCGGAGGGGTCTCGATCAGGGTGAGATCCCGGAGGCCGGCCAGCGACATGTGGAGGGTGCGCGGGATCGGCGTGGCGGTCAGGGTCAGCACGTCGATCACCAGCCGGAGCTCCTTGAGCCGTTCCTTGTGGCGCACCCCGAACCGGTGCTCCTCGTCCACCACCAGCAGTCCCAGATCCTTGAAGGTCACGTCCTTGGAAAGCAGCCGGTGGGTTCCGATGATGATGTCGATCTTCCCTTCGCTCAGCTCGGCCAGCGCCCGCTTCTGCTCTTTGGCGGTGCGAAAGCGGGAGAGGACCTCGACGCGCACGGGATAGTCGGCCAGCCGCTCGGTGAAGGTCCGGCTGTGCTGGTCGGCCAGGATGGTGGTGGGGACGAGCACCGCGACTTGCTTGCCGGCCTGCACGGCCTTGAAGGCGGCTCGCACCGCGATCTCGGTCTTGCCATAGCCGACATCTCCCACCAGTAGCCGGTCCATCGGGACCGGGCGCTCCATGTCGCGCTTCACATCCTCGGTCGCTTTGCGCTGGTCGGCGGTGTCCTCGTAGAGGAACGCCGATTCGAGCTCCCGCTGCCAGCCGGTATCCAGCGGGAAGGCGAATCCCGCGCTGACCTTGCGCCGGGCATAGAGATCCAGAAGCTCCACGGCCATCTGCTTGATCGCTTCGCGGGTTTTCTCCCGCTGCTTCTTCCAGGCGGTCCCGCCCAGGCGATGCAGCCGCGGCGGCGCCTGGTCGCCGTCTTCGGCGGCGGCACGATAGCGCTCCAGCTGATCAAGCCGGTAGAGCGGGACGTTGAGCCGGTCGCCGCCTTCGTACTCCACCACCGCGACCTCGATGGTGGACTCCCCCACCATGATGGTCTGGATGCCGCGGTAGATCCCGATGCCGTGGTCGAGGTGCACGACGTAGTCGCCGGCGGTGAGCGCGCCGGTGGCCAGGGAGGGCGCCGCCTGGCGATAGCGGCGCAGGCGGCGGAGCCGGCGGGCGCGGCGGAAAATCTCGTGATCGGTGAGCACACGAAGGGTCGGCATGACGAAGCCGCCGTCGAGCGCACCGATGGCGAGCAGCGCCGCGGGGCCGCGCGCTTCCCCTTCGTGCAGCAGCTCATCGAGCCGCTCCAGCTGGCCGGCGTTGTCGCACAGGATCAGCGTCGCGCCGCCGTTCAGGAGCGCCCGGAGCCGGCCCAGGTTCCGGTCGACCGCTTCCGGGGGCAGGAAGCCGGCCTGGAGATCGGGCTGCTCCTCGCGGAGCAGCAGCCTGGGGAACCGGGCCAGCCGGGTTGCCCAGCCGGCGGGGTCGGCGAAGAGGTCTTCGCGCGCGGGCGGCAGCTCTCCCAAGCGCCGCGCGATCTCGAGATGATGCTCGGCTTCCTTCCAGGCGCGCGCGACCTCCTCCGCATTGGGGTGGCTGGCTTCCTCGACGACCAGGGTTTCGGAGGGGAGGAGATCGAGAAGGGTTCGACGGGAGGTCGGGAGGTCGGGAGGTCGGGAGGCTGATTCCCCCATCCCGACCCCGATCGGCAACACCGTCACCGTGGTGTGTTCCTCCGCGCTCCGCTGCGAGGTCAGGTCGAAGCTCCGGATCGAGCTGATCTCGTCACCCCACCATTCCATCCGGGCGGGTGCCGCCATGCCAAACCCGTAGAGATCCACGATCCCGCCGCGCACGCTGAACTCGGCGATCTCCGTGACCACGGGCACTCGCCGATAGCCCATTCGCTCGAGCGCCGCGACCACCTGGGTCAGCGATCGGTGCATCCCGACACCCAGCTCCAGGCGTAGCCGGTCGAGCGCGTCGGGGACCAGCGTCTTCTCGGCGGCCGCCCGCGCCGTGGTGACCAGGATGCGGAGCCGGCCCCGCAGCAGCGCCTCGAGCGTTTCGGCCCGCTCGCCGGCGATCTCGTAGTGCGGCTCCTCTTCGCCGAGGGCTTCGCGCTGCGGGTACAGCGCGCTGGACTGGTCGCTGAGGGCGCTGAGATCCGCGAGCCAGCGCTCGGCGTCGGCCGGCGTGGCGGCAATGATCGTGAAGAGCCGCTGGGGGAACTGTTCGGCGAGCCAGGCCACCATCACGGCGCCGCTCGAGCCCGCGAGCCCACCCAGCCGCAGCGCGGCTCCGGCGGGCGGCAGCCGCGCGGGCAGATCCTGCGCGAAGGGGGTCCGCGCGAAGGCGGAGAGAATCGGCTCGATCATGCCGCGCGCCGGGCCGCGCGCCGCGCGCCGAGCCCGGCCAGGGCCGCATCCGCGAGAGCGAGGACCGCGGCCAGCAGGAGCAGCGGGCCGCGCAAATCCGCCCGGCCCGACGCGGCGAGCGCTGCCGAGGCGGCGGCGGACGGAGCGACCACACGGGTTCCCGGCCAGAGCCGGCGCAGCTCCCCATCGCTCGCGCGCGCCAGCTGGGATTCCCGCGGATCGGGATTCACCGCCACGACGCCGAGCGTGTCGCGCCCGGCCAGGATGTAGTACAACCCGGTTTCCTGAGCGCGGAATGGGCTGCCGCCTTCGACCTCCCGGCTCTGTCCCTCATGGACCACGGCGGTCGCCACATCGGGAAGCAGCGCGGGATCTCCGGGAGCCGCCTCCAGCAGCACCAACTCGCCAGGCACGGCGCGATTGGCGAGGAAGTCCACGAAGGGGACGAACTCAGCGGAGACCGGCAGGTCGGTCCAGCCGGGATCCAGCCGGCTGCCCAGCAGGATGGTGTTCGCGCTGCGGACCGCCCACGGCGCGCCGCCGACGGTCAAGAGCACGCCCCGCGTCGCGGCGCTCGAGCCGGAGGGACGCAGCGCATATCGTTTGGTCACCTGGTGCCGGCTCAAGACCGGGCCGCTGTCCACCACGCCGCTGCCCGGTGCGAGATCCCCAAAGCGCCATCCGACCCCCCGAGTGGCGAGGGCGCGGTTGAGCGCGCCGAGTGCCGCGGGGTCTACCGGCGGCTGCACGATGGACGAGCCCGGACCGAGTGAGCCGATGCTGAGATCACCGCCGCGAACCAGGCGCCCATTCTGCAACAGGACCTCACAGGCCGTCGCGAGGAAGTGATCTTCGCTGCGCCAGCTCGCCCGGGCCGCGTTTGCCACGCGTACCGCGGTGACTCGCGCGTCATCCAGCCGCAGCTCGTCGGGTTCGAGCTCGGCGCGCACTCCCCACCAACCGGCGGGCAGCGCCCCGCTTCCAGCCGAGACCGTCGCGCCGGCGGTCGCGAGCTGTTGCCGCGGCACCCGCTCGCCGACGCGGATGGAGAGCGCCGCGCTCTTGCCCTCGGTGCCGTTCACCAACGCGGTCAGCCGTCCGCCCTCCGGCCCCCAGGGCTGTCGTCCTGGCGCAAGAGCGGCGACGCCGAGATTGGCCACCGGAGGCTCCTCCGGATGAATCGCCACCAGGGGCCCCGAGCCCGAAGCGACCGAGAGTGCGCTGCTTTGCAGGTCGCTCAGGACCACGACCGTCGCGGGCAGCGGCTGCGTGGCCATGGCTTCACGCGCGATGCCGACGGCGCGCCCCAGGTCGAGCCGGCGCGGAGACGGAGTCAGCCGCGAGACGACGGTCTCGAGCTCCTGGCGCGAGCCCCGCTGCGCGACCCCATCCGCCGCGATCAGCCAGAGCGCATCGTCGGGATGCGCCATGGCCAGAATGCTTCGGGCCGCGCCACGCAGGCGTTCGAGCACGGGAGTGCCGCCCGCGGTGGCGGCGCTGGAGAGCGAATTGTCCAGCACCAGGGCGATGGCGGTTGGCGCGTGGCTGGCGATCCCCGCGCTCGGCAGGGTCGGTCCCGCCGCCGCGAAAACCAATGCGGCAAGCAGCAGCGTGCGGACCAGCAGGAGCAACCAATGCTGCAGGGTGAGTCGGCGGTGATGGGCGCGGGCGGTTTCGGCGAGGTAGCGCGTTGCCGGGAACATCACGGTCGGGGGCACCCGACGCGCGAACAGATGCAGCAGGAGCGGAATCGCGGCGGCGGCGAGTCCCGGGAGGGCCCACGGCGCGGCAAAGCCGATCACGCGAGGCCGGTCGAGCGGACCAGCGCCTGGCGCAGCGCCAGGCCGAACGGGGTATCGGTGGTCACCCGTTCATAGGCAATGCCGCGTCGCCGGCAGGCGGCCCGCCATTCCGCGACCGCCGTCTTCACGGTACGCGCATACGCCTCGGCCCAGTCCGCCGGCCGGAGCACGACTGCTTCCCCGGTCTCCGGATCCTCATAGCGCGCTTCCGCCGGACCCCGCAGCTCCACCTCCTCCGGATCCATGAGATGCAGCACGAGCACCTGGTGCCCCCGATGGCGCAGGAAACGCAGGGCGGTCAGCGCCAGCGGCGGATCGAACAGGAGATCGGAGACGAATACGACGAGGCCACGACGGCGGAGCTGCTCCACCACGCGGCGCAGCGCGGGCTCCGCGGCGGTTCCGCCGCCGGGGGTACTGGCCTGCAGCTGCCGGAGCAGCAGGTGCCACTGACTGTGCCGCGCGCGCGGCATCACCAGGCCGCGGACCCGATCGTCGAAGGTGAGCAAGCCGGTGGCATCGCGCTGGCGCAGCAGCACCAGGGCCAGCGCGGCCACCAGACATTCCGCATACGCCCGCTTGGTGAGTCGGGTGGCCGGCGCACCCGACCAGTCCATCGAACGGCTGGTATCGAGCACCAGCATCGCGCGGAGATTGGTCTCTTCTTCGAATTGCTTGACGTAGAGGCGGTCGCTGCGGGCCAGGAGCCGCCAGTCGAGATAGCGCGGCTCGTCACCCGGCTGGTACATCCGGTGCTCGGCGAATTCGACGAAAAAGCCCCGGCGGGGCGAGCGATGCAGTCCGGCCAGGAACCCTTCCACGATGCCCGTCGTGATCAATTCCAGCCCGCCCAAACGGGCGACTTCGGCCGGGTCGAGCAGATCGAGCCGGGCTGTGGCCGGGGGGACGACGGCGGCAGGCATGCCGGGGGCAACGTAGGGACGTACCTCCAGTGAGTCAACGCGGGGCGACCCTGTCCCGACAGGTGGACGGGCCGGGATTGAGAGGGGCCTCCGACCGGTGAGATAAGCGCTTGAAGGAGCGCAGCTTCGGCCCAGGGCCCGGGACGCGAGGCGCTGGCATCCGCCCTGCACAGCAGCAGGCGATGACCCTCTCCATGCTGCTGCTCTCCCTGGCGCTGGTTTCGCCGGCCGAGATCCGGGCGCTGCCGGACACCGCCAGGGCGCCCAAGCCCCCGCCGCTCGTGCCGACCATGGAGCGCCGGAAGCCCGCTCCTCCGAAGGGCAAGCCCGTCGGCGAGCCCCAGCTCAAGCGCCGCAAGCCGCCCGGATTCCGCCCCCTCGCATGATCCGAAGCTTCGGCATGGCCTGCCTGGTTGCCGTCGGCGCCGTGCCAGCCGTCCATTCCCAATCCACCGCGGTCAAGCGCGCCGCCGCGACTATCACCGAAGCCGATGTTCGCCGCCGCATCTCTCTCATCGCCGATGACTCCATGGGCGGCCGCAACACACCGAGCCCCGGGCTCACCAAAACGGCCAACTACATCGCGAGGGAATTCCAGCGTTTCGGGCTGAAGCCGGGAGGAGACAGCGGGACGTACCTGCTGAGCTACCCGATTGCCAGCAAGCAGCTGCTGGCCGCGCAATCGACACTCCGCTTCGGGAATGGGACCGCCAACGTTGCAACGACCCTGGCGGAGGCGGGAGCGCTGGTCTCCGGTGCCACGAGCTCCAGCACTCGCGGCGCCGTCGTTCTGATCGGCGGCAGCGTGATTTCCGACAGCCTGAAACAGGAGGACGTCCGGGATCGAATCGTGGTGTACGTGCCCGCTCCGGGCGCCCAACAGGCCGCTCGGGGAAGGCTCAGTCCGCTGCAACGGCTCGATCGCCTCGGGGTGCGAGCCGTCGTACTCGTGGTGAATTCGGACTCGGTGCTGGCCGGGTACCAGCGGCGCCAGACCAGGCCGGAGACCGTCGTAGGTGATGCCGCGCGCGGCGCGCCGATCGTCGCGCTCCTCGAGCGTGCGGTCGTGAGCCAGGTTCCCGAAGCGGCGGAGCAATTTGCCACGTTGCGTTCCGCCCCGATCACGATGGTGCAGCAAGCGCCCGATTGGGAAGGCGAGATCACGATCCGCGACGCCACGCTGGCACTTACCTATGCCCCGAACGTGGTCGGCATCCTCGAGGGCAGCGATCCGGTGCTCAAGCATGAATACGTGGTGTTCTCGGCGCACATGGATCACATCGGCGCCACCGGACAGCCGGGGGCGCAATGCGGCGCGATGGGCGCGGACAGCATCTGCAACGGCGCGGACGACGACGGCTCCGGCACGGTGGGGGTAGTCGAGCTCGCGGAGGCGTTCAGCCGGCCGGGGGCGCGGCCCAAGCGCTCGATGATTTTCCTCACGGTCAGCGGCGAGGAAGAGAACCTGTGGGGCAGCAGCTGGTTCGTGGGTCATCCGCCGGTGCCGTTGCCGCAAATCGTGGCCGACTTGAACGCCGACATGATCGGGCGCAACTGGAAAGACACCATCGTGGCAATCGGCAAGGAACATTCGGATCTGGGAAGCACCCTTAACCGGGTCAACGCCGCGCATCCCGAGCTCAACATGGCGGCGATCGACGATCGCTGGCCGGAGCAGCGTTTCTACACGCGCTCCGACCATTACAACTTCGCGCAGGTGGGCGTGCCGATTCTGTTCTTCTTCAATGGCGTGCATGCGGACTATCACCGGCCCTCTGATTCCCCGGACAAGATCGACGCGGAGAAGGAGGCGCGCATCGTGCGACTGCTCTTCTATGTGGGGCAGGAGGTGGCCAACGCGCCGCAGCGACCGAAGTGGGTGCCGGAGTCGTACCGGCAGCTTGTGACGCCGTAGGGTCAGAGATCAGAATGACCGCCTATTCCGGCACGACCACCGTCTCCTGCCGCCGCGCTCCTCCCGCCGTCACACTGATCAACACCCCCGCGATTACGAGGACCACTCCCGCGAACTGCACGCCGGTCGGCACCTCGCCCAGCGTGAGCCAGGCGATCACCATCGCAACCAGCGGCACCAGGCAGTTATAGATCGCGGTCCGCGCGGTACCGATGCCCTGCACCGCCCGATTGTAGAGGATGTAGCACAGCACCAGCGCGAGCAGCGCCGCGTAGGCCACCGCGCCCCAGGTCTTGGTGGAAATCGCACTCCAGTCCTGACGCAACAGTCCGGGCGCGCCCAGCAGCAGGAGTCCGGGAGTTCCCGCCACCGTGGTGATCACCGTGATCTGCAGGGCGTCGATCCCCGCTCCGATCCGCCGCACCCCGACCGTGTAGCACGCCCAGCACATGATGGCGAGGAGCACCAGCAGGTCTCCCCGGAAACTGCCCGCATCGAAGTGCACTCCCCGGGCCGTCACCACCAGGGCGACGCCGGCAGTTCCCAGCGCCACGCCGAGCCACATGGCCGGCGTGGCCCGCTCGATCTTGAGCAGCGACCCCAGCAGCGCCACGACCACCGGCAGGCTGGCGACGATCATCGCGCTGTTGGTGGCGGTGGTCAGCGAAAGTCCCGTCATGAAGATGGCCTGATAGCACGTGTTGCCGAGCACGCCGAGCCCGGCGAGTCCCCAAAAAGTCCGCCGGGGAAGCGGGGTTAACACCCGGGCCTTCCGCGCCACCAGCGCGAGCAGCACGGCCGCCACCGCGAAGCGCAGCGCGCTGAACGGCAGCGGACCGATCTGCCCCATCGCGAACTTGCTGACGCTGAAGTTGCCGCCCCAGATCAGGGCGACGACCAGCATCTCCACGTCGTACTTGGTAACGCCGCGCGCGTTCGGCATGGGGGGAAAATAGGCGAGCGCTTATATTTCCCCCATGCCGCAGTCGAGAATCCGCAATTTTTGCATCGTCGCCCACATCGATCATGGCAAGTCCACCCTGGCCGACCGGCTGATCGAGGCCACCGGCACGCTGGACAAGCGCCAGATGCGGGACCAGGTCCTCGATACCATGGACCTCGAGCGCGAACGCGGCATCACCATCAAGCTCAACGCCGTGCGGATGCAATACACCGCCCACGATGGCAGCGACTACGAGCTCAACCTCATCGATACGCCGGGCCACGTTGATTTCACCTATGAGGTGTCCCGCTCGCTTGCCGCCTGCGAGGGCGCCATCCTGGTGGTGGACGCCTCGCAGGGGGTGCAGGCCCAGACCCTGTCGAATCTCTTCCTGGCGATGGATGCCGGGCTCGAGATCCTCCCCGTCCTCAACAAGATCGATCTGCCCGGTGCGGAGCCGGAACGGCGCGCCCAAGAGATCATGAATCTGATCGGCGCCAAGCGGGAGGAGATCCTCTCGGTGTCCGCGAAAGAGGGAATCGGCATCGCGGAGCTGCTCGAGGCCATCATCGCCCGGGTGCCCGCGCCGAGGGGAAACGCCGGCGCCCCGCTCCGCGCCCTGGTGTTTGACTGTCACTTCGATCGCTATCGCGGCGCGGTGCCCAGTATCCGGGTGGTGGACGGCGCGGTGCGAAAGGGAGCGGAGATCCGCTTCGGCTCCCATCCGGACGCCGCCTACCACGTGGACGAGGTCGGTTACCTCCAACTCGGGCAGCACGAATGCGAGGAGCTCTCGGCGGGCGAGGTGGGCTACCTGGTCGCGAGCTTGCGGGACGTGCGCGACGCCCGGGTCGGCGACACGATCCTCGATGCGGTCAATCCCGCGGGCGAGCTGCTCCCGGGTTACCGCGAAGTGAAGTCCATGGTGTTCGCCGGGATTTATCCCACCACGACCGATCAGTACGAATCCCTGCGGGATGCCCTGGAGAAGCTGCAGCTCAACGATGCGTCGCTGCACTACGAGCCGGAGACCTCGACCGCGCTCGGCTTCGGCTTTCGCTGCGGCTTCCTGGGACTGCTGCACATGGAGATCGTGCAGGAACGACTGGAGCGGGAGTTCGACCTCGCGCTGATCACCACGGTGCCTACCGTGGAGTATCACGTCTACCGCAGCAATGGCGAGATGGAAATCGTCGAGAATCCGTCCCACCTGCCCGATCCCGCCAACATCGACCGGATCGAGGAGCCCTTCGTCAAGGCGCGCATTATGGCCCCGTCGGAGTACATCGGCGGCATCATGAAGCTGGGGCAGGATCGCCGCGGAGTCTACCAGGGGATGCATTATCTCGACCCCGTCCGGGTGGAATTCCACTGGGAATTCCCGCTGGGCGAGATCGTGCTCGACTTCTACGACCGGCTCAAGTCGCTCTCGCGGGGGTACGCCTCGCTCGACTACGAGCTGGGCGGCTATCGCGAGAGCGAGCTGGTCAAGCTGGACATGCTGATCAACGGCGAGCAGGTCGACGCGTTCAGCATCATCATCCACCGCGACAAGGCCTACGAGTGGGGCCGCAAGGTGGCGGAAAAGCTCAAGGAGCTGATTCCGCGGCAGCTCTTTCAGGTGGTCATCCAGGCGGCGATCGGCCAGAAGATCATCGCGCGGGAGACGGTCTCGGCGTTCCGCAAGGACGTGACCGCCAAGTGTTACGGCGGCGACGTAACCCGCAAGCGCAAGTTGCTGGAGAAACAGAAGGAAGGGAAGAAGCGCATGAAGCAGGTCGGCGCCGTGGAAATCCCTCAGGAGGCGTTTCTGGCCGTGCTCCAGGTCGACTGAGCATTGCGGCGGATCGGATTCGACGCGGTCCGCGCCCTCCGCAACTCGACCGGTTTGGGCAACTACGGGCGGCGCGTCCTGCGTGGCCTGCTCGGCCGGGACGCCGTGGTTACCGGGCAGCTCTACTCACCCGCTCCGCCACGGGCCCAATACCTGGGCCTACCCAGCGAGCTCGGCGCCGCTCTCCAGCTGCCGCCGCCGGCCTGGCGAGCGGCCGGTGCCAGAACCTGGTGGCGCACCTGCCGGCTGGGGCGCCAGGCGGCGGCGGACGGAGTGGAGCTGTTCCACGGGCTGAGCCACGAGATTCCGCGCGACCTGCCGCAGCGCGGTGTCCCGTCGGTGGTCAGCTTCCTCGACCTGATCTGGGCGCGCTTTCCCGGGCTCTATCCGCCGGTGGACCGGCGGAGTTACCAATGGCGCTACCGGTGGAGCGCCGAACGGGCCACCGCTATCGTGGCGGTGAGCCGGCAGACCGGTAACGACCTGCAGGAGCTGTACGGCATCGCCCGGGATCGCATCGTGGTGGTGCCGCCTCCGGCGGATCCGCGGTTCGGGCAGCCCGTGCCGGGTGGGCGGCGACAGGAGGTGCTGGCTCGCTATGCCCTGCCAGGGAGCTTTCTGCTCAGTGTGGGCACGCTGGAGCCGCGGAAGAACCAGCGCAGCGCGATCGCCGCGATCGCGAAACTCGATCCGGCCCGCACCCCGCCGCTCGTGCTGGTCGGCCGGAACGGCGGGACCCGGGCGGAGCTACTCCGCCTGGCCGAGCAGCTGCGGGTGCCGGACCGGGTCCTGATCCGCGACACCGTGCGCGATGAAGATCTGCCCGCGGTGATGCAAAGCGCGGCCGTCTTCCTGTATCCTTCGCTCTTCGAAGGCTTCGGCCTGCCGATCGTCGAGGCGCTCGCCGCGGGGGTGCCGGTGATTGCCACGGAGGGGGGCTGCTTTCCGGAGGCGGGCGGCCCGGCAACGCTCTACACGCCCGCCACCGACGCCGCAGCCCTCGCCGGCCTGCTGCGCCGCGTGCTCGACGATGCTGCGCTCGCCGATAGGATGCGCAGCGCCGGCCGACGCTACGCCAGGCGGTTCGACGCCAAGCTGCTGGCGGCACGACTCCTGGCGGTGTACGAAGCGGTGCTCCGGGGCGGCGCGCTGCCCAGCGACGAGAGCACGGCAACCCGAGAGGAGCAGGACTGATGCGCTGGCTGATCGGGATCGACATCGGCGGGACCAATCTCGTCGTCGGCGCGGTCAGCGAGAACGG